>JAFGPX010000186.1 GCA_016935975.1 Deltaproteobacteria bacterium
CCCGACGAAGTCCGGATGTAGCGCGGGGCGAGAATATAGTAGGGGTGCCGTAGCGGCGGGTAGAGTCGCTTGGCCGCGTCGTTGGTGGTCACAGCACGTCCTCCTCAGCGCCGCCGGCAGAATGTGGCGATGATCTCCCGCATGTAGATGCTCAAGATGTACCAGAGAAGCGACCGGGCGCCCACGTCGACCACCGGCTTGGGCTTGGGAACCTTCCCCTTGCTCGGGCGTGAGCCCCAGTTCGAGGCTTTGGTCAAGGAGTCGGCCAATGATATCACGGTCGTCCCGCGACAGGCGGGCCGACCGCGGTGCTCCCAGCTTGGTCCCGCGGTGCGAGCCGAGTCGATGTTGGACTCTGCCCACAGCCCGGTGAGGGGCGCGTGGCGCCTGCCTCGCATCTGGTGTTAGAATACGATTCCCCCGCCGAGAACCCGGCATCCCGCGACATCCACAAACAGAGGGAGATCCACGCGCATGGCAGCAGTCAAGATCGGCGGCACCCTGGTGGGCGACGAGTATCCGTGTTTCGTGATCGCCGAGATCGGCATCAACCACAACGGCGACGTCGGGATCGCCAAGAGCTTGATCGATCTGGCGAAGGTGGCCGGCTGCAACGCCGTCAAGTTCCAGAAGCGCACGCCCGAGTTGTGCGTTCCTCTCGCACAGCGAGACAAGATGCGCGACACGCCGTGGGGGTACATACCCTACATGGAATACCGGCAGAGGATCGAGTTCGGCGAATCCGAGTATCGCGAGATACGGGCCTACTGCCGCGAGAGAAACATCCTTTGGTTTGCCTCCTGCTGGGACACGGAGGCCGCCGATTTCATGGAGCGATTCGACGTTCCCTGCTACAAGATTGCCTCGGCCAGTCTCACCGAGGACGGGCTGCTGCGACACATTCGTGCGAAAGGCCGGCCCATCCTGCTGTCCACGGGCATGAGCACGCTGGAACAGATCGACCACGCTATCGAGGTGCTGGGGAAGGAAGACCTGATCCTCCTTCATTGTGTCAGCACCTACCCGGCCAACTACGACGAGCTCAATCTCCGCGTGATTGCCACCTTGCGTCGTCGCTATTCGGTTCCGGTCGGCTATTCCGGCCACGAAACCGGGCTGCCGTCGTCGGTGGCCGCGGTGACGGTGGGGGCTTGCATGGTCGAGCGACACATCACGCTCGACCGCTCGATGTGGGGCTCGGATCAGGCGGCCTCGCTGGCGCCGAACGGCCTCATTCGTCTCGTGCGGGACATTCGGTTGGTCGAGATGGCCATGGGGGACGGAGTCAAGCGCGTCTTCGAGCGCGAGAAGCCGATGATCGCGCGGCTTCGTCGCCAGGACTAGACATGCTGGGCAAGATCAGGGCGGTGATCTTGGATGTGGACGGCGTTCTCACGGATGGGACGTTCTGGTGGGGCCCGAAGAACGAGGAGCTGAAGCGGTTCTCATTCGCCGACACCACCGGGATCGCGCTCGCGCAGAAGGCCGGGCTCGTCCTGGCACTGGCTTCGGCGGAGAGCAGCCCGGCCGGCGTGGCCATCGTGGAGCGATTCGCGCGCAAGCTGAAGATCAAGGATGTCTACGCCGCGTGCGGGGAGAAATCGGTGGTGGTGCGCGAGGTAGCGCGGCGGCACGGCCTCGATCTCAGCGAGGTGTGTTTCGTCGGCGATGACGTCAATGACATGCCGGCGATGGGGATTGTCGGTGTCTCTGCCGCGCCCGCCAACGCCCATCCTTCCGTCCTGGCGAAGGCGAGGTTGAGGCTGCGACACCGAGGCGGTCGGGGGGCGGTGCGCGAGCTGCTGGACGCGTGGATGGAAAGCAGGTCGCGAAGCGGAAGCAAGAGAAGAGGCAAGGAACCGTGATCAAGCTGTCGGACTACGTGGCGGAGTTCATCGCCGCCCAGGGCGTGAGACACGTGTTCATGGTCGTCGGCGGCGGCGCGATGCACCTCAACGACTCCGTGGGTCACCAAGGAGCCATTGAATTCGTCTGCACCCTGCACGACCAGGCTTGCGCGATCGCGGCGGAGGCCTATGCCAAGGTCACGGAGAATCTCGGGGTGGCGCTTGTGACCACCGGTCCCGGGGGGACGAATGCCGTCACGGGTGTGGCGGGCGCATGGCAAGACTCCACTCCGTGTCTGTTCATCTCGGGGCAAGTCAAGAGGTCCGATCTGATCCGCGGCATGGGCGTCCGGCAGAACGGCGTGCAGGAAATAGACATCGTCTCGATCGTCCGCCCGATCACGAAATACGCCGTCACCGTCATGGAGCCCGAGACTATTCGGTACCATCTCGAGCAAGCCGTCTATCTTGCGCGATCTGGGCGCCCGGGTCCCGCGTGGGTCGACATTCCGCTCGACGTGCAAGCTGCGAGCATCGATGTCGACGCGTTGCCGGGGTTCGCCCCCGAGCAGCCACCGTCAGCGGTGCGCAGTGTAGGTCTTCCCGTGTTGGTTGGCAGGACGATAGAACTGCTGAACAAGGCGGAGCGGCCGATCATTCTGATAGGCAACGGGGTACGGCTGGCAAAGGCCAGGGAGGAGGTGCAGGAGCTGATTGCGGAACTGAAGCTCCCGGTCCTGCTGACATGGCCGGCCCTCGATATGCTGCCGGACAGCCACGAGCTGGTCGTGGGCCGGCCCGGACCGGTCGCGCCACGTGGTGCGAACTTCGCGCTGCAGAACTCCGATTGGCTGCTCAGCATCGGTGCGCGTCTGGACACGGTGGTGACGGGTTATGCGCATGAAAGGTTCGCGCCCGCGGCGAAGAAGATCATGGTGGATGTCGATGGGGCGGAGATCGCGAAGATGAAAATGCCCATCGACGTTCCCGTCTGTGCCGACGCGCGGGATTTCGTCCGGGAACTACGACGACAAGGGGGGCGCGTTGCGCCGCGGGATCGCTCGCGCTGGCTCGCCCGCTGCGGGGAGTGGAAGCGGCGCTATCCGGTGGTACTGCCCGAGTACCGCCGCGAGAAGAGAGTGAGCACCTACGTGCTCGCGGACGTGCTCTCCGACGAGCTCACCGGCGATGATGTGGTGGTTCCGGGCAGCTCGGGCACGGGCATAGAAGTGTTTCTCCTCGCGTTCAGGGCGAAGGCCGGGCAGCGAGTATTCAATACCACCGCGCTTGGAGCCATGGGGTTCGGCCTGCCGGCCAGCATCGGCGGTTGCCTGGCCAGCGGTCGCCGTCGCACGGTATGTGTCAATGGCGATGGCGGCCTGCAACTCAACGTGCAGGAGCTGGAAACCGTCGCTCGTCTGAAGCTCCCGATCAAGCTGTTCGTTCTCAACAACCAAGGTTATGCCTCGATCCGGGCGTCGCAGACGAGGTACTTCGGCCGGCTTACCGGGGCGGACGCGGCCAGCGGGGTGACGTTGCCCGACATTGGCCGGGTGGCGTCCGCGTACGGACTTCCGGCCGAGAAGATCGTGGATCAATCGGACTTGAGGCAACGGATCCGCGAGGTGCTGAATGCGCCCGGCCCGGTGGTCTGCGACGTGTGGACGCCTCCGGACGAGCCGCGCTGTCCGAGCCTGGTGTCCAAGCAATGGCCCGACGGTTCGCTCGTCTCGACACCGCTCGAGGACTTGTGGCCATTCCTGGATCGTGACGAGTTTCTGGCGAACATGATCGTCCCTGTCGCAAAGGAGTGACGGGGCGCTCGCTCCGGGAGCTGGCGAAGAATGAGATTCCTCGTTGCGGGCCTTGGATCGATCGGGCGGCGGCATCTGCGCAACCTCGTCGCCCTGGGCGAGCGCGATGTGATCCTGTATCGAACCGGGCGCAGCACCTTGGCGGACGACGAGCTGGGGGGCTTTCCCGTCGAGACGAACCTCGAGGCCGCGTTGGACCGCCGTCCGGATGCGGTCGTCGTCGCCAATCCGACCGCGCTGCATCTGGAGGTTTCGATCGCGGCCGCGGAGCGTGGCTGTCACCTGCTGCTGGAGAAGCCGGTGTCGCATTCCCTGGAGGGGACGGCGAATCTCGAGGCCGCGCTGCGACGCGGAGGAGGCCGGATTCTCGTCGGCTTCCAGCTCCGGTTTCATCCGACCCTGCAGGCGGCAGGTCGGGTTCTTGCGGAAGGAGCGCTCGGCCGTCCGGTCTTCGCGCGCGCTCATTGGGGCGAGTACCTGCCCAACTGGCATCCCTGGGAGGACTATCGACTGGGCTACGCGGCGCGCGCCGATCTCGGAGGTGGCGTGGTGCTGACGCTTTGCCACCCGCTCGACTACCTGGGCTGGCTGCTCGGCAGGCCGGAAGTCACGTGCGCGCGTGTCCGCACTGCGGGAGACTTGGGAATCGCCGTCGACGACGTGGCGGACATCGGTCTGCGTTTCCCGGACGGCGCCAGCGGGAGCGTCCATCTGGATTTCCTCCAGCAGCCGGCTTCGCATGAGCTGGAAGTCATCGGGACGCAGGGCACGCTGCGCTGGAACGGGATGGATGGCTCGCTGGCCGTCTATCGGACGAGCGCTGGTGTGTGGGAAAGGTCTGTTCCTCCGGAGGGCTTTGGAAGAGACTCCCTCTTCGTCGATGAGATGCGGCATTTCCTGGCCATCTGCCGCTCGGAGGCGCTCCCGGTCTGCACGCTGGACGACGGGCTCTTCGCCCTCAGGATCGCTCTCGCGGCGCTGGCGTTCGGGGTGGCACG
Organism: Deltaproteobacteria bacterium; assembly: GCA_016935975.1. Lineage (GTDB taxonomy): Bacteria > Myxococcota_A > Polyangia > Fen-1088 > Fen-1088 > Fen-1118. Next base: position 4,660 of record JAFGPX010000186.1, read on the forward strand.
GGATGGGCGCAATCGTCCTGCGGGGACGACCGTCTAAGGACTAGGCCGAGGGAAAGACCCGCGTGAAAGGGAGACACATGGACGACGTATTCGAGAAGTTCAGTCTCAGAGGTAGGGTTGCCATCGTGACCGGGGGAGCGGGGCTTCTTGGCCAGGAGTTCTGCCGGACACTGGCGCAGGCGGGCGCACGAATGGTCGTCGCCGACGTGAATGCGCAGGCGGCGACCTCGGTTGCGGGGCAACTGGCGCGGGATGGGCTCGCCGCCGTGCCGCTGGCGACCGACATCACGGATCCGGAATCGGTTCGGCGGCTCATCGAGGGCTCACTCGATGCATTCGGCCGCCTGGACATCCTGGTGAACAGCGCCGCCGTGGATCCGAAGTTCGACGATTCGCAAGTGGGGCAACACGGCAGTCGGTTCGAGGACTATCCGCTCACAGCCTGGAAGCAGGCGGTCGACGTAAACCTGACGGGCATGTTCCTGTGCTCCCAGGCGGCAGTACGACACATGCTTGCCGAGAAGCGCGGGTCGATCGTGAACATCTGCTCGACCTACGGGTTGGTTGGGCCGGATCAGCGCATCTATCGAATACCCGGCAAGCCGGCACAGTACAAGCCGGTCGTCTACTCTGTGACGAAGGCCGGCGTGCTCGGTCTGACCCGGTATCTGTCGACGTATTGTGGTGAGCAGGGCGTTCGGATCAATGCTCTGACTCCGGGGGGCGTGCACAATGCGCACGACGAACACTTCGTGGCGAACTACTCTGCGCGCACCGTGCTCGGGCGGATGGCCAGACGTGACGAGATGAACGGAGCGCTTCTCTTCCTGGCCTCCGATGCATCGTCCTACATGACGGGGGCGAACCTGGTCGTGGATGGAGGATGGACGGCATGGTAGGAGCGAAACCTTGTCCGTCGCCCTCGGCGTTCACCACGCCTCCGTTGACACCGCCCGATTCTCCCCCTATCGTCTTGCCAACTGGACCGCTGGCATCCTGGCGGACGCGGCAATTCACTCGAAGCGTGCAAAATGAGCCAGCTCTCGGTGGTCATCTTCACATTCAACCGACCAGCCTTCCTGCGCGAGGCGCTCGAATCGGTCGCTCGGCAGACCGCGAGAAGCGCCATCACGGAGCTGATCGTTTCGGAGAACAGCGAGTTCAACGAATCCCGGGCTGTCTGCGAGGAGTTCAGGGACAGACTGCCGATCGTTTGGGTTCAGCAACGACCGCCCGTGTCCCCGCTGCATCACCTTCCTCGGGTCTGGGGGCAGATTCGCTGCCCAACCGTCGCCTTGCTGCACGACGACGACTGGTGGGCCCCGAATCACCTTGAGGCAGCACTCAAAGTGCTGGACTGCCAGCCCGACTGTACCGCCTCGTATTCAAGCTACTTTCTATCGGTCGGTCCGCGCCACTGGTACTCCGTCGCCGAAGTGGCATGGTTCGTGTGGTTGAGCAGCGGGTGCAACTTCGAGAACGACGAGGCCGTGTTCCTGGACGAGGCCGGCGTGATGTCGAGCTGCCTCTTGAATGCCAGCCTTCACTACTCCACCCTCGTGGGAAGAACCGAGGCAATCGGCGAGGCGTACGCTCGCGTGGTGGCGACGGAGAATCCATTCGACACAGACAGGGTCTTCCCCGTCCTGCTGCGGCTGCTCGGCCCGATCGCGTATCAAACCGCCCCCGATACCTTCGTCCGAGTGCACGCGGGGCAGGACAGCATGCAGCCGAGGTACACGGCGCGGGGCTTCGCCTTGCTGCGAGATACGGATAGATGGCTGCTACAGACGTACCCCGCAGTCGTCAGCGAGGCCGCCAAGAGGTTCAACGAAGCGGCCAGTCGCCTCAAGGGCCAAGACCATGTCCTGAACTACATCTGGGGAACGGCCCATAACCGCATCAAGGAGCCTCATTGGTCGACCTTGGTGCGCGAATGCGGTTTCGACCTGCGCCGCCTGGCCCCGGGCGGAGTACTGGGAGGCCGCATCTCGCCCGAGTCCCGGCGGCTGGTTTGGGGCCTTCTGCCGCCCCTGCTTTTCGAATCGCTGCGGCAGCTCGCTTGGCGCGCCGTGGCCTTTCGAAGAGAGCAGCCGGCGTGGATCGAGCGCTTCTGGCCCGGACGCAAACGTCCGCGGCCCAGCTCCGAATCCGATAGCGGTGTCGGGAACGCCTCATGATCCCCCATCGCAGCTGAAGATGGCCGGCTTGCTCACACTGCTCGAGCCCGGCAAGGAAGTGCTGGCGCAAGGCCTGGACGAGAGATTCGGGCCGGCGTATCGGCGCTTTCAGGACGGAGAGGCCCCCCTCATATTCGGCGCCGCACGACTCGGGCGCTCATTCCTGCACCACCTCACACGGATCGGCGTCCGGCCGCTCGCATTCTGTGACAGTGACGCGGGAAAATGGGGCACCATAATCGAGGGGCTGCCCGTCCTGTCGCCGGAGCAGCTGCTGGGTGAGCATCGCGACTCCCTCGTGCTCGTGGCGAGCCTTACTTTCGAGTCCGAGATATGCGACTTCCTGGCGGCCAATGGCGTGAAGTCGGTGCTTCCGCTCGTCTATCTCAATCACAAGCGGCCAGAGGTCTTCGTCAGTAGCGAGTACCAAGGTTCCTTCGACTACCTATTCCTCGACCCGACACGAAAGCAGCTGGAGGAGCTGTGGACGCTCCTTGCGGACGATGAGTCGCGCAGGGTGCTGGAGAAGCTCGTGACCTTCAGAATCTCCTTCGACAAGCGCTTGATTCGACAGGCGCGATCTTCGGCGCCCCAGTACTTCGAGCCCGGGGTCGTGCGACTCACGAAGGAGGAAGTGTTCGTCGATTGTGGTGGATACATCGGAGATACCCTCGAGGAATTCCTACGCGAGGTGAACGGTTGCTTCACCCGCGCCTATGTCTTCGAGCCGGATTCCGAGAATTTTCGGCGGCTCCGGGCGCGGACGGCCGGGCTCGACCCTGCTAGGGTCGTTCTCGTCGCCAGCGGTGTCTATGACAGAACAGGAGAGGTCGGCTTCGCCGCAAGTGGCTCGACCGACGCGAGGGTGACACTGGGGCAGAGGTGCCAGATCCCGATTGTCGCGCTCGACGAGTTCTTCGTGGGGAGAGAAGTCCCGACGTTCATCAAGATGGACATCGAAGGCGCCGAGCGTCAGGCAATCGCCGGCGCGCGGCGCACGATCTCGGAGCACAAGCCGAGGTTGGCACTCTCGGCATATCACTACGCAAACGACCTGTGGGAGATCCCGATGCTCGTGAAATCACTGAATCCCGACTATCGGCTCTATCTGCGGCATTACACGAACGAGATTCTCGATACCGTGTGCTACGCCTGCTGAGCGCTCAAGTCCTGGTGCTTTTCGCGGTGGAGGAAGAAGAAGTTGGTCTCGACGGTGCTGTCTGTCATCCTTGCGAAGGGAATGAGGGTGCTCTCCGAGTCCGCAAGGGTGTGGCATGTGTACCCGAGCTCCGAGAGGAAGTGGATGATGTCGTTCGGATGGTAGTTGAAGCGCGCGCTCCACTTGCGGAGCATCTCGCAGAAGACGATGGGCTTGTGGCGCCGTAGCGAGCCTTCGCCCCCTCGAAGGACCATGAGCTCGGCGCCCTCGACGTCGCATTTGAGGAAGTCGAGGCCGGCTTGCGAGGTCTCGACGAGGGCGTCGAGCGTCTGCACTGGACATCGGATCGGCTGGGCCTCTGGGTCGGCCGTCGCGCATGCCGACGCCGCTCCCGAGATGGTTGGGTTGAAGTAGAACATGGCCTCCCCGCAACGGTCGGAGATGCCGACGTTGTGGGCAATGATGTTCGTGAGCGAATTCAGCGCGATGTTGCGGCGCAGGTTCTCGAAAGTCTGAGGAATCGCTTCCGCCGCGACGACCCGCGCTTTCGGGAAGCAGGTGGCGATACCGAGGCCGTAGAATCCTGCGTTCGCTCCAACGTCGAAGAACGTGCCTGTGGCGGGAAAGAGCTTGCACGCCATTGCGAATTCGGGCCCTTCGACGGCCCGGAAATTCAGACTGGCGACCGCCGTATGATGCTCGTCTTCCGGGGGCGCGAAGAGGCGAATGGGAGGGCTCTTCAGTTCTAGGATGACGCCGGCCTCGACGATCTCGATCCGGTGGATATTGGTGCCCTCGAGGAAGGAGGGGTACTCGAACAGTCGCCGGTGGAGCAGGAACGCTTGCTGGGCGAACTGGTACTTGCCAAGCGTTCCGGCTTCGAACGCCTTCCGGAGTTCACAAAGGTCCATGGATTCGCACCTCGGCGCGGGCGTGAAGCGGCTGGGGATCAGACGTCATCGTAGAGAAGCACGAGAGGGTTCTGCAAGCGAAGATCGTATCGGATCTGGCGCTCGATGTCGCGCTGGAAGGCGCGGGTGGAGATGAGGATTGGCGTGTCGTCGCTGCGCAGTGTCCCGGGGGCGAGCACTGGTATGCCGGCGATCCGACGACGGTGGTAGCGGGGATTGGAGTCGACGATGGCTTTTATGCGGGCGTCCCGCAGTGTGCTGATGCGAAGGAGTCGAAGAGTGTGAGGCCCAGCGCCCCACACCAGGATGGGCCTTGCCCGTTTGACGAGGGCATCTATCTTTCTGCAGATGGCACGGTCAAGAGCCTGTGATTGACGGATGTAGGCGCGCAGCTCGCGGTCGGTCTGGCGGTCTGGCACGAGCGGCTCGCGGGAGCCACCGTCGTTCCTGAAGAGGGCGGCGAGGACCGGATCCGTCGTGCCCGGCTGCCACACCTGGTCGTGCTGGACGAGCTGCGCCTGCGAGAGGCCGAAGCGTCGGAAGAGGTTGCGCAGCGATGCGGGCGAAAAGAAGTTCACGTGTTCGATGCTGAACTGCTGGAAGGGCGCATTGGTCCATCTGGTGAAAAGGGTGGCGTCCGGCACGCCGATGAGGACGTGGGCGCCCGGCGCGAGGATCTTCAGTAGCCGGCGCATCAAGGGTACGTGGTCGCGCAGATGCTCGAGAACGCCGGTCAAGACCGCGAGGTCGAACGGTTTCTCGAAGCGGGGGAAACTGGCGATGGTGCCCTTCCGCACATCGACCCCGTAGAGCCGCCGAGCGGCTTCGCAGCAGGCAGCCGAGGGGTCGACGCCGAAGACGTGTTCGTAGCCCCGATTCCGGAGGGCCGAGAGAAGCCCACCGTTCGAGCAACCGATGTCGACACAGCGCGCCTGGCGGTCGGGCAACCATCGGGCGACGAGGCCGGCAACGAAGTCGTGGCGATCTCGGTCGGCTTGGTATTCCCTCCCTTCGCGATGCCGAAACTCGTATTTCGACATCCTGCGGTAGTAGCGATCGAAGTCCTTCTGCGGAGGAATGTCGTCCGCGAAGCCGCATCCGCAATCCTGGCATATGGCTACCGAGTAGCCCGCCATGAGGCCCCCGGAGGAGAACTCGGCGAAGTGCTGTCGATAGAGTATGCGGCGATCGAGGGAGTCGCAGACGGGACAGGGGCGGGGCGGGAACGAGCGAGCCTGCGGGGCGGCTGGCGAGCGTGACCGCGTGGTCACGCGGGAACGGCGGCCCGGCGCAGGGCGGCCACTTCTGGGATTCCGGGGCACGGTGGTCATCGTACCCCAAATCAGAGCCGGTCGAGCGGGTGCAGGAGCGTATCGGAATCGACAAGAGCAGGCTGCGCTGGGCCTCATCCACGCCGGCCAGGTGGGTCGCCGCCAGACGCGGTCCTAGCCGGAGGGGATGCGCGCGGGCTCGAAGCTCTCTACCGTGCGGCGGAATCCCTCACGGATCGATGTGGAAGGCTTCCAGCCTAGGCGACCGATCTTGTCGATGCTTACGCTACCGAGAACGTTCATGTTGGGGCTCAACGCGCTCCCTGCCTGCTGCACGACCGAGATCTTCCTCTCGGCGAACAGATCTGCCAGCGTCTGCGCCAGTTCGAGAACGCTGACCTCCTGGTCCGGGTTCGCAAGGTTGTAGGCTTGCCCGTCCTGGCCCTTGAGCAAGACCGTGAAGAAGCCGGCCGTGGCGTCCGCGAGATAGCAGAAGGGCCGTCGAGCTCCCCCATCGCTCTTCATGACGATGTCTCGATGGCCAACCACGTCGCCAACGAAGTCGGAGAAGACCCGACCGTCGTTGAGCGCCTGTCCCGGACCGTACGTGTGGGAGATGCGCACGATCCTTGCGTGAACGCCGTGCTGGCTGTGCCAGGAGACGCACAGCGTTTCCGCGAGGCGCTTCGATTCGCCGTAGCACGCCCGCGGATCGGTTGGGTCGAGATAGCCGAAGGAGTCCTCGCGCAGCGGCATGTGGGCCGCGTCAACTCGCCCGTATACGTCGCCACTGCTGAAGAGGAGAAACGCACGAGAACCGCATCGATGCGCCAGTTCGAGCAGGTGGTCCGTCCCCAGGACATTCGCTCGGACGGTGCCAACGGGATCGCGCAGATAGGATCGCGGACTGGCGGGACTTGCGGCGTGAACTATGTAGTCCACTGCCTCGTCACAGCGCAGTGGGGCCGTGACATCCTGCACGACGAAGCGCAAGTCGGAGCGCCCTTGATAGCTGTCGAAGCGAGCTTGTGCCTTGTCGAGGTCGCGTACGAGCGCCAAGACGCGAACGCCGAAGGCATTCTGTTCGTTGAGATAAAGGAGTGTGTGCACCATGTAGGCGCCGAGGAAACCGCTGGCTCCCGTGATCAACACCGTACGCCCTGCGAAGTCGTGCCAGGGCAAGCCGGCCGCCAAGATGCGCCGGAGATCTTCCTCTATGATGGGATGACGCATGTCCGTTGCTTGCTCCATTGGCCGACGCTGGCAGACGGAGAGTGTAGCCGGCAAAGCGAAGCCGGGACAGCGGGGAGGGGGGAAATCGACGAAATCCCTGAGCCCGCTTCGGACACCCTTCGTCCCCGCTCCATGCGACCCCCGCGCGTGGCACCCGCTCGGCAGTCGGCGGATCCTGTGCCGTGTCCTGCTTCCGGGCTATCATGCCGGGATGTTCCGGAACCTCCTCGTCACCGGCGGCGCCGGCTTCGTCGGCTCGACGCTCGCCCTCGCGCTCAAGGCGCACCATCCCGACATGCGGGTGACTGCGCTCGACAATCTCCACCGCCGGGGCTCCGAGCTTTCGCTGGCGCGTTTGCGGGCGGGCGGCGTCCGCTTCGTGCACGGCGACATCCGCATTGCCGAGGACGTGGCCGCGGCGGGCACCTTCGACCTCCTCCTCGATTGCTCGGCCGAGCCTTCGGTGGTGGCGGGTATCGGGGGCAGCCCGGCCTACGTCACGCAAACCAATCTGCTGGGCACGCTCAACTGCCTGGAGGCCGCGCGCCAGCACGGCGCTTGCGTTCTGTTTCTGTCGACAAGCCGCGTCTATCCCTTGGCGCCGCTGCGGCAGATCCCTCTCATCGAGAACGACTCGCGCTTCGAAATCGACGGCGCGCGCTGCGCGCTGCCCGGGCTGAGCGCTGCCGGGGTCGCGGAGGATTTCCCGCTCGGCGGGCCGCGCTCGGTCTATGGGGCCACCAAGCTCGCCTCCGAGCTTTTCGCCATTGAATATGCGGACAGCTACGGCGTGCCCGCCCTCATCGATCGTTGTGGGGTGCTCACCGGCCCGTGGCAGATGGGCAAGGTCGACCAGGGGGTCGTGGTCCACTGGGTGGCCAGCCACGCCTTCGGGCGGCCTTTGCGCTATTTCGGCTATGGCGGCACTGGCAAGCAGGTGCGCGACATCCTGCACGTGGGCGACCTCGTCGACCTGGTCGAACGGCAGTTGCGCGTGCTGCCCCAGGCGCGCGGCGAGATCTACAACGTGGGCGGTGGCCGCCCCGGCTCCGTGTCGCTGCGCGAATTGACCGATCTGTGTCGGCTTTCCACCGGAAAGACGGTCGCGGTCGAGCCGGTCCTGGAGATCCGCGCGGCCGACATCCCGCTCTACCTTTCCGATACCCAGCGTGTGCAACGCGCTTTCGACTGGTCGCCGGTCCATACACCCGAGTCGATCGTGGCAGAGATAGCGGAGTGGGTGGCCGAGCACGCGCGCGAGCTGGAAGCCATCATGGCGTAGCCTGGCTTGCGCCTGTCCGCGCCGCATCGTGCCGACTGCGGTCCCGTGCCCCCGGACCGTTGTTTTCGTCAAAGTAACATTTGGCAAGAAGACTGCACGAACGGTGCAGGACCCTTGACTTGTTCGTGCGCCTGTCCCAATCCTTTCATTGTCAAGGCTTGGAGGTGTGCGATGACGTGTGTGCGCTTTGCGTTCTTGGGGGCCGCAGTTTTGGCAATCCTTGCTCCCTCCTCTGTGGCCCTCGCCCAGGAGGTGACCTGTTACGTCGACAGCGTGCTCGGCGACGACAGCAAGGACGGCTTGTCCGAGGCCAACGCGGTCAAGACGCAAGAGAAGATCGGCAAGACGTGCACGGCGGTGCGTTTCAAGCGCGGCAGCGAGTTCAACGAGCCGGTGAAGATCGGCTACACCTCGAAGGTCAAGTACTTCGGCAACTACGGCGACGCGAGCCTGCCGTTGCCCCGCTTCGTGATCCCGCGCTCGCCCAACAACGGCAGCATGCTGCAGGCCTACCAGGGCGGCATCACGGTCGACGGCCTCTACCTGTCGGGGTCGCAGAGCGACGCGAACATGCGCAACCTGGGCAACGGGATCTGCGTGATGATGGGCGGCAACAGCAAGCTCATCAACAGCGAGATCGCGGACTGCGACATCGGCATCATGCTGACCGGGACGGGGACGCTGGTGCAGAACAACTACGTGCACGACCTGCACGTGAGCGTGGATGCGGCGCCCGGGGTGGATCCGAACGTGGTGGGGGGCGCGGAAGGGATCTTCATCAACGGGTCGAACAACGAGGTGGCGTACAACAGCTTCATCAACTGCAGCAACTACGCGGAGTGGACGGGGGGTAGCTGCGACGGGGGTGCGACGGAGGTGTCGGTGGGCGCGGACGGGGCGGAGGTAACGGGGGTCAAGGTGCACCACAACTACTCGTACAACAGCTGCGGGTTTTTCGAGATCGCGAGCGTGTTTTCGACGGACCGAGAGAACCCCGTGCGCGGAAAGTTCACGAACTCGGAGTTCTACAACAACGTGACCATCGACAGCGGGTGGCTGCACCTTCTGCAGGTGGCGAACACGGACATGCACAACATCCGGTGGGAGAACAACACGCTGGTGCAGCACAAGGGGTCTTTGAACCAGGGGATCTTGATGGTGGTGTACACGTCGGTGGCGTCCGGGATGAGCGGGGGGCAGCTCTACGAGGACAGCATCTACTGGACGAACAACCTGTTCGTGGCGGACGGGGTGAACTTCATGAACCCGGACAGCCGTGTGAACCAGAGCAACAACCTGATCATCAAGAACGCGTCGACGCAGAACCCCGGGTTCGCGGATCTGAAGGGGTCGAACGCTTCGGACTACGACCTGGTGGCAGGCAGCCCGGCGATCGACGGGGGCAAGCTCTTGGCCGACCGGACGCTGGATTTCCTGAACCGCGCGATGCCGGACCCGACGAGCGGGATACCGGACATCGGGGCGTTCGAGTACAACTCGCCGCAGGTCGAGCCGCCGGGGCAACCGCCCGTCGGCGGGTCGGGTGGCGGGCCGGCCGGGACGGGCGGGGCGACCATCGCGGGCAGTGGCGGAGCGAGAGGTTCGGGCGGCGCGTCGGGTGGAACCACCGGGCCGAGCGGGGCAGGCGGGTCCGGAAACGGGGGCGTCGGCGGCGACCCGGCCGCGGGAGGCGCCGCCGGCTCGGGGGCCGGTGGGCAAGGAAGTGGCGGCGAGGCTGCCGGGGGCAGCAGTGGCGGCACCGCCATCGCGCAGGGAGCCGGGGATAGCGGGTGCAGCTGCCGTCTCGGCGAAGGGCAAGGCAGGTCCGCCATGTGGCTCGGCCTTTTCGGCCTGGCTCTGCTGGTGCTGCGTCGTCGTTCGGAGCATGGATAGGCTTCCGCTACGACGATAGGTCCCGGGCCACGAGCCGGCGAGTGACTGGTCGCATGGCCGGCCCCCGGCCCACGGGTAGGCGCAAGGCGAAGGCCGGGAGGGGTTCTTGCCGTGGACGCGCAACGCCGCGGCGGCTTTGGTGATGGCCTTTGTCTTCGGGGCCAACCAGGTGGTCCGGTGCCACGCCACGGCGGTCGAGATATTCGGGCTTGGCGTCTTCTTCGTCGCGCTCGCTTTCTTGCTCCCGCTGGCCTTCGAGCGGATCCCTGCCGCCGCTTGGTCTACGCGCCGGCTTTCCTCGCCCACTCGCTCCGCCGCGGCCGGCGCGGGGAAGGCAAACTGGAGAGGGGGTGCCGCGGCGGGTATTCTCTAGGGCGGTGACCCTGGGAATCACGGTTTTGCCGTTCCTTGTGCTGGCTGGCGCCGACGCCGGCGTCTTCACCGTAGCCCTCGATCCGGGGCACGGGGGCTCGAACCGGGGGGCGCCCACCAAGCAGGAGGGATACTACGAGAAGCACCTGACGCTGGCGCTGGCCAAGCGGGTGCAGCGGCTGCTTGCCGGCGAGAAGGATCTCAAGGTCGTGCTCTGCCGCAGCACCGACGTTTTGGTGCCGATCCGTGCCCGCGTGCGCTGTGGGAATCGGGCCTCCGCACGCCTCTTTCTGAGTCTGCACGCCAACGCCGCCGGCGCCGGCGATGCTCCCGGCAGCCAGCGTGGCTTCGAGATCTTCGTCTTGCCGGTCGCCGACGTGGACAGGGAGGTCGCGCGCGCGGCGCTGCTGGCCAAGGACGACGCCGAGGCCGCCTGGGCAGGCCACAAGCTGCGCGTCGCGGCCGAACAGAGTCTGGCCGCGGCCCGCAGGATCGAATGGCGCCTCGCCGACGCCTTGGGCCGCGATCGCGACCGGGGCATCAAGCAGGGGGGCGCCACGCTCGATGTCTTGCAGGGGCTCGAGATGCCGGCGGTGCTGGTCGAGATCGGATTCCTCGACCATGAGGAGGAAGGACCGTTTCTCATTTCCGAGAAGGGACAGCGCGCGGTCGCCAAGGCCCTGGCCGGCGCCATCACCGATTTGCGGGCCCGCGAGCGGCGTGGCCGCAAGGAGCCCATGATCACGGCGCCTCGCCCGGGCCAGTCCACGGCCAAGGCGCGCCAGCCGACCGACGGAAACCACGGGGCCCCGCAAGACGTCGGGGGCGCGACGTCGGCGAAGTCCCGGGTGGTGGATTGAGCCGACCGCGCCGGTGACGCTAGCGCACGCGCAGTCGCGAGAAGAACGACTTGAGCAGGGCCGCGCACTCGGACGCCAGCACGCCGGGCACGGCTTCGACCCGGTGGTTGAGCCGCTGATCCTCGAGCAACTGGAAGAGCGTCCGCACGGCACCGGCCTTGGGATCGTCGCAGCCGTAGACGAGCCGGCGAATGCGCGCGTTGACGATGGCGCCGGCGCACATCGGGCAAGGCTCCATGGTGACGTACAGATCCGCATCGACCAAACGCCAGCTTCCGAGCCGCGCGGCCGCCATGCGCAGGGCGACGATCTCGGCGTGCGCGGTCGGATCGTTGGTGGTTTCGCGCTGGTTGTGCGCCACCGCGACGACCTCGCCGCGCGCCACGACCACGGCACCGACCGGCACCTCGCCCGACAATGCCGCCTCTTCGGCGGCGGCCAAGGCCGCGCGCATGTAGATCGCGTCGGCCGGCGCCACGTCGGCCGTGGCGTCGAAGGCGAGCTGTGCAATGCGGGTGGCGGGCATGGGGCGGCGTATATTAGCGCACTCGTGGCGAAGGCAAGGGCAAGTCCTTTGCGTTCGGCCTGGCTATCCCGCGCCATGGCCAGCTCGCGCGTGCCTCGGGTGGCAGCCTGCCGTGGCGTCTGACGTACTCCGCGACGAAGGCGCAGGTGGCGGGGTTGACGTAGCCCCCCCCGCGCAGCGGCCCGAACTCGGGAAGGTAGCGTGCCGCGATGGCCGCGAAGAGCTCGTCTCGCCGAGCCTTGGCCACCACGCTGGCAGCGGCCACCGCCACATGGACCGATTCGGCGCGGTCGTGGGCCTCGAGCTGCGGGAATTCCCCGGCCAGCGGCGAGAACAAGGCCCGGCCGTCGGCAACGATACGCGCGCATTCCGGGGCGTCGCGCACGAGCCGCCGCGCGCGCTCGCGCTCGAGATGGTTGAGCGCTCCGCGCGCCACGTGTCGATCGATCTCGGCCACCTCGCAGATCTCCGTTGCCACCCATGCCGCGTGCCGAGAAACAAGAGCGGCGAGTTCGGCGCGCCGGCAACGCGCAGCGGCGTTCGAGCCAAAGGCCTTCGAGTCCCTGACCCCTGCCTGGGCCAGCAAGCGGGCGTCGTCCTCGTCGAGGGCGACCGCAGCCAGGACCATGGGGCCAATTCCCGGGCCCCGGCCCGCTTCGTCAATGCCAAGCACGAGGTGCGACCGCATGTGCGCACGAACACGGATCCGGCGAGAATCGACCTTGGGCTTTCCTTTCGTCCGTGAGGTAGTCTTAGACTTGCTTTATACCGCGCTGCCGAGAAGCCGATGAGTCCAAAACCCAAGAGCGGCATTGCCGCGCAGCCCTCGCAGGGCTCCGCGTCCGGCGGCGCGAAAGCTCAGTTCGACACCTTCGAGACGAAGTTCTTCGAGCAGGGCGATGCAGGCGCCGAGCCACCGGTCGAGGTGGAGAGGTTCGACGATCTCGAAGAGCCCCGGCAAGGCAGGAAGGCCGTCTCGACTCGCCAGTTCCTGCTCGGGGTGGCGGTCGGGAGCATGGCCATGGCCGTCCTCGGTTGCCTGGGGCTGTGGCTGGCTGGCAAGCGTTCGGCTCCGCCCGCCCAGGTCGCTGCGGCGCTGGTGCCGGCGGCGACCGGCGCCTCGGCGGGCCAGGCCGATCCCGCGTCCGTGCCGGCCGCGACGACGCCCGCCGTGGCTGCTGCCGCCCCCGGCAACCCGGAGCCGTCGGCTCCATCCGGGGCGCCGGCGCCCGCCGCGCCTGTCGCGGCCGACCCGGACCCCGCGCCCGCGCTGCCCGCGGCAGCGCCTGGGCCGGTTGCCGCCTTGCCGGAAGACAAGGCCGCTTCTGCCGCGGTCCCGGCGCCGGTCGCAGAGCCGCCACCCGCCTCCGCCACGCAGGCGCAACCCACGTTAGCGGCGGAGGCCGACCCCGCGCTGGCGCGCAGCGAGTGCAGGGAGGCCATCGCCGCGAAGCGGGGCAAGGCGATTCTCGCGACCTGTCCGCAGGCCTTCGCCACCGATCCGGGGGCCGCGGATATCGCCGTCGCTCTGGCCAAGATCGAGTTCGAGCGCGGCCGGAGCGCGCAGGCGCTCGCCTGGGGCAAGAAGGCCGTCGCCGCCGATGCGAACGCGGCCGATGCGTACGTCTTCATCGGCGGCGCGGAGCAGAGCGCCGGGCGTCGCAAAGCCGCCGTGGAAGCCTATCGGCGCTACCTGCGGCTAGCGCCCAACGGCCACTACGCCGCGGACCTGCGCGCTATCGTCGGCTCGGCCCGGTAGAGGGCTAGTTGCGCGGCCGGTCTTGCGCGCGCTTGCGCCGGATCCGTTCCACTTCCGCCTCGGTGAACCGGTACTGGATCCCACAGAAATTGCAGGTCACTTCTGCCGTGCCGGAGTCGAGGATCATTTCCTCGAGATCCTCGGGCCGCAACATGCCGAGCGTGGCCTCGGCCCGCTGTCGCGTGCACGGGCAGAAGAAGCCGACTTGGCGCACCTCGAGGACGCGCATGCCCTCGGCGCACTGGCCGAGCGCCGTCTTGGCGATGGCCTCGGGATGGAGCTGGTCGCAAGACGAGGCCTCGCGCACCATTTTCGAGAAGACGGGTCCGGGCAGGGTGGCGCGCAGGAACTCGACCACGGCCGCGCCGTGCGCTTGCGGCAGAGTCTGCACCAGCAAGCCGGCCGCGGCGGTGACGCCGCCCTCGCCATCGACCAGCACGTCGCAGCGGACTAGGCTGTCGATCTGCTCGCTGGTGCCGAGGTAGCGTTCGACTTCCTCGTCGATCTCGCCGCTATGCATGGCGACCTGCCCGCCGTAGTTCTGGGCCAACCCGAGATCCCTGATTACGCTGACCACGCCTTGTCTGCCGATGGCGGGGCCAATCTCGAGGCGGCTGGGTTCGGCCAGCGATGGCTCCCAGGCGCAAGCCTGCGGCCGCTTCACGAAGCCGCGGACCCGGCCCGACGAGCGGGCGTCCACCGTGACACCGCCGAGTGGCCCGTCGCCCAGCACCTGCAACGTCACCTGCTCCTCGTCCTTGGTCAACGTCGCGAGCAACAGGCCGGCCACGGCGGCGCGGCCCAGGGCCACGGCCGGCACGCCCCGGGTGTGGTGGCGTCTTGCCATCTCGCGCACGGCCTCGGTCGCGGTCGCGACCACCACGCGCGCTCGGCCCCCTTCGATGAGAGCGCGTAGGATTCGGTCCGTGCCTGGCGCCTCGCTATGGCTCACACCGTCCGTGTAGCATGGGATCAGGGACGGAGGATGGCGGATTGCGCGGCGGTGCCGGTGCCCTATAATGGCGCCGGCTGGCCGTCTGACGCGGCCTTTCACAATACCCAATTCCACTAGGTGAACATGACAAACGGCAAGAGAGCAAGGTTGGCAGCAGGCTCGATTCTGGTAGCGTTGCTCGTCGCTCCCGGCTGGGCATTCGCCCAGAACGGCTTCACGCTGGACCGGTTCCAGCCGGCCCCGGCCGGGGACAGGTTCTTCGGCGTGCAGGGCGGCGACCCCGGGGGGCACTTGTCGCCGCGCGCGATGTTGCTTGCGGACTACGCCTACAAGCCCCTCGTCCTTCACCAAGCGAGCGACGACACGGAGGTCGGCGCTGTTGTCGGAAATCAACTCTTCCTGCACGTAGGCGCGGGCATCTCGCTATGGGACCGCCTGTGGATCTCGGCGAGCATGCCGTTCGCGCTCTATGCGGACGGGGACGACCCGGTGGCGGCTCGCTCCCCTTCGGGCGCGGCGCTTGGCGATGTGCGGGCCGGGGTGCGGGTGCGGTTGGTGGGGGAGAACCGCTCGCTCGCGACCCTGGCGCTGGCCGGGTACGTCTTTTTCCCGACCGGGGACAAGGAGCAATTCGCGGGAGCGGAGAACGTGCACGGCATGCCGGCGCTGGTGCTATCGGGCGAAACCGAGGACTTGGCGTACGCGGTGAATGCCGGGGTGGACCTGGGCAAGCGGTGGGACGGGCCGGACGAGAAGCTGGGCAGCGACATGACCTTCGGGGCTGGCGTGGCCTATTTGTTGCTGGACGGGATGCTGCAGGTGGGACCCGAGATCTACGGCAGCACGGCGATGACTGGGACGAACAGCTTCACTCGCGAGACGACGAATCTGGAGGCGATCGTGGGAGCGCGCATGCGGGTGGGGCCGTTGGTGTTCGGACTGGGTGGGGGGCCCGGGATCACCCAGGCCATGGGCACGCCCACGCTGCGCGGGTTGGCCAGCGTCGCGTACGCGCCGCTGCCACCCAAGCCGGCGCCGCCGCCGCCGCCACCCGTCGCGCCGCCACCCCCACCGCCACCGGATCGGGACGGCGACGGAATCCTGGACAAGGACGACGCGTGCCCGGATGAGCCCGGGATTGGCAGCAGCGATCCGCAGAAGAACGGGTGTCCGCCGCCGCCGCCGGATCGGGACGGCGACGGAATCCTGGACAAGGACGACGCGTGTCCGGACCTGGCGGGCGTAATGAGCAGCGACCCGACGCAGAACGGGTGTCCGCCGGACACGGACGGCGACGGCATCCGCGACGACGTGGACGCGTGTCCGCGTGAGAAGGGCAAGCCGGACGCGGATCCGCAGAAGAACGGGTGTCCGGGCAAGGTGCGTGTGACGGAGGAGGAGATCGTCATCTTGGAGCAGGTGCGGTTCAAGACGGGCAGCTCCAAGATCCTGCCGGCGAGCGACGAGCTTCTGACGCAGGTCGCGGCGGTGCTGGCCGAGCATCCGGAAATCCTGAAGGTCGAGGTGCAGGGGCACACGGACAACCGGGGCAAGAGGAAGTACAACAAGAAGCTGTCGGAGAAGCGAGCCGCGTCGGTGGTGAAGTGGCTGGTGAAGCGCGGGCAGGTGGACGCCGGCCGATTGACGTCGCACGGGTATGGCATGGAAGAGCCAATCGCGGAAAACGACACGGCGGAAGGCCGGCAGAAGAACCGGCGCGTGCAGTTCAAGATCGTGGAGAAGACGAGCCGGAAGAGTGAGGTGTCGCAATGAAGCGCGTCAAGAGCACGAAGCTGACATCACGAAAGGGAGCATCCTGGGCTCTGGTCGTCGGGCCGCTGACCTTCCTGCTCGTAGCGGGCACGGGCTGCCAGTCGTTCTTCGAGAGCACGGACGATCAAGGCGACCCGTCGAATGTGTCCTGGACCGTCAGGGCGCTCGACGGCGTCGATGGCGGGGATCTCGATGCGGAGGGGCTCGATGCGGAGCCAGTCGACGTCGAGGCTGCGGACGCGGAGCCGGACGTGAGCCTTGGCGAGGACGCAGGGGTTGGGCTCGACGTGCAGGCCCCGCAGCTCGATGGCGGCCCACTCGTCGTGGACGCGGAAACGCTCGATACGGAGCCAATCGACGGCGGGGCGGTCGACGTCGGCGTGGTCATCGATGTGCCCCGAGCGCCCGATCTTGGGGCCGAGGGGGACATCGCAGGTGACACGGCGCCGGATGCGTATGTCGGGGTGCCCGAGCCGGGCCCCGATACCGCGCCGCCGCCACCCGAAGCGGTACCCGATGCTGCGGTAGTACCGGTCAACCCGGACGTCGCGCCTCCGGTCAACGACGACGCGGCGGTCCCGCCCGTGATCGCCTACGAGTACAAGGGTGGCGGCTTCTGCGCCATCTCCTCGTCGCGCTCGGCCTCACCCGCGGGCTTCGCATTGCTGGCCCTGGCCGGCCTGGCGCTGCTCCGTCGGCGCCGCAGGTCGTAGGTATCCCGTCACCGCGAAGGCATGGGAACCCGGTTCGGGTTCCCATGAAGCTCTTGCCCCGTCTTGCCGGAGACTACGGCCCCACTGTGGGCGGGCGTACGCCGTTGAGTAGCTGGATGTCCTGGCAGGTGTCGAGGCTGCCGCAGTCCGCGGTGCGGTTGGTGGCGTAGGTGTAGGTCACGCTACCTTGCAGCACGTCGCCAGTGAGAGTCGCTGCCAGGTGTGCGTTGCGGGTATAGGCGCAGGTACCGGTCGACCCCGGCATGGTTCCCTCGATCCACAAGTCGAGGTCATGGCCCGCGACCTGGCCCGTGAAGGTGTCGCTGCCCATGGCCAGTGCCAGGGCGATCCCGGCGATGCCTTTGACTTGCGCATTCACGTCGGAGCTGGCCTGCGTGACGACGATCTCCACGCCGGTCGAGGAATCGTTGACCGCGCCATTGAGGATGCCGCAGCCGGTTTCTTTGACCGTCAAGGACAGGGTGTAGGTCCCGGTCACGTCCGCCGGCGATTCGCTGCTGCATGCACAAGCGAGCACGACAGCAAACAGGGTCTTTCGGGTCATGGCAGATTTCTCCAGTCCCTTGATGGACACCGCCGGGGCGATTCTCTGCAAGCCCGAAAATGGGCAAGGTCACGGGCCATCGTGGGCTCCGAGCAGCAGTTGGTCGGGATTCATCTCCTCGCCCGGTGCCGCGGCGCTGTCGACGGGCGCGGTGCCATCGAGGAAGACCTCTTCGATGCCCTCGCTGCCGGGGGCCGGCAGAAGGCCCGTGGCCGGGTCGATGCGCGCCACCACGACGCCCGGGGGTTGGGAGAAGTCCGAGATGGTAGTGCCGGCCAGCGCGCGAGTCATGAAATCGACCCAGATGGGTAGGGCCGCGTGCGCGCCCTCTTCCCCTCGGCCCAGGCTCCGGCGCTCGTCGAACCCGACCCACACCGCGGCCAAGAGCTCGGGGGTGAAGCCGACGAACCAGGCGTCGCGGTTGTTGTCGGTCGTGCCGGTCTTGCCGGCGGCCGGCCGCTGCAGCTTGGCGGCGGCGCTGCGGGCCGTGCCCGACTCGACCACGCTGCGCAGAAGCGAGGTGATGACGTAGGCGGTTTCGGGCCGGATGGTCTGCTTGAGCTCGGGCGCGGGCACCGGTTCGTTGCCGAACGCCGTGACCAGACGGGGCTCGCCCCACTGGCCGCCCGAGGCGAAGGTGGCATAGGCGTTGGCCAGCGCGATGGGCGTGACCGTGGCCGTACCCAGGGCCAGCGAGAGATCCAGATGCTCCGGCGGGGGCAAATCGAGGCCGGCGTGCGTGGCCAGCTCGCGCGTGGCGAGGATGCCGACATCCGAGAGCAGCTTGATACTGACGGTGTTGATGGAATCGGCCAAGGCCACGCGCAGGCGCACCGGCCCGCGAAACTTGCTCTTTTCGTAGTTCTGCGGTTTCCAGAGCTTGAAGACCTCGGGGCTGTCGTTCACCACCGAGGCCGCGGTGTACTTGTTCGACTCGATGGCCGCGGCGTAGACGAAGGGCTTGAAGGCCGAGCCGGGCTGTCGCTGCGCCCGCTGGCTGCGATCGAAGCCGCCCGGGCGGTAGCCGTACCCCCCGACCAGGGCCAGGACGTCCCGGCGCGCGGGATCGAGCACGACCATGGCGCCTTGCGGTCCCAACTCCAACGCGAGGCCGGGATTGCCGTCTTCGTCTCGCTTGCGTTCGGGGGCCAGTCGCACGCGCACGACATCGCCCGGCCGGAAGCGCTCGGCAAGCGGCTTGCTGTCGTGGTTGTAGCGAGGCTCGGCCGCGAGGTCGACGACGCCGACGCCCTTGCCGAGAAAGACGGTGAGCCGGACATCCTTGGCATCGTCGCCGATCTTCTCGACTTTCTCGACGATACCGTCGACTTTGTCGGCCTCCGTGATCGGCTTTCTGGCGCGTTCGGCCGTCAGATCGCCGCGTTTCCTGTCGATGGCCCGACCGGACAGACGCGCGAGCGGCCCGCGGTAGTTGTGGCGCTGGTCGATCTCCTCGAGCCCGGCCTCGAGCGCCTGGCGCGCCAGCAGTTGGAGGCCGGCGTCGATGGTGGTCCTGACATCGATGCCGAGGTTTGCGAGCTTGCCCTTGCCGAAACGCTCCTCGACGCGTTTGCGCACGAGGTCCACGGCTTCGGGCGCCAGGTTGATCTGCCCGGATCCCTCGGGAATCACCGCGATGGGCGCGGCTGCGAGTTTGCGCGCGTCGTCTTCGTAGATGTACTCCAGCCTGGCCATCTGCCCGAGCACGTAGATCTGCCGCTGCTTGGCCGCGTCGGGATGCTTGTAGGGCGACAAGCGCTCGGGCGACTGCAGGAGCCCGGCCAGAAGCGCCGCCTCGCCCGTCTCGACGTCGGAGATCGACTTGCCGAAGTAGTAGCGCGCGGCCTCCTCGACACCATAGCGGCCGTGGCCGAAGTACATCTGGTTCAGATAAATGGAGAGCACCTCTTCCTTGGAGAAGCGCTGGGTAAGCCGGCGCGCCAAGATGATCTCCTGCACCTTGCGGCGCATGCTCTTCTCGGGCGTGAGCAGAAGCTGCTTGACCACCTGCTGGGTGATGGTCGAGGCGCCCTGCGCGAACTTGCGCCGCAGCACGTTCTCGACGAGGGCGCGCACCATGCCCTTGTAGTCGATGCCCTCGTGCTCGAAGTACTCGGCATCCTCGGCCGCCAACAGGGCCTTGATCATGATCCGGGGGATCTTGTCGTACGAAACCACCGTGCGGTGCACGGTGCCGAGCTCGCCGAGGAACCTGCCCTCGCGGTCGAGCACCTTGACGATCTGCTCCGGGTGGTAGTCGCCGATGCCGCGCAGGCCGGGCAGGCTGGGATCCTGGCCGTAGTAGTAGAAGATGCCGAAGAGGGCGCCCCCGGCCGCCAGCACGGGCAGCAGCAGAAGGATGCCGAGGACCGCCAGACGGCGGAGCCACTTCCGCTCGCGCTTCTTCTTTCGGCGCGGAGGGGTGTTGCTTTCGCCGGCAGCGGCCATCGTGTCTACTGTCCGTCCGCCTCGGGTTCGGGTTCGGGCCCGGGCCGGGCCGTGATCCTGCGGACCCAATCCATGCACTGCTTCTCGGTCAGTGTCATCTCGGTCCGGTCGAAGCTCAGCGTGGAAGCCATGGCAATGGTGAACTCCTCTTCGTCAAGTCTTCCGCGTTCGTGCATCCTGCTCAAGATTCTGCGCAGGTATTTCTCCCACTGCGGGCTCAAGACGCCGCGGCAGTAGTGCGCGTAGCGCCGTTTGGGGCTGGGCAGGATCGACGAGAAGAAGGCGGCCTCGAGCGGGGTGAGATCGGCGGGGGTCTTGCCGAAGTAGTGGCGGGCCGCGGCGCCGATGCCGTAGAGGCGCGGCCCGAACTCGATGGCGTTGAAGTAAAGCTCCAAAATCCGCTCCTTGCTCAGGAGCTTCTCGACGTACCAGGCCAGGAACAGCTCCTGGAACTTACGCGAGAGCGTCTTCTCTCGCCCCAAGATCACGTTCTTGACCATCTGCATGGTGATCGACGAAGCCCCAAGGCGGAAGCCGCCGCCCGCGATGTTGCGCTGTAGGGCGGTCTTGAACTGAGGGGACACCCAGCCACGATGCTTGAAGAAGCCGGAGTCTTCCGTGGTCATGATGGCGGCGATGAGGTAGGGCGAGATGTTCTCGAAGGGCACGAAGTCCGGGTTGTCCGGCCCCACCGAGAAAGTGAACAGCTCGTCTTCCCTGCCGCCGCTCGGCGGCGGTGGAACCTCGACGGTCTGCAACAGAGACTCCGGTCCCGCGAGGGCGAGGATCTCGGCCGGGGCCCTGACCACCTGGCAGCCGTCGATGCCCACCTTGCCTCCGAGAGCGAGGGCGTCGAGGTCGGCGAAATCGATCTTCGCGTGGACATCCGCCTCGAACTGGCCCTGCAAGGCAAATCCTTGCAGGCTGGGAACGAGCGGCGCCGGGATACTGGCCAGGATCTTCGCGCACCGGGCCCGCGGCACGCGCAGGGACAGATCGATCTTCGGCACTACCTTGAGCTCGCGCCCATTCTTGAATCTGAACACGCCGGCCGGCAGCTCGACCGACCCGGCCAAGCGTGCGGTCAAGCTGCCGATCTTGCCTTCGAGGAAGCCCAGGTTCAGGCGCCGCTTGTCGCGATCCACGGCGGCGTCGAAGCGCAGCGTGAAACCGGCGCCCAGGACGGGTTCGGCGGCGAGCTTCTGGTGCGAAATCGAGAGCCCGGCGACGTCGAGTTTGCCCGTCAGGGCCACGCGTCGGCCATCGAAGCGCGCCTCGACGGCGGCGTCGATCTCCGTGTTCTCGGGCTCGAGCACCGAAGCCGGCAAGACGTCGGCGATCTTATCGAGGGAGAAACGTTCGGCGCGCAGCGCCACCTGCCCGTCGATGTTCGACCAGTCGACGGTGGGCTTGACCTTTCCGGTGGCGGTCCACAGCGAGCGCTTGGCGCCTGCGTAGCTGCCGGAGAACATGATGTCAACCGCGTCCTCGCCCTTGGGTGTCGGGCGCAGGCTGCCGGTGATGCCGGTGAGCGGCAGGTTGGGCAGGAACTGAACCTTCCCTTCCTCCACCGCGATCTGCGGGAAGCCGTGCGGCCGCAAGCCCGTGAGCGGACCCTCGGCCGTCACCGCGTCGGCGGAAAACGACGGCGCGTTGTCGTGCCGGCCGAGCCGGCCGTCGACCTCCGTGGCCATGACGGAAAAGCGACGCGAGGATTCCCAGACGCCGTCGAAGCTCGCCACGGTCAAGACCAGATCGGACTTCGCGTCCTCTAGGCGCAGACTGCCCTGCTTGAGCACGACCCTCGGATAGGAGGCCGGCTTGTCCCCGCTGGCACGAACGGATGGCTTGCGCAGTCTGCGGAGAAGCGCGCTCGTGTTGTCCTCGGGGCCGCCGCGCTGGACGTCGACGCGGGGCGAAACCAGGGTCAGCGTTCCCGATCCCCAGGCTGCGGACAAGGAAACCTCGGCCTTGACGATGGCCAGAAGCGGGCGAGTCTTGGGGCCGATCGTGAGATTCCACAGGGAAAGCGAACCCCAGCCCGCTCGCGCTTTGTCGTATTCCACCTCGACGCCCAGTTTGGCGGAGAGCTTCGAGCTGACCAACCGGCCGCCGAGCGCCCCGCAGCAGAGGGGATAGGCTGCGACCAGCAGCGCAGAGGCCGCCACGCCCCACACTCGCTTGCTGACGAGGAGGCGGAGAAGGCGCGCGCGCAGGGCGACTCCGGGCGGCATGGCCAAGAGGCGCCATTGTACCCAGAGTGGGCCATGTAGCTAACCGCTCTTTTTGTCGCCCGCTACGCGGCCAAGGCCTCACGCAGCGGCGCCCGCAGGTCATCGGCCAGCTTGCCGCGGGCGTGGTGCAGCCGCGACATGACCGTGCCCACCGGACACCGGATGATGTCGGCCATTTCCTGGTACGAGCAATCCTCGAACTCGCGCAGCACCACCACCTGGCGGTGGTTGGCCGGCAAGGCTGCGACAGCCAGGCGCACCAGCTTCTCGATCTCGCGATCCCCGAGTTGCGATTCCGGGGTCTCGTCGTTCGCCGGTTCGATGGCTGTCGGCGCCATGGCTTCCTTCTGCTCGGGCCGCTCCACGAAGTCGGGGCGGGCGGCGCACCTGCGCATCAGATCCAGGCTGGCGTTCGTGACGATGCGATGGACCCAAGTCGAGAACGACGAACGGCCTTCGAACGAAGGCAGCGAACGCCAGATCTTGAGGAAGGCTTCCTGGACCGCTTCCTCGGCGTCCTCCAAGTTGTGCAGGACTCGCAGGGCCGCCGCGATGGCGCGCGGTCGGTGTCTGGCCAAGAGTGCCTCGATGGCCGCGGCATCGCCTTTCTGGGCCGCCGCGACCAAGCGATCGACTGGCCCGTTGGCGTCGATGACGTCCTGCGTTTGAGGCGCCGGGCCGTCCTTCGTCGCCTGCGAGCCGGTGGGCGCATTTGCCCCCCGGGGGTGTGGCGCTTCTGCGCGTTCGCGCCTGCGGGTTCTGGCCTTTCGGGCAGTTAGCATGACCAAGGCTGGCTTGTGCAATACAGGGACCGCCTGGGCTTGAACCGATGTTCAGGCCGGCTTTCGGCAGAGCGACCCTGCGTTGCTGCCCCATGATCCGGTCGATATAGTTCGCCAAAGTGAGCGAGGAAGCGAATGGCCCGATCGGGGAATGGGAATCCGCAGCTGTGCTCGGCCGGGGAGGCGGCGTGACGGAATGAGCGACACCGAGCGGATCCATTCGTTCCTGCGCCGAGCGCGCAGCCGCGCGCTGGTGGAGATCGGCGTGCGCACCGGCGCGTACGCGCTCGCTGTTCTGATTGTGGCTTTTTGCGGGTTGGCGCTGGCGGCGTTGCTGGCCGGGCCGGCGGCCTCATGGCCCTTTGTCGCGTTGGGCACCATCGCGGCTTGCGTCGCTGGCGGGGTGGCACTGGGGTTCGTGCGGCCGTCGCGGATGTTCGCGGATCCGGCGGCACTGGCGCGCATGGTCGGGCGGCGACATCCACCGCTGGCGAGCGACCTTCTTTCCGCAGTCGAGCTCGAGGCCGCGCGGAGCGGGGAGGTGGAGGCCTCGCCGGACTTGACTCGGGCTTTTTGCGCCACCGTGGCCGAGGCCACCGGGCCGCTGGCGGTCGAGGATCTGATTCCGCTCGACCGCGCCGTGCGGGCCGTACTGGCCGCGGCGGCCGTGTTCCTTGTCATGATGCTGGCGGTCCTGGCGTTCCCCACGGCGCTCGGCCGCGGGCTGCGGACGCTCTTCCACACGCCGACGCTGTTCGAGGGGGCGCGGGTGGCGCGCGAGCCGCTGGTGGGCGATGTGCGGGTCACCTACGACTACCCCGCCTACACCGGGCTGCCGCGCCGGATCATCGAAGGCTCGACAGGCGAGCTGCGCGCCGTGCGCGGCACGCGCGTGCACCTCGAGATGCGTCCCTTGCGTTCGGCGCGCCAGGCGCGGCTGCTGCTCGGGGATGGCGGCGAAGGGGGAACGCTCGTGGCCTCGCTCGACCGCGGCAGGCTGCGGGCTGGCTTGGCCCTGTCCGAGGACGGCTCCTACCGGGTCTGGCTGCAGCCTTTCTTCGGACGACCTCTGCGCGAGGAGCGGGGTCACCGCATCGTGGTCGAAAGCGACCAGCCGCCCGAGGTGGACATCACCGGCCCCGCGGATCGTCTCGAGCTGGCCGCACCCAGGCCGGTCGAGGTGGCTTTCCACGCGCGTGACGACTTCGGTCTTGGCGAAGTCGTTCTGGTCTACCGGGTCAGCGGCGGGCCCGAGCAGCGCTTGCTGCTCAAGGACGCGCAGGGCGCACGGCAGGTGCGCGGCACCACGATGTTCGAGCCGGTTTCGGCCATGCTCACCCCGGGGGCGCAGGTGGCGTATCACATCGAAGCCAAGGATCGCGACGAGATCTCGGGCAGCAAGGCCGGCACCTCGCGCACCCTCTACCTGGTCATCGCCAATCCACGCGGCGACTTCGAAGCACAGCTGGTGCGCGAACACGAGATGCTCGAGAGGCTCTTGGCTTCGCTCGCCGACCGCATCGAGATAGAGCACCGGGACGGAGCCACGACGGCGCCGGAGCGGCTGGCGCGCCTGCGCGAAGTGCACGAGGCCGAGCAGAGCCACCTCGGCGATCTCGAGCGCTTGCTCGAGCAGCAAGGCCGCGCGGGCGGCATGAGCAAGGTGCAGGCAAGTCCGCTCGCCGCGGCCGTGACCCGTCTGGGTCGTCTCCTGCGCGACGAAGGGGAGATGTTGAAGGGCTCCGCAGGCAAGAGTGATTCCGTCGCCAGCGCGCTGGCGGCGCGCCTGCGTGCGACCGCGCCCCGGCACACGGCCGAGCTCGAAAACGCGGTGCTGGCGTTGGACGACCTCATCGGCCGCCAACGCCTCGACGACCTGGCCGCCATCGGCAAGGATCTGGTGGCGGCGCACCAACGCCTGGAGGATCTGCTTGCCCGGTACAAGGCAACGGGCGACGAACAGTTGCGCCGGCAGATCGAACGTGAAGTGCGCGAGCTGCGCGCGCGCATCGGCGAGTTGGCCCGCAAGATTGCGGAGGTCAAGGGCCGCAACGAGGTCAGTCCGGAATGGATGAACCTGCCTGACCCGCAGCGGGCGATGGAAAGCGCGGCGCGGCTCGACGGGCTTCTGGCCAAGGGCGACGCGCGCTCGTTGGGCGATGCCCTGACCGAGCTCGGAGACTCTCTCGCCTCCCTGCGCGACATGCTCGACAAGAACGCGGCCGCCTTCGGCGGGGCGCGTTTCCCGCACGAGAGCCGCGCTCTCGCCGAGCTGTCGCGCAAGCTGTCGGATCTCGAGGGCGACCAGCGCGGTCTCGCCCAGGACAGCCGGGCGCTGGCCAAAGAAATCGACGGCGAGCTGGGACGCCGCCTGGAGGCGCAAGAGGCCGAGTTCCTGGCCAAGGCTAGGCAGAAGCTGGAGCAGCTCCGGCGCAAACTGGCGGGCGGGCCGCCGCGCGAGCTGGGCAGCTTGGCGGAAACCGCCGCCGAGGCCGCGCGCGACAACGTCCAGCAGTTGCTGCGCCTGCTGCCCGCCGAGGAATGGCAAGAGGCACAGGGCGAGGCCGAGCGGCTGGCGGACGGACTCGGCCGCCTGCGACGGATCGTCGACCGACAGCGCGCGCTTCGTCGTCTGTCGTCGCCCGTCATCGAAAGCTACGAGGGCCAGGTGGACGCCGCCGCGGCCCTGGCGCGCGAGCTGGCCGCGGACCTCGGACGCGTGATTCCGCGAACGGGCGACGTCATGTCGGCCGAACAGCGCAGCCGCGGGCGCAATCTCGGGCAGCGGCAGGGCGGCATCGCGGAACGAACGCGCGGCCTGGCCCACGACCTCGGCAGCCGCGGGGAGGCCACGCCGGGTGGCGAGCACTCCGCCGCAGAGCTCGAGGGGATTGCGGGACAGATGCGCCAGGCGGGTCAGAACCTGCAGGAAGGCGCGGTCCACGAAGGGGCGGGGGGGGCGCGCGCGGTGGCGGAGCGGCTGGCGGAGTTGCGGCGCAGCCTGGGACAGAAGCTCCACCTGGGCTCGCGACCGAGCCGCGAACCGGTGCGCATTCCCGACGCGGACGCCTACCGGGCGCCGCGCGAATGGCGGCAAGAGCTGATGGAGGCCATGCGCGAGAAGGCTCCCGAGAAGTTCCGCGACGAAGTCCGCCGCTACTACGAGGCGTTGGTGCGATGAAGGCGGCCCTTGGTCTTCTGTTGCTGCTGGCCCTGCCGTCGGCCGCCAGGGCTGCCGGAGAAGCTGCCGCCGTCGAGCGGTTGTACTCCGACTGGCGCTTCGCGGAAGCCGACCGCGCTCTGGCGGCGCTGCTCAAGTCGCACCCGGGCGAGCCCGCCACGCTGGCGGTCAGGGGTTACGAACGCTTCCTGGCCGGTGACTTCCGCGTCGCCGCGGCGGACTACCAGGCCGCCATCCGCCACGGCGCGGGGCCGGCGGCGTGGCGGGAGATGGCGCGGCTGGCCGAGGCGTCGGCCGAGGTGGTCGAGGACGCTCTTGTGCGGCGCTCGCCGCACTTCGTGTTCCACTTCGCCGCCGAGGACAAGGTGCTCGCCGACTACGGCCTGGAAACGCTCGAGGCCGCTGTCAAGGCGCTCGCCGACGACCTGGGTTTCGCGCCGGCGCGGCCGATTCCGGTTCACATCGTGCGCGGCAGCCGCGAGCTGGCCCGCATGACCATGCTCAGCGAAGAGGAAATCGAGCGGACGGGCACGGTGGCCGTGTCGAAGTGGAGCCGCATCATGCTCACCAGTCCGCGCGCCATGCGGCTCGGTTACGAGTGGCTGGACAGTCTTGCCCACGAAGTCGTGCACTATGCGGTCGCGGCTCTGACCCACGACCGCGCACCGGTGTGGCTGCAAGAGGGGCTGGCCAAGTTCCTGGAACATCGCTGGCGCGCGCCCGCCGGACTCTCGCTGCATCCCTCCATGCAGCATCACTTGGCCAAGGCGCTCGCCAGCGGCAAGCTCATCGGCTTCGATGCCATGCACCCCTCGATGGCCAAACTGCCGCGCGCCGAGGACGCGGCCCTGGCCTTCGCCGAGGTCACCACCGCCGTCGCTTGTCTGTTCGCGCGTGGCCATACGGCGGCCTTGCGCCAAGCGCTGGCTATCGTGCGCGACGGCGGTGACGCGCGCACGGCGGTGGCGCGCGCCTATGGCAGCACCGGCTCGTGGGCCGATTTCGAGCGTGCCTGGCGCGGATTCATGGCGGGACTGCACTACAAGACGCTGCCGGGACTCGAGCCCGTCCTGCGCAAATACCGGAAGAAGACCGCGGGGCCAAGGGGCGCGCCCAGCGAGGACGATGCTTCGTCGAATCTCGGCGCGGCCGATCGCTTCTTGCGCCTGGGCAACATGATGCTGCTGCGCAACCGGTTGCGCCCGGCCAGCGTGGAATACGAGAAGGGCTACCGGCTGGCGGGCAAGTCGCAATGGATCTTCGCCGTCAAACTGGGGCGCACCTACCTTGCCCTGGGCAGCGTGGCCAAGGCGGGCGGAGTCATCGCTCCCCTCACGACGACCTACCCGGAGCTGCCCTGGCCGCACTTGATTGCCGGCCAGGCCGCCCTGGCTCGCGGGGAGATCCGGGACGCCGTCGCGTCGCTGCTTGCGGCACTGGCCATCAATCCCTTCGACCCGAGCGTGCATTGCAGCCTGGCCGACGCCTACCGGCGTCTGCCGGATGCCCCCACCGGCAAACGCGAGCGCGCCGAGCGCGACTGTCGCGAAACGAGTCGATAGCCGCGCTGCAATAGTAAGCGGCGATGCGAAACCCGGTCAGCCTTGATCCTTGGGCGCGCGAGGCATACCCTTCCCTACTTGTAGTGGGCCGCCATGCGTCCGTTCCACGTGGCATTCGACGACTCTGGCTGGAGGGATGCGCCTGCCCTTCTGGCCTTTCCTGCCGAGGATGCCGCCTCGGGCCCGCTCGTCAGCGACGTGATCAACGATGACACCGAGGCCTTCGTCGACGACGATGTCACGCCCTCGGTGGACACCTTCCGCGAGATGGAGCGCGCCTTCTTCAGCGAGGAGCGCTGGGAGGATCTGGTCAACCTGTTCGTCGAGCGGGCCGCCTCGGCTCCGGAGGCGGCCGAGCGCACGCGCTGTCTCATCCGCGCGGCCCAGATTTTCGACACCAACCTGGGGGATTCCGAGCGGGCCTTTCTCACGCTGCTCGCGGCGTTGCACGACGAGCCGTTCAATGACGAGGTGGCATCGGAGCTAGCCCGGCTGGCCACGGTTTACAACCGCTGGGACGAGCTGCTCGCGAAATGCAGGGATCTCGTGGCCACGGCCGATTCCGGGCGCCAGCGCGCCGAGTTGCTGGTGGCGATGGCGCTGTGGCACGAGCGCGACTTGGGCGACCGTGGCGAAGCCGAGCGTTGCCTCGAGGCCGCGATGTCCGCGGATCCGGCCAACACCACGGCCTTGCGCTCGCTGGTGCTCCTGCACGGTCAGCGCGGCGATTGGCACCGGGCCGCCGCCTACCTGACTTGCGCGGCCGGCAAGGCGCTGGACCCGCTCGACAATGTCGAGCTCGCGCTCGAGGCGGCCGAGATCTACCGCGACCAACTGCACGACACGGAGAGCGCCGTGGTGCAGTACATGCGCGTGCTGGCGCTTTCGCCCAACCACCCCAAGGCGGTGGCGGCGCTGGCGGACGCGGCGTGGGAGCGCAAGGAATGGTCCTTGGCCTACCCACTGCTCGAGGACATGGCCGGTGCTGCCAACCAGGCCATGGAGGAATCGGCGCAGCTCTGGCAGAAGGCGGGCTGGTCGGCGCAGATGGCGGGCGACGTGGACCGGGCCCGCGGCGACTATCGCAAGGCCTACGCCGCGCTCCCGACCCACTTGCCCACGTTGGAGGCGTGGTCGCGCCTGGCCGTCGAGCGCGGTTGGTGGCAGGACGTCGTCACCACCGTGCCGCGCCTTCTGGCCGTGCGCGGGACCGAGATGCCGGGCGAGGAGCGGGCCGGCCACTTGCTTGCCCTGGGCAACGCGCATGTGGCGATGCGCGAGCTGGAAGCCGGCGTGGCGGCGTACATGCAAGCCCTGCAACTCGCGCCGGATCTGCCCGGCGCGCGGCGGGCCTTGGCCAGGGCCACGGAGCAGATGGAGGGGCGTGGCCAGACGAACGCCACGGCCCTGGTCGAGCAGTACCGGGCGCTTCTGCGCGGCCAGCTCTCGAGCGACGAACGTTTCGAGACCGTCTGCAAGATCGGACGCCTGCAGCGCGAGGAGCTCGGCGACCTGCCGGCGGCGCTCGGCACCTATCTGCAGGCCGCGGAGCTGCGCCCCGACGACGTGGGCGTGCTGCACGAGCTGGTCGAGCTCCACACGCAGAATCGCCACTGGTCGCGCGCGACGGACGTGCTCGAACGCCTGGTGTCGCTGACCACGGGCCGCGAGAAGGTCTGCTACCTGGTGGCCCTGGCCAGCATCCTGAACTCCGAGCTCGACGCTCCCGCCGAGGCGGTGGCGCTCTACGACCGCGCGCTCGACGAAGATCCCGGCGACCGGCGCACATTCGAACGCATCGAGCACATCCTGGTCGGCCGCCAGCAGTGGCGGGAGCTGACCCGGGCCTACCGCCGCATGATCAAGCGCCTGGGGGCGGATCCGCCCGCCGACCAGCGCGCGTGGCTGCTCGGTCTGTGGCGCGCGCTGGCCGACACATGCCGCCGACACCTGCACGACCTGCCGGCGGCGACCGCGGCCTACGAGGTGTGCGCTTCGCTCGCTCCCGACGACGTCCGCCAGCGCGTCGCCCTGGCCGAGGCCTACGAGGCGCAAGGCCGCGAGGGCTTCGCCAAGGCCGTGGCCACGCGCGAGCGGCTGCTCCGAGCCGCGGGCGATGCCGATGCCGTGGCCGAGCAGGTGCGGGCCTTGGCCAGGATCTACGGCAAGCACGAGCAGTACGACCAAGTCTTCTGCGCCAGCGCCGCGCTGTGCGCCTTGACCCGGGCGCAGGACCGCGAGCGGGCCTTCTACGAGATCAACTCCCCGCGGGGCGTGGTCGTGGCCCGCACCGTGCTGACCGAGAAACAGTGGCAGGGACGACTTTGCTCCTCGCCCAGGAGCCAGATGATCGCGCAGGTGCTGGCCGGGGCGGCGCCCGCCATCATTGCGGCGCGTGCGAAAGAGGCCTCGGCGTACGGGCTCGAACGCAAGTACCGCGCGAAGATCGAGGGCGATCCCACCTTCGTCTCGCGCCTCCTAGTCTACGCCAGCCGATTCATCGGGGTTCCCTTGCCCACGGTCTACGTGCCGCCTACGTTCACCGGCGAAATCGATCTGGTGGTGTTGCTCGACGAGGGCCGTCCGGTGCCCGCGCTGGTGCTCGGTCGCGACCTGGTGCTGGGGCGCACGCAGCCCGAGCTGGCGTTTCTGTTGACCAAGAAGCTCGTCGGCTTGCGCGCCGACCACTTCCTGCTCTGGCCGCAGCTCGTGCCCAGCCGGAGCGAGTTGCAGGTCGTCCTGACCGCGGCCCTTCGCCTGGTGCAGCCCAAGTTCCACATCGCGGGTACCAGCGCGGCGGCGGTGCGCAAGTACGTTGCCTTCTTCCACAGGGCCTTGCCTCGGGGGCAGCTCGAACGCATCGCGGGCGCGGCCGCGCCGCTTTTGGCGGGTCCGGGACGCATCGACATCGCCGAGTGGATTGCGGACTCGGACGCGGTCGCCAATCGCGCGGGTCTGCTCGTCTGCGGCGACGTGGTGGCCAGCGCGCGCGAGATCGTGCGGGAGGCGCGGGCCCAGCACGCCCGGCCCGAAGCCGCCATCCTCGATCTCGCGCGCTGGAGCGTTTCGTCCGACTACCTCGACCTGCGCGCCCGCCTCGGTCTGGCCCTGGTGACGGCAAACCCCAGGACCCCGCCCGTGGCGCACTCCTTCGCCGAGCTGGGCGGGCTCTTCGATCGCGGGCTGGTGCGTGGGTAGCCCGGAGTCGGCGTTTTCGTGTAGAAGAGGCGGCCGATGGAAGACCGGCTGATGACCATCAAGCAGCTCGCGGGGTATTTGAACCTCAACGAGCGCATCGTGCTGCGCCTGGTGACCGACGGCGGGCTGCCGGGCGTGAAGCTCGGGAACCAGTGGCGCTTCCGCAAGGCCATGATCGACACGTGGCTCGACGACCAGATGCTGGGTCTGACTCCGCGCATGATCGACGAGCCCAAACCCGTGGTCTCGCCGCGCGCCATGCTCGAGCTTGCGTCCTGCTTCGACGTCTCGCACATCCTGCCCGAGATGAAGGCCACGACCAAGAACCCGGCCGTGGAGGAGTTGGCCGGCTTCGCCGCGGATTTGGGCCTGGTTCGCGACAAGACCTGGTTCATGGGCGCGCTCATCGAGCGCGAGAACGTCCTGCCCAGCGCCATGGGCCGAGGCGTGGCCTTTCTGCACACCATGAGGCGCAATTCCCAGCAGGTCGTGCGTCCCTTCATGGTGCTCGGTCGCTCCAAGGCGGGCATCGACTTCGACGCCTTGGACGGCAAGCCCACGCACCTCTTTTTCGTCCTCGGCCTCAAGATGAACGAGATGCATCTGCCCTGGCTGTCCAAGCTGTCCAGGATGTTCGCCACCCAGAAAGCCGTCGAGCCCGTGCTGGCCGCGCGCGACGCCAAGGCCATCTACGACGTCATCGCCGCCAGCGAGCGGCGGCTGGCCAAGTCCGGGTAGCCCGAAGGCCGGTCACCCAAGGGAAAGACGGGGAGGAAGCGAGGAACGGGGACGGATAGGAATGGCGGAATGCCGGGGGCTTTCCGGCTCCGTTCCGACGCTTCTGCCTGTGGACGGTTTCCGGGTGACCGGCACTGGGGCTAGACGTGGCTCGCCTCGCCCGCGCCCCGCAGCCGCGCGAGTTTCTTGGCCGCCTCGGCCATGCGGCGGGGCTCGCCGACGCGGCGGGCGCGCCACAGCAGGTTGTGCGGGGTCACCGTGGGGGGAACGAAGGGCAGGACCACGGTCTCGTAGCCCGCGGCCTCGAGAACGAGAGTGCGTTCGCCGTCCACCACGGCTTGGACGAAGCGACGGCGAATCTCGGCATGGCGAGGCAGTCCGAGATCCTCCATCCACCGATCGGCGATTTGGGCGGCGGCGACCTGCTTCGAGGTGCAGCAGGGCACGAGCAGAAGGCGCCGCGCGCGGCAAGCCACCGATTGGCGTATGACCTCGTCCGAGGCCGGGCCGCACGCGTGCAGCGCGACCACGAGGTCGGGTTCGCTCGGCCAGGCCGAGGCGTCCGCGACGTCGCTTTGCCGCACGCTGATGTCGACGCGAGGCGCGTGCACGCAAGCCGCGGCACGACGGCAGGCGGCCGCCCGCGCGCCGTCGCGCTCGATGAGCACGAGGCGGCCGGCCCGGCCCTTCCTGGCCAGAACCAGCTCGGCGGCGAGCAGCCCGACGTAGGCCTTGCCGGCCGCCGCGTCGATCATGCGCCAAGGACGCTTCTCGCGGGCCGCGCTCACGATCCGGTCGATCTCCTTCATCATCCCGGCCAGCTCCAGGGTCTTCTTGCGTTCCTCCCGGCGCAGCGAGGCCCCGGGGGCCGCGATGTAGAGCCGATGCAGCGCCCGCTCGATGTCGGGAAGGGAAACCATGGCCCGCTAGCTGTGGGCGGCGTGCGACAGGCGCAGCGCGCTTGTCGTCGGACCGCGCAGGTCCAGATAGAGCCGGGCCAGCACCAAGGCCGGGATAGGCAGGACAGCGACGGCGACGAGGTCGCACGCGACGAAGTGAAGGAAGGCCAGGGCGCGGCTGCCGCTCGTGGGCAGGAGCAGTTCCGCAAGGACGGCGATGACGGCACCCGCCAGGGCGAAGGCCACGAAGGTCAAGACCGCGCGGATGGGGTCGCTCTTGGTCAGGTCGATGCTGCGCAGGAGGGCCAGCCGGCCGCCCTTCTTCTCGAAGATCACGACATGGGGAAGGAAGAGGAAGAGCACGCTGGCGACCAGGCCGGGCAGGACGAAGAGGGCGTTGCCCAAGGCCACCAGCACTGCCGCGGGCAGCAAGGTAACCAGGACAAGGTCACCCCGGGCCACCAGAATGGGCCAGACATCGGCGAAGGCCGGGCAGGCCGCTCCGCTTTCCTGGTCGAAAAACGCGATGGCCAAGGCGCCGCAGGCCACGGGGAAGGCGAGTCCCAAAACCAGCAGGCCCTGGATGAGGAGTGCCAACCGTACGCGCACCCAGCTTGTCCTCGCGCTCGGCTCCGCGCTGGGTGGGGGAACACGCGTGGTTTCCGCGGCGGTCAGCGCCGCGAGCTCGGCCACGGCCTGCTCGTCGATCCGCCCACGGGCTTGGCTCTCCTGGATGCGCGCCGCCAGCTCGGCCTTGCGTGCCGAGAAGTCGACGGTGGCAAGATGCGCGGGAAGGCTCGTGCCGCGCGCAACCACCCCGGCCACCAGACACGACTGCAGGATCGAGGCGGGCAGGACCAGGAGGACAGCCAGAAGGAGGTACGGCTTGGGTCTGCCGAGATAGGTCGTGGCCGCCCAAGCGAGCAGCTCCACCAGGCTCTTGACGTCGGCGGCGAGACGTTCGGCCAGGCTACCTGCCGTCCGGCGCGCGGCGGTCCCGGCGGTGCCAGATGGCGCGTTGCCGGGCGGCTCGGGCAGGGCCAAACGAGGTCCGTGACCTGGGGGTGGCGGGTCGGTCCGTGTTGCCTCGGCCGGCGCGACGGGAATGCCGCTGTCGGCCGGAGGCGGCAGGTCGACGGGGATGCCGTCTTCCGGCGGGTCGGCGGCCGTATCCGAGCCTGGTGCCGACGAGGACGAATCCATGGTGCCGGCGCCGCGCGCGCCGGCGGGCGAAGGGTGGCTTGGCGTCGGGGTCACCTCGAAAGAGATCACGAGGTTGGGGTTCCGGCGGGCCTCCTCGGCGCTGGGCAGGCGGGGCAACGCATTCTTCGGGGGCGGCAGTCTGGCGGCGGGCGCGAGCAGGGTCTTGGCGTAGCCGGACTTCGGGACGGGCGGCGCAGCCGGCTTGGGCCCTGCGGGGACGGGAGCGGGCGGCACGCCGAACATGGTCTTCATGGCGGCCGGTGCCGCGGTCCCGGGCTTGGCCGGGGCACCCATGCAGACGCTGCCGTTCGCTTCGTGATCCTGACCGCAGTGCTTGCAGATGCTCACGTGTGGGCGCGATCTTAGCCGGGGATCGCAAACTTGTCGCGGTCGAACGACCGGACATCCGGCGCGCGGCAGCGGAGGCGCGATTTGTCGCGCCCCCCAATAGCGTTTCTAGAGCGGCGGCTCCGCGTTGCGGACCAAGTCGAGGAAGTACGACTCGAACCACTGGCCGGCCTGGGGCGCGCCCGGGGCCGCATCGGGGCCACCGCACATCGGATCGTAGCGCGGAGCCTTCGGGTCCGCGACGCCGTCCGACTCTCCCGGCGGCTTGATCCAGAAGTAGGCATCGATTCCGGGCTCTGGTTCGGCGCGCGGCCGCTCGCCGAGGCCGGCTCCCTTGATGTTGCACCAGCTGCCCCACTTGGTCCGGATGTTGCCCTTGCCGTTGCGCGAGGTATCGATGATGAAGCCGTGATCTTTGAAGCCGTACATCTCCAGCGTCTTGCGCAAGATCTTGACGTACGTCAGCTCGTTGGGGCAGGGGTTGGTGGGCTCGAGAACGGCGCCGTCGCGGTTCGACAGGTGGGTGTAGTTCGCGATGTTGATCGCGAAGCCGCGGATCATCCCGGGACCCCCGGCGTCGTTGAGCACGCTCTTGAAGATCCTGCCGATCTTGGCGCGGTTGTCGTCCCAGCCCAGCCAACCCGCGTGGGCGGCATCCAGATACACGCTCACGTTGGGGAGGGCGAAGCTCTTGATGGCGTGCACGACGCCTTCCTTGTAGACCGGGCGCGCCTCCTGGCACATCGGAATGGACATGTTGGTGGCCAGGTTGGCGAGCGAGTCGGGCTCGAGCACGACCGCGATGGGTTGATCGGGATGCGCCTTGAACTCGGCCGCGATGGGATCGATGAACTCGCTCTTGTAGCGGGCCAGGCCGTTCTCGGCGACCTTGAGCTCGCCGGCCGAGGCCTCGGCCGAGCAGTCGCGGTTGGGCAGGTCGTAGACCACGACGACCGTCAGGGTCGGTTTGCCGGACGTGTCCTGCTGCTTTTTGGCCTCGTCGAGCCAGCCCTTGAGATTCTGGACCGCGGCGATGCGGTCGAGCCAGACCGCCGTCGGCTGCTGCGCCACCTTGCGGATCGCGTCCGCCATGTCCGGGTGGCGCTTGGCGGTGGCTTCGACGTTTTCCGTATAGGCGGGGTTCAGGAAGAAGGCCACGTCCTTGAATGGGTTCGTGCTCGAGCCTTTGCTCGACGCGCCGACTTGACCCATGCTTCCCACGCAGGAAGCTGCGGCAAGAATGACGAACAATGCTGGGATCGTGCGGGTACGCTGAGGCATCGCTGGATTCTCCTGACGAAACATTTGGTGGATCTGCACCCGGTCCTTGCGACCGGGTCGGCCGTTTCGGCGAAGCGATACTACACGAATAGGGAATCGGATACTAACCACCTACGTCTGCACCGAGATGATGTCGTCGGCCAGGCAGGCCAGGGCGTCCAGGCTGCGGCGCTGCCAGTAGAGCGACGGGCTGGACACGAAGACGATCTTGTATTTCCCCTCGGCGGGCTGTTCTTGCACGGTGCTGACCCACCACACCAAGCACTTGAGGCACGACGAGTTCATGAACTCGAGCTGGCGCACGTCCACGGTGACCTCCTCGGCGCGGCAGCGCTGCGCCTCCTGGTGCACCTCGCGCAGGAAGTGATCGAGATGGTTCCTGATGGTGACGTCGGCGGTCCCGCTCAGGCTGACCAGGATTCTCCCCTGGTCTGCGGTGGCGTTCGCTGCGAAGTCGTTTTCGGTCGTATTCCGCGCCCAACTGGTCATAAGTGTCTCTCCTCGGAACTAGCTGCTCGCGACGATGGTCACCGTGTCTCCCCGTATTTCCAGCGACAGGTTGAGCTCGCCCTCGGCCCGAATGCGCGCCAAGCCCAGCCCGGATTCCGCCGCCGTGCCGAAGTTGCTGCGCATGAGGTTCCGATAGTGGACGAAGGGCTCGGCGGCCGCCTGGATGGCGTCGATGCACGCGCGCAGCCGCGCGATGTGCTCCGGCGTCGTTCGATTGGTGAGCTTGATGCTGGCGGTGGAGCCTTGGGCGTCGAAATGGACCGTCAGGCCGGTCTTGTCGCCGACCGCGTATTTCGCGGCGTTTTCCAGAAGCTCGTGCACGGCCAGCGATACGCGGTGCACGGCGTCGGGGTCTCCCACCATCTTCTCGAAGCTCTCCTCCACGAACCTCCTGACGACCGACACCATGCGCGGCTGCGGTTGGAGCTGGAGTCCGAAATTCAGGATGGCTTGTTCCGGCATGGTTGGCCGCCACGGAAGGACGAAAGGAGGCGTGCCGGCAAGTATAGCCGCGCCGTCCGTCCGGGACCAGATGGCCACGAGCGGCGGGCCGGCAAGGGCTGCGATGCGCGGCGGTTCCGCGGGCCTTGCCCCGGGCGCGCGTCAGGGTGGTAGTCTGCGTTCTCGTCGAAGCGAGGCAAGCATGCGCGGCGTCGGCAGCCCAAGGCCAATCTCGTTGATTCTAGCGCTCGTGTTCCCGGCCATGATCGCGGCCGCGGTCGCTCTGGCCTACTACGGCTTCAAGCACGCCGAAGACGTTTCCCGCCCGGTCGAGCAGCTCTTTCGCCTCGAGTGCCAGGACTACGCCGAGAGCCTGGCCAAGTCGGTGGAGACCCAGCTCGACCGGGAGGCCCTGGCTCTCTTCGCGAAGATCGACGAGCTGCGGGAGGATCCCGCCTCGAGCGACGCCTGCGAGCTCGATCCCGGGCCGGACGTCGAAGCGTTCGTGGTGCTCGGCGAGGCCGGTCGCATCGAGTGCATGTGGCCCGAGCCGAGCCAGGCGGAGCCCAAGCGACGCAAGCCGGGCGCGCCCGCCAAGCCCAAGATCGCCTGGCTGCACAAGATCAGGAATCTCGCCTGGGACCAGGTCGATCCCGACAGCTTCGCCTACCACCACGAGGCGCTCGACGGCGGCGGGTCGGCCTTGCTCGCCTACACCGTCCGCCGCGCGGCCAACGATGTCCGCTACCGTGTGGTGGCCCAGCTCAGCCTCGACTTCATCGGAAAGCAGTGGGTAGAGAACGAGCTGGGCCCCCCGCGCAAGAACCGGCGCGTGGCGATTCTCGACGAGGCGTCGAATCTCATCGCCGGCGCGCGCTTGGCCGTGCCCGAGGCGCGTCCGGGCGTGCGGCTGTTCTACGAGGGGCCGTTTGGCAAGGCGCTGTACCGCTGGCGCATCCAGATGGTGCCGCAGAACGTCGAGGAATTCCAAGCGCAGCGCGAGCGCACCAAGGGCTTCCGTCGCGTGCTCATCATGCTCGCCACCGGCATCATCGCCGTCGGTTTGGTCTTGGTGTGGCTGGCCATCCTCACCGAGCGGCGCGCCTCGCGCATGAAGAGCGACTTCATCGCCAACGTCTCCCACGAGCTCAAGACGCCGCTGTCGCTCATTCGCATGTTCGGCGAGATGGTGGCCACCGGCCGGCACAAGGGGGAAAAGGCGGCGCGCGAGTACGGCGGTATCATCACGCGCGAGTCGGACCGCCTGTCCCATCTCATCGACAACGTCCTCGATTTCTCGCGCATCGAGCGCGGCAAGTCGAGCTACCACTTCGCGGAGGGCGATCTGGCCGAAGTGGTGGAGCGCGCCCTGGACGTTTGCCGCTATCGGCTGGAGCGCGAGAAGGTCAAGCTGGTGGTCGCTATCGAGCCGAGCTTGCCCCCCGTGCGCATGGACGCCAACGAGATGACCCTCGTCGTGCTCAACCTGGTCGACAACGCCATCAAGCACGCCGGCGACGGCGGCGAGGTGGATGTCACGGTGGCGCGCGCCCCGGGTTTCGTCGTCCTGGCCGTGCGCGATTTCGGCCCCGGCATCGCGCCCGAGGATCATGGTCGCATCTTCGAGCGCTTCTACCGCTCGCAGCAAACGCGCGAGAAAAACGTGCGCGGCAGTGGTATAGGTTTGGCCCTGGTGAAACACATCGCCCTGGCTCACGGTGGGCGCGTAACGGTGCAAAGCCCGGTGCCCGATTCGCCCGACAACCCGCGAGGCTCCGTCTTCAAGGTCTTCGTGCCCGCGCCGGTACCCGCCGGAGATGAGGCGCCGGCCGTGACGAGCCCGGGCAGGGGGCCGACATGACGAACGGTGCCGCTTCCGTTGCCGGCCCGACGTCCCGCCGGCGCATCCTGGTCATCGAGGACGAGCCCGACCTCGCGCGCGGCCTGCGCGACGCCCTCGAGTTCGAGCAGTTCGAGGTCAGCACGGCGGGGCAGGGCCGCGAGGGCATCGCGCGTCTGCGCGAAGCGGGCACGGACTTGGTCATTCTCGACCTCATGCTGCCCGACATCAACGGGTTCTCGGTGTGCGAGCAGATCCGGCAATCCCATCCCGTGGTGCCCATCATCATGCTCACCGCGCGCTCGCAGGAAACCGACAAGATTCGCGGGCTGGAAGCCGGGGCGGACGACTACGTGACCAAGCCGTTCTCGGTCGGCGAGCTGGTCGCGCGCATCAACGCCATCTTTCGGCGGCTGCATCGTTCCACGGCGACCGACGAAGCCATCCGCATCGGACAGGTCACGGTCTATCCCCGCCGCCACGAGCTGGTGCGCAATCGCAAGACGCTGCCTCTGTCCTTCTACGAGGTCGAGATCCTGCGCTTGCTCCACGAGCGCAAAGGCGAGCCAGTGGCGCGCGAGGAAATCATGGAGAAGATTTGGGGTCTTACCGGGTATGGGAGCAGTCGCTCGGTCGACAATTTCGTTGTCAAGCTGCGTAAGAAGATCGAGGAAAACGCCTCCAGCCCGCGTCATATCGTCACGATCTATGGGACAGGTTACAAACTATTGTTGTAGAGTAAGGCCCGCGCGCGGCGGCTTTCTCTGGCGCGCGATCCCCGTGACAAGAGCGACCAAGGTGCCGGCATGAGAATCTACTCCCCCTCTCCCGAGAGCGAGAGGGTTTCCCTGCGAGCGGAGGGCGATGTGGTCACCCTGCGCGGCGAAATCGATCAGGCCAGCCAGCGGGTGTTTCTCGGGCCTTTCTTCGAGGAGATCCACCGGGCCGCCGAGAGCGAGGGCTTGCGTGTCGTGAAGGTGGACGTGCGGGGGCTGCGCTTTCTGAACTCGTCGGCGGTCAAGGAGCTGATTGCGTGGGTGCTCAAGCGCAACCACATGGCCCCCGCCAAGAAATACGTCATCGAGTTCATCTACGATTCCACCGTGCTCTGGCAGCGCGTGACCTTGCCGACGCTCAGCCATCTCGACGCCGACTTCATCGTGCTCGACGACCGCAGCCAGGTGGCGGGGAACGCGTAGCCCGCCTCGTTTCCACTTGACTGCGGCGCTCGCTCTGCGGACTGTTGCTGCCACCATGTCGGTTCGGGTTCGCATCGCGCCTTCGCCCACGGGCGATCCCCACGTGGGGACCGCTTAC
This sequence comes from Deltaproteobacteria bacterium, assembly GCA_016935975.1. Classification (GTDB taxonomy): domain Bacteria; phylum Myxococcota_A; class Polyangia; order Fen-1088; family Fen-1088; genus Fen-1118. Next base: position 44,094 of record JAFGPX010000186.1, read on the forward strand.
GTGGCCCTCTTCAACTACGTCTTCGCGAAGAAGCACGGCGGCCGGTTCATCCTGCGCATCGAGGACACCGATCGGGCGCGCTCGACGGCCGAGTCCGAAGCGGCCATCCTGCGCGCTCTGCGCTGGGTCGGGCTCTCCTGGGACGAGGGGCCGGACATCGGCGGGCCGTGCGGGCCCTATCGTCAGTCCGAGCGTGGCGCGATGTACAAGACCGAGGTGGCCAAGCTGGTCGAGTCGGGGGCGGCCTACCGGTGTTTCTGCACGGCCGAGCGGCTGGAGCGGATGCGGGCGGCCGCCAAGGGCAAGTCCTTCGTCGGCTACGACGGGCTTTGCCGGGGCCTGGCCCGGGCCGAATCCGAGCGTCGCGCCGCGGCCGGCGAGGCCTTCGTCGTCCGCCTGGCCATGCCCAAGACGGGGCAGACCGTGGTCGCCGATCGCCTGCGCGGCGAGGTGCGTTTCGACAACACCCAGATCGACGACCAGATCTTGCTCAAGAGCGACGGCTTCCCCACCTATCACTTGGCCAACGTGGTCGACGACCACCGCATGGGCATCACGCACGTCATCCGCGCCGAGGAGTGGCTGACGTCCACGCCCAAGCACGTCGAGCTTTACCGTGCCTTCGACTGGCCGGCGCCCGAGTGGATCCACCTGCCGCTTCTGCGCAACGCCGACAAGTCGAAGATCGCCAAGCGCAAGAACCCGGTGTCGCTCGACTACTACCGGGCGGCCGGTTTCTTGCCCGAGGCGCTGCTCAACTACCTCGGCACCATGGGCTGGTCCATCGCGGGCGACCGCGAGAAGTTCACCCTGGCCGAGATGATCGAGGCCTTCACGTTCGACCGCATGAGCCTCGGCGGCCCGGTGTTCGACCTGGTCAAGCTGGCCGCCATGAACGCCGACTACCTGCGCGCGCTCGACGACGACGACGTGGTGTCGCGGCTGCGGCAGTGGCGGCTTGGCGACGACTATCTCCGGCGGCTCGTGCCGCTCGTGCGCCAGCGCGTGCAGCGAATGGACGAGTTCGTGCCCATGACCGAGTACTTCTTCTCGGGCGATCTCGACTACGCCGCGCTGGCCCAGGATCTCGTGCCCGGGAACCGCACGGCCAAGGACGTGGCGGACTGCTTGCTCGGCTTGGTCGAAGCGCTCGACGGCGAGCGCGACTTCTCGCCCGCCGCTCTCGAAGCCGCCACGCGGGCCTTTGCCGAGAAGGTCGCCTGGGAAGCGAAAGAGCTGTTCATGGTCGTGCGCATGGCGGCCACCGCCCGCAAGGCCACCCCGCCGCTCTTCGAGACGCTGGCCGTGCTCGGCCGCGACGTGGTTCGCCGCCGCCTGCGCCTCTGCGGGGAGTACCTGAAGCGTCTGCGCTAGCAGGGGAGGTGGAGGGCGCGGAGCAGGGAGAGGGCACGGAGATCTCTGCGCTCTCCTTCCTCGCTGCGCTCTCTCCTCACCGACAAAAGAACACCTTTCATGACAATTTCGTGACAATTCGCAGTATAGGGTGCCCGGCATGGATGCCTCCACCGCGCTGACGGCGCTCTACCTCGTCATCCTCGTCGCCCTGGCCATCTACGGGTTCCATCGTTCCTCTCTGGTGTTCTTGTACTATCGCCATCGCGACAAGCAGCCGGCGGAGCACGGCAGATTCGCCGAGTTGCCGGCCGTGACCGTCCAGCTTCCCCTGTTCAATGAGATGTACGTCGTCGAGCGGCTGCTGGAGGCCGTGGCCGCCATTCGCTATCCGCGCGACCGCTTCCAGATCCAGGTCCTCGACGATTCCACGGACGAAACCCGCGACATCTGCCGGCGCAAGATCGACGAGCTCGTCAGGCGTTGCCCCGTTCTCGACATCGAATACGTGCACCGCCTGGACCGCACCGGGTTCAAGGCCGGCGCGCTGGAGAACGGACTGCGCACCGCCAAGGGCGAGCTGCTGCTCATTTTCGACGCCGACTTCGTGCCCAACCCCGACATCCTCGAGCGCACCGTGCATCACTTTCTCGACCCGCGCGTGGCGGTCGTGCAATGCCGCTGGGAGCACATCAACCGCGACTTCTCGGCCTTGACCGAGGCGCAGGCGCTGATGCTCAACGGCCACTTCATCATGGAGCACGCCGGTCGCAACCGCTCGGGCCGCTTCTTCAACTTCAACGGCACGGCCGGCCTGTGGCGACGCTCCGCCATCGTCGACGCCGGGGGCTGGCACCACGACACGCTGACCGAGGACATGGATCTCTCGTACCGCGCCCAGCTACGCGGCTGGCGCTTCGTCTATCTGCCGCACATCGCGACCCCGGCCGAGCTGCCGGTCGAGATGTCCGCCTTCAAGGCGCAGCAGTTCCGCTGGGCCAAGGGCTCCATCCAGGTGGCGCGCAAGCTGTTGCCGCGAATCTTCCGTTCGCACGTCACCTTCGCGCAGAAGGTCGAGGCCTTCTTCCACCTGACCAACAACTTCGCCTATCCCCTCCTGCTCCTGCTCTCGTTGCTGCTCTTGCCCAATCTGGTGTTGCGCACCTCGCACGGGGTGCGCGAGGTGTTGCTGATCGACCTGCCGCTCTTCTTCGGCACGACCTTGAGCATCGCCTCGTTCTATCTCGCCTCCGAGCGCGAGGTGGCGCGCCTGAGCGGCGACGGCGCGCGTTCGCCGTGGGGCACCGTGGTGCAGTTGCCGCTCGTGCTGTCGCTGGGCATCGGGCTGTGCGTGAACCAGACCCGCGCGGTGATCGAGGCCGTGTTCGGCCGCGAGACCGAGTTCGTGCGCACGCCCAAGCACGGCATTCGCGGCAAGTTGGAGTCCTGGTCGGGCAAGAAGTACCGCGCGGCCAAGTCGCTGACGCCGCTGTTCGAGATGCTCATGGCCGGCTACTTCGTCGTCGCCGTCCGCCTCGCCCTTGGCAACGGCCATTACCTGTCGGTGCCCTTCCTGCTGCTCTTCCTCTTCGGCTTCGGCTACGTCGGCGCGGTGTCGACGTGGCAGGGCGGGTTCGGCCAGGCCGTGCGCCGGCTGTGGCGGCGCACGGAAGACGCCGTGGCCCCCGCGTCCGTCCTGCCGGGGTCGCTGATCGCCGCCGCTCCCGACGCTACTCCTTGCCCGATTCTGCTGCCGGCGGAGCCCCCGGTTCGGGGGCGGGCTCGGGCACGAGGGGAAAACGCTCCCCGCGAACACGTCGCTGTTTGATCATCATCCAGCGCCCGCCCCGGTGCTCCCAGCGCTGCTGCAAGGTGGCGTGGCGAACGCTGGGGTCGCTCTTCCTGTACCATTCGAGCTTCACGTCCACCGTGGCGGTCTGGGATCCCTTGTGGAATCGGATGGCCGTGACCTCGTAGTCGGCGATGACCAGATCCTCGTCGACCAGGTTGCGGCGCTCTTGGAAAAGCGCGTTCTCCTCGGCGGTCATGGACTGGCCGACGATGTCCCAGCGCCCCCAGCGGAAGTCGTCGTTCCACAAGCGCGCGTTCTGCACGAGATCCTCCTCGCGCCGCTGCGTCGGCGTGAAGCAACCAAGAACGCCGGCGAGCAACGCCGTGCCCAGGGCGAGCCTTCGCATCATGTCGTGTCTCCGGGTTTTCCGTGGTTCCATCTGCGCTACTCCCCGCGGTGGCCGAAGACCACGCGTTCGACGCCCGCCAGATCGCGGCGCGAGCCGACCCGGGCATAGCCGCTGCGGCGCAAGATCTCCATGGCTTGCCCGGCCTGACCCGCGCCGATTTCCATGAGCAAGATGCCGCCGGGCACAAGGACCGCGAGCGCGTCCGCGGCCAGCCGGCGCACGAGGTCCAGGCCGTCCTGGCCCCCGTCGAGCGCCAGGCGCGGTTCGCGGCGCACCTCGGGCGCCAGTTCGTCGATGTCGGGGCCGGGGACGTAGGGGGGATTGCTGACAACCAGATCGAAAGGCGCGAGCCCGGCGAGCGGCTCGACGAGGTCGCCGCGCCGGAACGCGACGTCGAGGCCGAGGCGCAGGGCATTGCCGCGGGCCACGGCGAGCGCGTCGGCCGACACGTCCACCGCCACGATCTCGGCGGCGGGGCATTCGTGCTTGAGCGCCAGCGCGACGGCGCCCGCGCCCGTGCCCACGTCGGCCAGACGCCGCGGTCGGCTGGCGGGCGGCAGCGACCGCAAGCTGGCGAGCGCTTGCTCGACCAGCGTCTCGGTTTCGGGCCGCGGGACGAGCACCGCGGGGCCGACCTCGAAATCGAGGCTCCAGAATTCCTTGCGCCCGAGGATGTAGGCGACCGGCTCGCCGGCCAGGCGCCGCTCGACCAGGCCGCGGTAGTCGGCCAGCTCGGGCTCGCCGAGGGGCTGGTCGAAGTGCATGTACAGCTCGACGCGCGTGCGGTGGAAGGCCCGCGTCGCCAGCAGCTCGGCGTCGAGGCGGGCGCTGGCGATGCCCTGCCGCTCGAAACGGCCCGTGGTCCAGCGCAGGACCTCGAGGACGGTCCAGGCGGCTTTGGGAACGGCGGGCGCGGAAGCGGCGATCACGGCCCGATTGTGCCGGAAGGATCCCCAAATGGCGAGAAACCTCCGCGTCCCGGCGCCCGCGGCCGCGGGAGCAGGCGCAGTCGCATCCTGCATCGAGCGGCTCCCGACCCGTCTCCCCCGTCCGGTGAAGCACGGCGGGTGGGCGCAAGAAAGGCGCGACGAACCGCGCCGCTAGCAGCCCGTGGTGGAAGTCTCCGCGTCGCCGTTCGGGCGGAGTCCGGCCCGTCTGCCGAGCGTGGAACCCTGGGAGGGCAGCCCTTTCGAGGTGTTGACGTTGGCGCCAGCCACCGCCTCTCCCCGTCGGGGAGAGGCCGCCGACGTCCGCGGAGGCGGGTGAGGGGCCTGCGTCGGAGGCGGCTGCTTTCGCCCCTCACCGGCCGCGCTTCGCGCGTCGGCCTCTCCCCGCGTGAACGTGGGGAGAGGCGATATGGCCGCTGCGCGGCCCCTGGAAATCTGCTCAGGCTCAGAAACAGACTCGCAACACCTTGAAAGGGCTGCCCTGGGAGGGTTCCACACCTCCCCCGCCCCGAGCGGTCGAGCAAGGCTCGCCCGCTCCCCCGCAGTGGTGTCGCCGCTCGCTCGAATACCTCTAGTATTCGGCGCTTCGCCGCTCCTTGCATCCGGGCCGAATCCACTCCGAACGGCTCGGTCTGACTTTCACCACGGGCTGCTAGCGGGCGGACTTCTTGGCCCGGCGCTCGGTGGCCTTGGCCAGATCGATGAGGCGGGCGTCGGAATAGGCGGCCAAGCGCTCGACGAAGGGCTTGTCCTTGCCGCGGCCCAGGGTCTTGGCGACGTGGGCAACCAGGGCGTCGTGCGAGCCGTACTTCTCCTTGACCTCGGTCGCGACCCGGTGCAGGTGCAGAAGCTTGGTGTTGGCGGCGGTCGACAGGCGCTTGCGCAGATCGTCCTTGGACTCGTCGCCGCGATCGAGCAGGCCGACCAGCTTGTCCACCAGCTTGTCCTTGGCGCCGAAGGTTTCGTTCACGAGTGCGAGGGGTGATTTCTGCGACATGGGCGATCTCCGTGTTTCCGAGCAGGCGCCGGCGAAGCGGCCTGTTGCCTCCCGCGCCGAGCTTCCTCGGGCGATTCCGGCAAGACTCGAACGCATTCCGGGAGGGCGCTCTCTTTACCTCAAAACCGGCATCGCCGCCAGAGTCTCATGCGCCGCCGACACAAAAGCATCGATTTCCGTATCCCGGTGCGCCAAGGAGATGAACGCGGCCTCTAGCTGGGCCGGTGGCAGGTAGATCCCTCGACGCAACATTCCGTGAAAGAACTCCGCATAGAGTTTCGCGTCAGCCAGCTTGGCGGACGCGAAGTCGGTAACCGGCCCCTTGCAAAAGAAAAGGGTGAAGGCCGACCCGACGCGTTGGATGCACGCGGCGATCCCCGCCTCGGCAATGGCGTTCCGGACACCGGCTTCGAGCCGCGCTCCCAGAGCCTCCAACCGAGGGTAGTCTTCGGGTCGTAGTTGACGCAGCGTCGCCAGGCCGGCCGCCATGGCGAGCGGGTTGCCGGAGAGGGTGCCGGCCTGGTACACGGGTCCGTCCGGCGCGACCACCTTCATTATTTCGGCGCGACCGCCATACACCCCCAAGGGCAGGCCGCCGCCCACGATTTTGCCAAGGCAAGTCATGTCGGGACGGATTCCGTAGCGCGCCTGCGCGCCGCCCGGCCCGGCCCGGAACCCGGAAATCACCTCGTCGAAGATCAGCACCGTGCCTTCCCGGTCGCACAGGCGGCGCAAGGCCTCGAGGTAGCCGGGCTTGGGCGGCACGAGCCCCATGTTTCCCGGGATCGGCTCCACGATGAGCGCCGCGACCTGGCCCCGGTTCGCGGCCAAGGCCGCGCGCATCGCCGCCTCGTCGTTGAACGGGACGACGATGGTGTCCGCGACCGCCGCCTTGGTCACGCCGGCCGAGCCGGGAAGGCCCAGCGTCGCCGCGCCCGAGCCGGCCGCCGCGAGCAGCATGTCGGCGTGTCCGTGGTAGCCGCCCTCCATCTTTATGACCTTGTCGCGGCCCGAAAAGCCGCGGGCCGCGCGCAGGGCCGACATCGTGGCCTCGGTGCCCGAGGAGACGAAGCGCAGGCGTTCCATCGAGGGAAACGCCTCGCGGATCGCCTCGCCCAACTCGACCTCGCGCTCGGTCGACGCGCCAAACGTCGTGCCGGCGGCCGCCGCCGCGGCAATCGCCGCCACCACCGCCGGGGGCGCGTGCCCGAAAAGCAGCGGTCCCCACGAGCCCAGGAAATCCAAGTACCGGTTCCCGTCCGCGTCCCAAACGTAGGCGCCCTCGCCGCGCGCCAGAAAGACCGGCGTGCCGCCCACCGCCCAAAAAGCGCGCACCGGCGAGTTCACGCCCCCCGGGAATAGCCCGGACGCGCGCTCGAACAGCCGGCGCGATCTCTCGTGGTTCATCGATCTCCTCGGTCTTTTCACCACAGAGGACACAAAGGACACGGAGCCGGAAAGGGTTGGGTTCCGGATCCGCGATCCGAGCCCTTTCTCTTCTTCTCCGTCTCCGTGTTCTCTGCGGTTAGTCCTTCCCGTTCTCGCCGCTTTCGTCATCGCCCGCTTCGTCGTCCCCCTCTGCGTCCTCGTCCCCTTCTGTGTCCTCGTCGTCCTCGTCGCCGCCCGTCTCCTCGCCCAGATCCTCCTCGGCCAGGGTTTGCTGTTCGGCGCGCGCCGCGGCCACCTCCGGCGCCACTTCGCGCTCGCCCTCTTCCTTCTCGGCCATGCGCTCCATGGCCACGACGGACTCGTCGCCTTCCAGACGGATGAGACGCACGCCCTGCGTGTTGCGGCCGATGGTGGGAATGCCGTCGACCGGCATGCGGATGAGCTTGCCGCTGCTGGTGATGAGCATCAGGTCGTCGTCGTCCGTGACCAGGCGCAGGCCCACGACCTTGCCGTTGCGGTCGGAGGTCTTGATGGTGATGACCCCCTTGCCGCCGCGGTTCTTGGTGGGGTAGTCGGTCGTGGCCGTGCGCTTGCCGAAGCCGCGCTCGCACACGGTGAGCAGGGTGGCCGGCGCCTCGCGCGGCACGGCGGTCATGCCGATCACGAAGTCGTCCTTGTCGCGCAGGCGGATGCCGCGCACGCCGCGCGCCGCGCGACCCATGGGCCGCACGTTCTCCTCGCGGAAGCGGATGGCCCAGCCGTCGCGCGTGCCCAGCATTAGATCCGACGCGCCCTCGGTGATGCGCAGGCCGACCAGGTCGTCGTCCTCTCGGATCGAGAGGGCGATGATGCCCGAGGGTCGGATGTTGGCGAAGGCCACAAGCGAGGTCTTCTTGATGAGCCCGCGCTTGGTGGCCATGACCACGAACGCGCCTTCCGAGAACTCGCGCACCGGCTGCAAGGCCACCACGCGCTCGCCCTCGCGCAGCGGGATCAGGTTCACGAAGGCCTTGCCCTTGGCCGTGCGGCTGGCCTGCGGGATCTCCCAGATTCTGCGGGCGTACACGCGGCCCTTGTTGGTGAACATCAACATGGTGTCGTGGGTGGAGGCCACGAAGAGCTGCGCGACGAAATCCTCCTCGTGCGTCGAGGCGCCCGTGATGCCGCGCCCCCCCCGCCGCTGCGGCCTGTACAGGTCCTTCGGATTGCGCTTGACGTAGCCGCCGTGGGTGACGGTGACGACCATCTCCTCCTCGGCGATCATGTCCTCGACGTCGATGTCCACGTCGATGTCCGAGATCTCGGTGCGCCGCGCGTCGGCGTACAGTTGCTTCTGCTCCTCCAGCTCGGTCACGATCACGGACACCAGGACGGCGTCGCTGGCCAGGATCTTCTCGAGCTGCGCGATGAGCGCCGCGGTTTCCTTCATCTCGGCCGCCAGCTTGTCGCGCTCGAGGCCGGTGAGCTTGGACAGGCGCATGTTGAGGATCTCCTGGGCCTGGATGGCCGACAGGTCGAAGCTCTCCTGAAGGCCGGTCTTCGCGGCTTCCGTGTCCTTCGCGGAGCGAATCAGGTCGATGACCGCGTCGATGTGGTCGAGCGCGATCTTGAGGCCCTGCAGAACGTGCATGTGGGCCTCGGCCTTGGCCAGGTCGAACTGCGTGCGCCGGGTGACCACGTCGCGCCGGTGCCCGATGAAGTGCTGCAGGGCTTGTTTGAGCGACAGCGTCTGCGGCCGGCCCTCGACGATGGCCAGCATGTTGATGCCGAAGGACTCCTGCAGCGGCGTCATCTTCCACAGG
>JAFGPX010000187.1 GCA_016935975.1 Deltaproteobacteria bacterium
GTACTTGCGCCCTGCTCGCTTTCTCATGGGCGCAGGCTACGCGCCGGCCCTTCGCTTGGGCAGGACGTCCCGGACCGGACGCTTACGGCCAAACGCTCGGGTTCCGCATCACGGACCCAGTTTTTCGGCCGGCAGGCCGACCGGGAGGCGCGGGATGCGGAAGACCGGGGCAACTGACCGACCCGACCCGACCCCGGGCGGAGGCGATGGGGTAAACTACGCATCGTGTTCGCTACGCCCCCCTCGCCACCGTTGGGCAGCCCCCAACCCCGCGCTCGCGACCGTGGGGAGAGTGCTCGGCCAGGGTCTTGGCCCACTGGGGAAGGCTTCTTCGATGTGGAAATGCCCCCTTCGTTTCACCTAGGCGCCAGCGGTCAGTAGGCAGGATCGAATGCGCCCCTTCCGTGCTTGGGTTGTCGTCGTGCTGTCTGGCGTTGCGACTTCTGGAGTCGCGGTCGCCGATCCCATGCCCATCGAGGTGCGCGCGAGTGGCAGCTGCCCCAGCAGCGAAGCCGTCACCGCGGAGCTTGGGCGGATCGCGGCCGCCCCCGAGGAAGCCACGTCCGTGCGCGGGCGCTTCGACATCCTCGAATCCTCGCGTGGCGTGCGGGTGCGACTCGGCAACGCCCCGGGTGGCGCGGACGGCGAACGTGCCATCGAGACGAGCGCGGATTGCGCCGAGCGCGCGATCGCCGCCGCCGTCGTCATCGCCTCATGGCGCACCGACCTGCGCTCCAAGGTCAGGCTCGATCTCGAGGCCTCGACCCCATCCTGGTTTCCATCCACGGGCGTCGCGGGCTTGGGCGTCGCGAGCGGCATCGCCACCTGGGCGTGGGGAGCCGGGCTCGACCTTCAGATGGCTCATCGCAGCGGCTGGGGCGGACGGCTCGCCGCCTGGGGCACGAGCTATCGCACGCAGGTGTTGGGGACGAGCCCCGGACGGGCGCGCTGGACGCGCTGGGTTCTCGGTATCGGCCCGGTCTACGAGCTGGCGCGCGACCGGTGGCTCTTGATTGCCGCTGCGCAGGTGGCGGTGGGCCGCTTCGCGGTGCGCGGCGAAGACCTTGCCAGCACCCGGCAGGAGGCGGCTGTGGATGTCGGCGCTCGCCTCGGCATCGAGGTGGGATTCCGCCTGGGAGCGTTTGTGCCGTGCGCCGGCGTCGCCGCGGTCGGTTGGCCGCGATCGCATCGTGTCAAGGCTCTCGGCGTCGAAGACGAGAGGACGCTGCCGAAGCTCGACGTCCTGCTTGCCGCCGGTTTCCGCTGGGGGCACGGGCCGTGAAGGCGGACGCGCTGAAAGGTCATGCGGGTTGGCGGCAGGAGAGGTCGACAGGAATGACCACCCGCCGAGCGGAGGCCGATGCAGCCGATATCGGAGAACTCTATCGCCAGCACGCCGAAACCGTGGCCCGCTGGGTGGCCCGGCTCGGTGGGCCTCTCATGGACGTGGACGACGCCGTCCACGAGGTGTTCATGATCGCGCAGCGCCGCCGCCCGCGCACGCATGGGCCCGCCCAGATCACGACCTGGCTCTACCGGGTAACCGCGAAAGTGGTCAGCCACCGGCGCAGGAAAGACCGGATCCGCCGCTGGCTCTGCGGCTCGGCCGACGACGTCGCGGCGGGGATGATGGCCGTCGAACGGTCGCCGGCCGAAGCGCTCGAAGCCAAGGAACGGAGCCTGCTGGTCTACCGCGTGCTGGATCGCTTGACGGAGAAGCAGCGGGCCGTGCTGATTCTGTTCGAGATGGAGGGGCTCTCGGGCGAGGAAATCTCGACGCTGTACCGCGTGAAGGTTGCCACGGTCTGGGTTTGGCTTCACCGGGCCCGCGCGTCGTTCCTGGCACAGCTCGAACGGCTGGAAGCAAAGGAGGCAGGATGAGGCGGCGGCCGGACGGAGCACCCCAGCGCTGGATCGAAGGCGGTGCCCAGGATGGGCTCAGCCGTCGAGCGGCCGCTCTCTTCGACCTGCCTTCGCCCCCGCCGCTCGGGGCCATACGAAGTGAGCAGATCGCGCGTCGCCTCGCGGGCGGCGCCGTGCCCGCGCACGCTGGGCTCACCCTCCTTGCCAAAGCGACCGGCGTCGCGGTGATCGCTGCCGGCATCACGGCCGGAGTCGTGCGCTACACCTCGACATCGCCAGAGCCCCACGAAACCGAAGCAGACATCGTCGCGCCGTCCCCCGCGGCAGCCACGGCGGCAACTCCCGACCCACGGCCGGTTCCCGCCAAGACGGCGCATCCTTCCGCGGTCCGCTCTTCCCCGAGCCGCACGGACACGATCCGAGGTGCGACCAAGCTCGCGGCCCGAACGCCTGCCCGCCCGGCGCGGGCTCCCAGCCCGGCCCGCGAGGTCGACCAGCCGCCGCCGCTCCCTTCAGTCTCCTCCCCACCTGCGGCACCACCGCCGGCGCCGCCCTTGCCGCCACCGTCGATGGAGCCGGGAGCAGTGCCCCAGGAGCCGGGCGCCCACCCTTCGGCGCCGGAGTCCTCGTCCTACGTGGCACCTCCCACCACCCTCGAAGACGAACCAGTGGCGCGACCGACGCTTCGTTCGGAGCCCCGGCTGCTGGCCGACGCGCTGGCCAGCCTGCATGCCAAGGGTGACGCGAAGGGGGCGCTGGCCCTGCTTGCCGAGCATCGCAGGCGATTCCCGACGGGAGCGCTTCGTTCCGAGGCTCGGGTCGCGGAGGTCGAGGCCCTGTTGTCGCTCGAACGTCGCTCGGACGCCCTGCGCGTCCTTGATGGCCTGCTCATCGAAGGCATGCCGCGGGCCGCGGAGCTCGGCGTGCTGCGCGCCGAGCTGCGCGCCCAGGCCGGCAGGTGTGCCGACGCCATCGTGGATTTCGATCGATGCGGCGCCGTCGGTGGCTGCAGTCCGGAAGCGCAAGAACGAGCGCTCTTCGGTCTTGCCAGTTGTCGCAGGAAGCTAGGCCAGAACGCGGCAGCACGCGCCGCTCTCGAGCGCTATTTGCTTCGATTTCCGCGCGGCTGGCGCAGCGAGGCCGTGCGCCGGGCACTTGCGGAACAGGAGTAAGGCCGAAGGTGGCATGCAAGGTTTGGCGGCCCGACGTGAGAAGTCTTCGTGAACGAGTGGCGGAGGACACCGATGACGATCTTTTCATTGCCTACCCCGGTGGTGTGCCTGGCAATCCTGCTTCTCGGTATCGGCTGTGGAGGAAAGACGCATGTCGTGGGCAGCGCGGCGGATGGCAGCGCCGGCGGCGCAGGAGGCGGCTCGGGTGGGACAGCCGGCTTGGGTGGGGCACAAGGCTCCGGTGGCTTGACCGGACAGGATGGGCCGACTGCCCTAGGCGGCGCTACCAGCATGGGAGGTGCGACTGCCACCGGCGGCGCGACCGGCGGCGGGGGAGTCGGGGGCACGATGCCCAAGGACGCGCCCGTGGCGACGGGCGATGCCCGCGGTACGGGCGGTGCGATTGGAAGCGGTGGGCGAACCGGCGCTAGCGGCGGCAAGTCCGGCGCCGGCGTCGCTAGCGGCGGCAGGTTCGGCACCGGTGGCGCGGACGGCGGCAGCTCGGGCACCGGCGGCGAAGGGGGTCGCGGTGGAACCTCGGGCTCCACGGGATCGAGCGTGGATGGCGGGGGCGGCGTCATCGAATGCGAGCAACGGGGCGGTCAGTGCCAGTCGGTTCCGCTCACGGCCAACGCGTATGCCTGGTGCGTGAGCTTGTCAGGCAACTGCCTGCTGCCCACGTCGGTGCACGAAGGCGCGCTGGGCTGCGCTGCCGGCGCGGACGGTGTCATGCCTGTCTGTTGCCTGCCGTGGTGGGACCAGCCGCAGAGCCAGTGCGTGGGCGGTGGCATGGCGTGCTACCCAACGACCACGCCCAGCGGCACCCCGATCGACCACGAAGACATGTGCCCGATGGGATGGTCCATCTCGAACGCCGTATGCGGGGAGGCGGGAACCGACTGCTGCGGACCACCGGTTGCCGGGCCGGTTTGCGAGCCTTGGCCTTGAGGCTTGGTACAGCTTCCCGCAATTTCGTACCCATCTGGCCGCCGATTCATCCTGGGTCTCGCGTTCCGCGAAACGGCGGGGAGTCCAGCCTCCCCGCACTCGGCGGGCAGAGCCCGTCGGGTCCCCCATCCCTCTTGGTGCGCCCGCTGCGCGGTCGCCGTGGATTTCGCCACGCACCCTTGTGCTTCGCCACGTTGTGGTCCGGGCGTCTTGAGGTCGCCGTTGCGCGGTAGACAGGTCATTTGCGCGAGCTACCACGCCGAGCCAGGCGGCCGAGTGGAACCGGAGGGAGCGGCAGAATCGCTGGCGGGACAGACCTCGCCCGTGTTCGGCGGCCGGACGGCGCTGGGCGAAGGCGCATCCTTGCCCAGGGACAGGTGAGCACTGGACTTGTGGTAGTGGGAAAGCTACGCGGTCAGAATGCGACCGAGATGCTTCTCATCCAGGACAATCCACGCATTCTCGACGGAAGGATCCTACAAGGCGCTCCGCATAGGGATCTGCCAAGGGAACTTGGGGGCGGACAGGACTTCCTCGATGGGGCCAGCCCCGGGAGAGCAGCAGCCAGAAAGCACGGTCGGTCGGGCGCAGTCGAGGCCGTGGCGTGGACCGGCGTAGGGCGGCAAGCTTCTGGCATAGGGCGATGTTTCCAAGGACGAGCTCGGTGCGGACGCGGAGCACGGAGCGCAGGGTGGCGGGCGAGTTGAGGAGCCAGGCGGGCATGGCAGGGTGGCGCATGATGCCATGTCGGTCTGGCCATCTCCACGGATCCATGCGCTCACCGACCAAGGAGAAGGCTTCCGGACTAAGACCGGGCGGAGCAGCACCGATATTGAGCACAAAATGACTACAGAATACCGTCTTTTCCTCCCTGCCCTGGCGCTTGGAACCGGGTAGGCTCTTTCATACATGTGCTGTTCGGGCTGATGCCTACCATCGCCCAGGAGGAGTACCGATGAAGGCGAACAGATACTTGGGTCTGCTTTCTTGTGCCGCCATGCCGATTGCTTTCGCGCTGACGGCAAGTGGTTGCCAGAGCGGAGGCAACGGAGGAGCGAGCGAATCCGGCGGCACGACGAGCTCCGGCGGCTCCAACAACGAGGGGGGCAACTCCAACACGGGTGGCTCGAGCAACACGGGTGGCAGTTCGAACACCGGCGGCAGCTCGAACACGGGCGGTAGTTCGAACACCGGCGGCAGCTCGAACACGGGCGGCTCGAACGACACGGGCGGGGCCTCGGTCGCGCGCGGCGGGTCGGGCTCGGGCGGCATGGTTGGTACGGGCGGCGCGAAGCCGACCGGCGGCGTGACCGCTTCGGGCGGCGCTGCCGGCACGGCGGGCCGCACCACCAGCCGGACGGGCGGAACCGTCGGAGGCACGACCGGCTCGGGCGTCGGCGGGAACACGGCCCAGGGCGGGAGCACCGGGACTGTTCCGACTACCCTGCCGCCTGGCGAGGACTTCACGGACAAGGTGGGCAGTGCGTCTGTCGAGATGGTCTACATACCGGGCGGCACATTCACTTTGGGGTGCGAAAGCGGTACCTGCGATCCTGATACGAGCCCGGTCGAGAACATCACGGTCAGCCCCTATCACATCATGAAGACCGAGGCGGCGAAGGCTCTGTGGACTGCCGCGGGCCTTACGGAAGGCACCTGGTATGACTGCATGGCGTTGGCTTGCGAGCTAGGCAAGCAGACAGGCCATGCGTATCGTGTGATGACCGAGGCTGAATTCGAGTACCCGGCCAAGAAACACCTGGACAAATTGAGCGGAATATCCGCCACCGAGGAATGGGCGTTCAACTCCTGGGAAACCAAGTATTCGTGCAAGCCGGGCGATGTTGATCCCTTGGGGCCAACTCCCGGAGCACACACGCAGAAAACGCGGCGCGACAAGGCGACCGGCGACAAGATAACAGGGCGCCTCATCCGTTCAATCGACGGCATAGGCCCCAAGTGTCGCTTGACCATCTCGGCCAAGACGGAATACCCGCCGGGATATCCTTCGGCGTGCAGTATCAAGCCCCCGGTGTTGTGCCCAGAACCAGAGAATTCTTACCGCGATCCTCGGTGGGTCACGGGCAACGATGCCAAGTGGAAGACGGGTGCGATAGCGATAGGCAAGTTCGATCTCCAGGTTTGGGACGATGGTACCGCGGTCATGAATGGCAAGACCGGCCAGTGGTTCACTTCGAACAACATCGCCTTCGTGTTTGTTCCGAGCTCGGGTAGCAGCGTGAAATACCCATATATGTTTCTTGACTGCGACCAAGGCTCGGTTATTTCCGATGCGGGTTTCACGACGGGTTTCATCGGAAGGTTCGAGAAAACGACGGCGACCGGGACCACCAAACCGACCCTGTCCGACCCGAAGAGCGGCGAGGAATTGGCGGCCGCGGCGGGGGCCGACTTCAAGATGGTCGACATGGAGAACATCCCGGAGTCGGCCAAGGGACAGGATCCTCGGCTGATCGACACGACGAGCGATTGCTGGTTCCAGAACAACCAAAGTGCCGGCGGAACGCACAACTACAGGAAAGACGTAGAGAAGGACGAATTCCGGTTCGCCGTCATCGACAAGGGGCAAATAGTCATGCTCGCCAACGGCAACTGGTTTACGGTCAACAACACGTTCCTGCACATCCAGCACCCCGACGGATATGTAGCCGAATACCTGTACGCCGTAGATTCGAATGGCTACTTCTTCCACGACTCGTACATGGCGTACGAGCGCGCTGACTTCAGGATGTTCCAGAAATACAACAACGCCACCGGCAGTTTCCCCGCCACCTGCGTCCCAACAACAAGCTGCAGCACCGAACTCGCAAAGGGCGCCGCTCAACCCTTCTACGCCACCATGGCAGACGGCGGCTCGACGTTTGTGCCGGCAAAGTGCCCGGAGGGCGGCTGCAAGTAGACAACGCAACCCAGAGAGAATGATTCGCCCGGACCGGCGCCTAGCAGCCCGTGGTGAAAGTCGGACCGAGCCGTTCGGAGTGGATTCGGCCCGGATGCAAGGAGCGGCGAAGCGCCGAATAC
>JAFGPX010000188.1 GCA_016935975.1 Deltaproteobacteria bacterium
GTCTTGGTGTAGCTGTTCATGTGGCGGCACCCGCTGCCCATTGCGTCCAGATTGTCGCCGTACTCCGAGTGCGTGCAGACGCCGTCGGGCTCGTCGACGAAGACCTCGGTGCCGCACTTCATCGAGGACGCGTGCTTCATGCCGAAGTTGTGGCCGGGCTCGTGCACGAGCACCGTGCAGCTCGAGGTGGCGTTGAACCACGTGTCGCGGGCCGGGCGGTCGGGCGAGCCCACCGACGCGAGGCCCGCCCAGTCGCAGGCCGACACCCTGTTGCCCATGTACCAGAAATACTGGTCGAAGGTGCCCGGGATCTGCGAGCGCAAGGTGGAGGGGATGCTGTTCGTCTCGCACGCGTTCATGGTCATGGACAACGGGCCGAAAACCTGGCCGTCCACGTCCTGACGGCCGAACGAAGCCTCGATGAAATACTGGCGCACGGATTCGTCGTCGGACTCGGTTCCCATGACTCGCGCCAGGGCCTCGTCCTCGGTGAGATTCACGCCCGCGCCCAGATCGACCAGCACGAAAGCGATGGTGCGTGTCTTGTAGGGATCGGCCGTCACCAAGGCTCGCCATGTCGCCTCGACCCCGCCGGATATGGCAACCGGTGCGAAGCGGTCGACCACGATCTCCTTTCCCTCTGCCCGCCCCCACACGTCGAGCCATGCCCCGCTCGCCAGGTCGGGATTCGCGGCGAAGCGCAGCCGGCGCTCGTCCAGTGCATCGCCCCCGACCCGCAGGAAGTATCGGTACTCGCTGGTTCCGTCGGGGAAGGTCGCACTGTAGACCGCCAGCTCGCCACGCAGCGCACCGGCCGGTGCCTCGTCCATGGGGGCCGGCTCCCCTAGCTCGCCAGAGCATGCGGAGCTTGCGGCGACAACCAGACAGAAAGCCACTAGCCAGCTTGCGTGATGGGTCATCGATCCTCCGAGCATCGGCGGCGACATGCGCCGGCCTGCAAGTAAGGTGTTTCCGCGCGTCGGGATTGGTTCATGATTTCTCAATGGCCGGACGGCTTGGTTTCCGTGGAGCCATTCCGTACCGTGGCCCTTCGCCGGGGCGCCATCGGTCGTGGATCGGCGAAGACAGGCTGGGACGCGAGCCGAGCGAGCGGCCTCCCGAAGCCGCCCGGCTGGTGGCGTGGCGGCATTGCATCGCAGCTTGCGTATCGCTTGATCGTCGGTTCGGTCCGACGGATAATCCCCTCCGCCAATTGCCATGGCGAGGAGGTCCTATCGTGCGAAAGACAGGAATCGGTTTGGCCCTCGTGGCCACGATGTACTCGGCCGGCGCGGTCGCGCAAGAAGCCACCGTGCCCGGGCCCGAGGAGCAGCAGCTCACATTGCCTGGGGGGAAGCTCTTCGTGGAAGCGTTCCTGGAGCTGAGCCTATCCAAGGACGCGGTCTTCAAGCCCGTGTCGCTGGCGCCGGACGTCTGGTACGGCATCAATGACGATCTGACCCTGGGCTTGGTCCACAGCGGCCGCGGTGCGACGGGCGTCTTCGGTAGCTACGGCGACGGCGTGTGCTTCACCGGCAAGGACAACGGCTGTGTCGGTGGCATCTACGACAACGTCGGCCTGGACGCGCGCTACCAGCTTCTGCGCAAGGTTGGGATCTCGCTGGCCGGGGATGGCGGGCTCTACGTCAACTCGTTCGATCCCTTCCAACTGGCGCTCAAGCTGGGCGCCATCGCCCGCTTTTCCAAGGGCGCCCTCTCGTTCGAGGTCGACCCGAGCCTCTTCTTCGGCGTGACCAAACGGGACACGGGCAACAAGGAGGTGCTGACCGCGCCCGCGACGTTCCTGTACGCCATCACGCCCAAGGTAGGGGTGGCCGCACAGCTCGCGTTGTACCTGCCGTTCCAGTACACCGAGCTGACGATGTTCGGGCTTTCGGTGGGCGCTCAGTACTTCATTACCGACCAGCTCATTCTCGACGCGGCCTTCAGTCTGCCCGCCATGGTCGGCGGCGAGGCCGTGCCCGATGGTGTGGATATGCGAACTCTCACGCTGGGGGTGGCCTATGCGTTCTAGTCTGCTCGTCGCCGTCGTCGCTCTCGTCGTTTCCGGCTGCGCCGCCACGCAGAAGACCTGCCATCCCCTGATGAGCTGGTCGTCTCCAGGCAGCGCCTGCGCCGGCGCCCCGGTGCCGGCCCCCGTCGTGGTCGAGCCCACGCCGCCGCCGCCCAAGCGCGTTCAGGTCACGGACACGAAGATCGAGATCACCGAGACCGTGCAGTTCGAAACCAACAAGGCGGTCTTGCTGCCGCAGTCGGAAGAGCTGCTGAACGAAGTCGCCGACGCCTTGAAGGAACACGCCGAGATCGAGGAAGTGCGGGTCGAAGGACACACCGACTCCCAGGGCGGCGACAAGCTGAACATGAAGCTCTCCGACGCGCGCGCCAAGGCGGTCCGCGACTATCTCATCGAGAAGGGGATCGACGGGAGCCGCTTGGTCGCCAAGGGCTTCGGCGAAACCAAACCGGTGGCCGACAACGACACCGAGGAGGGCCGCTACAAGAACCGCCGGGTCGAGTTCGAGATCACCAAGCGCAAGTAGGCTCGGCGGCGCGTCGGTCGGGGCTTCTTGTCCAGGAGCCTGGAGCCAGAAGCCCCCCGATGCGGCCGCTATGGGAATCGTCGCGCCACGCCCAGAAGCTCGGGGGTAGTAGGCTTGCGTGGGAGAATCTCGCCCGGAGCCAGCAGCGCGCCGGCCAGCAGCGCGTCGCATCGTGGCCAGTCTAGCCACCGTTGCAGACCTGACGCGGCTTCCTCGACAATCCCCTCGGCTCCCTCTCCTGCATCGGTTCCTTCACCGTGCTCGCTGTCGCCTGCTCGGATGACGAGGTGTCGAAGGGACGGCTGGAGGTTCTGCTGCTCTTTCCCCGGGTGGCTTCTTTCTATTAGTATGCGGGCAAGTCGGCAGATGGGGGCCTTTCCGGACAACTCCGAGTCGCGGTGCACTGCCGGGAGAAGGGCGCTTCTTCCTCCTGCGCGCGTGCCCTTGGGTCCATGGGACGAATGCTAGACCAAGCGTTGCCTAGAGCGCCGAACGGTTTGACGGACCGAGTGAAGTTGCGGAGTTGCGAGCGGCCCAAGGCGCGACGAGGGAGAATACTCGACGTA
>JAFGPX010000189.1 GCA_016935975.1 Deltaproteobacteria bacterium
GCTGCCCGGCCATGCGCCGTTGCTGCGCACCGTCCGCGCCGCTACTCCATCTTGATCTGCCGGTTCGGATACAGGCTCTTGAAGAGCTGGACCAGTTGCAGCCTGCGATTCGGGTTGGTCTTGGGTAGCTGCGAGCTGCAGCCCGAGCACAGGTAGATCAGCTCGACCCCCGGCGCGCCGTTCATCAGCGTGTACGAGAAGCGAATGACGGTCGGCTTCTCGTCGCTCTCGATGCCGCAGTTTTCGCAACGGAAGGTGGTCGACATGCTCGGGGCCCGCCCCTGTCATTGGATTATCACACGATGGTCAAGACTTGGGCATTCTCGCCTCGTGGAGCACGAACGGCCGACGGGCGTGGGCTGCGAGCCCATCTTGCGGCGCCGGGCTCGTGCTACGGACATCCCGCGCTCGCCCGGAAATCGCGGACGAGCCTGGGCCTCACCTGCCGCGACGCCGCCACCCGGTCCAGGCAGGGACGCCGTTGGCGTCGCGCAGGTGCAAGGTCTGGCCGTCTTTCTTCACCTCGGCCGCAATGATGACCGGCTTGCCCTCGAAGGTGACACGAGAGCCGCGCACCTCGACCTTGTCCCCCGGCTCGAACGTGATGTCTTGCCTGTCCACGTACCACTCTGGCCCCAGGTGCACCGCCAAGGACTCGCCTCGCTCGAGCTTGAGCACCAGATGAACGCCCCGGTGCATCCCCCGCAGGGGAGCGACTCTCTCGACCTTGGCGATTTCGCCGGCAACCGTCTCGACCGTCCGTGGGTCGTACATGCGTCCGTATGTGGACACCGGTCCCCATCCCGCGCGATAGCATTGCGCGGTCGCCGAGGGGCTCGGGCAGACGAACATCGACAGCGAGAATGCCAGAATCGTGTTGGTCAACATCGCGGGCGTCCTTCCCAAGGTGGAATGCCGAAAGCGAGGAACCGTCCGATCGTAGCGCGGCTTGCTCGCCAGCAACCCCTGCGCGCCAGACACCGCTAGACTCCTTGCGAGACGATGAACTTGGCGGTGGCGGTGGCCTTCGTCTGCCCGTCCTGAGCCAGGCTGGCTTCCATGATGAAGAGCGGGTACATGTCGCGGGCGGCGTGGGCTTCGATAACGGCCGCGCGCTCCAGAGACACCGGCGCCCGGTACTTCACGGCAAGCTCCGCCGTGACGGCCCGGTGGCCCTGCGCGAACAGGCAGTTGGTCATGGCGCTGTCGAGAACGGTCGAGATGATGCCCCCGTGCAGGTAGCCCGGGTAGCCCTCGAAGATCTTGGCGCAGTCGAAGGTCGCGCGCACCCGGCCCTCGCCCGCGTCGCGGAAATCCAGGCGCAATCCCGACTTCCTGTGCGGCGAGCAGGCGATGCAGCGAGGATGGGCGATCTCGCGCAACGCGTGCCCACGAGTCCGGTCGAGATCCGTCGCCGGGTTGCTGTGGCCGTCGGGGTGTCTGGCCTTGTCTCTGGTTTTCGCTGCGAGCACGGTCACGCTCGCCCACGGGTAGCAATATGCATGCCGCGAAGCAGGTGACCGGGTGCCCCATGTCGCGCGCGGTCGATGCTTTGCCCTGGAACAACCTGGACCATTGTGTTCCACTTGGGGCATGCTCCACCCGCGCCAGCCAATCACCCCTTTGGGCCCGCCGCACGCGGCGCTGCATTCCCTGATCTTCGACAGCATTCGCGAGGGCGTGTTCACCGTCGACCAGAACTTCCGGGTGACCTCGTTCAATGCGGAGGCCGAGCGCATCACCGGCTTCTCCCGCCGCGAGGCCATCGGCCGTAAGTGCTACGAGGTCTTCCGGGCCAGCATCTGTCAAGGTGATTGCGCGCTCCGCGAAACGCTCGCGACCGGCCGGCCGCTGCGTGACGTGCGCGTCGACGTGCTCAACGCCCAGATGCTGCCCGTACCCATCGCGGTTTCCACCGCGGTCCTGCGCAGCGGCGGGCGCTTGCTCGGCGGCGTGGAGATCTTTCGAGACATTTCCGATATCGAATGCCTGCGCAACGAGCTCAAGGGCCAGGGGGCCTTCGAGAACATCGTGGGGGCCAGCCCGGCCATGAAGGAGCTGTTCCAGCTTCTGCCCGACGTGGCGGCCTCCGACGCGCCCGTGCTCATCGAAGGCCCGAGCGGCACGGGCAAGGAGCTGGTGGCCAGCGCCATCCACAGGCTCAGCACCCGGCGCGAGAAGCCCTTCCTGCGCGTGAACTGCGGCGCCTTGCCCGACAGCCTCCTCGAATCGGAGCTCTTCGGCTACCAGCGCGGGGCCTTCACCGACGCGCGCCGGGACAAACCGGGGCATTTCGTCCTGGCCGACGGCGGCAGCATTCTCCTCGACGAGATCGGCGACATAACGCCGGCCTTCCAGCTCAAGCTGCTGCGCGTGCTCCAGGAAGGCGAGGTCCAGCCCCTGGGCGGCACGCGCCCCGCGAAGGTCGACGTGCGCGTGCTGGCCGCCACCAACCGGGACCTGGCGACCATGGTGGCCGAGGGCAAGTTCCGCCAGGATCTCTACTATCGCATCCGAGTCGTGCCCATCCTGCTCGTGGCTCTCGCGGAGCGGCGCGAAGACATCCCGCTGCTGGTGGAGCATTTCGTGCGCCTGCAGGCGCTCAAGACCGGCAAGCCGATCCGCGAGGTGGCCCCGCGGGCCATGGACGCGCTCTGTGCCTACGACTACCCCGGCAACGTGCGCGAGTTGCAGAACTTGATCGAGCGGGCCTTCGTCCTGTGCCACGGCCGCCGCATCGAACTCGGCCATCTGCCGGCCGACATCCTGCGCGCCAAGAAGCGTGAGCCGCCCAATGTCGGCTCGCTGGCCGGCCGACGCAAACCTTCGGAACGCGCCGTGCTGCAGGCCATGCCGATGGTGGCCAGGGAATTGACGACCGTCGATCCCGTGGCCCAGAAGCTGCGCGACGCCCTCGCCGCCCATGGCTGGAGCCGGACGGCGACCGCCCGCAGCCTGGGGATTGGCCGCAACACCCTCTGGCGGCGCATGCGCGAGCACGGTCTGGTTTCCGCCAGCCAGGGCGGGAGGACCGGTACGCGGATTGCTTGAACCCGACTGCAATCGTGACGACCTGCATTGCCGTTCCGCTTTTCGGTGACGAGGTTTCACCGAGGTTCTGCTACGCCGAGCGCGTCCTGGTGATCAGCTTCGTGAAGGGCCGTGAGGTCTGGCGCCAGGTGGTTTCGCTGGGCAGTCCGTGGATCCCGGGACGCATGGCGCGGCTGTCGGCCATGGGGGTGCGCACCATCCTTTGTGGCGCCTTCAACCGCGCCTATCTGCCGGCGGCCGGGCGGCTGGGCATGCAGGTGATCACCGGCATCTCCGGCAATGCCGAGGAAGCCGTGGCTTGGTTCCGGCGCGGGCACCTGACCTCGACCCGCGCTCGCCAGCGGCGTGGCTAGACTCAACGCTGGTCACCTAGGAAACACGAACAGGAGGGAACTGCGCAACGAAACCGGGAGACCAAGGGTTCTCGACCACTTCAAGCCTCCCCTGTTCTTTCGTTCCCCCTGTCTTTCCCTTGGGTGACCCGCATCGGCGCTAGGCGCTCTAGACCCTACCTGCCCGCGGCCTCGGATGCCTCTTGCAGCACGTCCAGCACGGCGTCGACCGTCAAGTCGTAGACATACGGACGGCCGTCGATGAAGATGCTGGGCGTGGCGTGCACCTTGTTGCGCAACCCTTCCTGCTTGGCGGCGACCAGTATCTCGCGCGTATTCGGATCCGCGTATTCGCGCTCGAAGGCCATGCGGTCCAGACCCACGACTTCCGCCCACTGGGGCAGGAGCTTGGGGCAGAACCTGTCGTAGTTCTTGTAGACGAGCAGGAGGTACGGCCAGAAACGCCCTAGCTTGGCCGCGCTCACGAAGGCCAGCCCACCCTCCATGGACCCAGGATGGCCCTTGAGCGCAAACGGCCGAAAGTACATACGCACCTTGCCGGCCAAGGAGCCGTCGGTGACCGCGTCGTGAAGGGCCGCGACCATCACCTTGCAGAAGGGGCAGCGCGCGCACGCGTAGACCACGACCGTCACCGGCGCGCTCGCCGAGCCGACTCGGTAGGCGTCGTCGAGCACGATGTCCGCGCGCGGGCCGGTGACGAGCATGGTCTGGGCGCGCCTGGCCAGGTTGCGCTCGATCTCTTTGCGATCACCGCCCTCTTTCACCTGCCGACAGATGTCGGAGGCCAGGCGCAGCACCACGGATTTGGGGGACCTGGCGGCCAGGCACTTGGCGAAGGTCTGGTCGCAGCCGTCGTAGGGGTGCAATACGGAGAAGATCTCGCGCGCGGTGGTCTTCTTCTCGGGGGACAAGGCTTCGCAATCCGGGGTCTGGGCCAGGACGACACGGGACGCGCCTGGCGCGAGCAGCCAAACGAGACTGACGGCAGCAAGGGTTCTTGGCATGTTCATGATCGCTCTTCACTCGTGTTGCGGAAGACGGGCGCCGCTGCGCCCCGACGGGGCCACAGGCGGTCGATACCGATGGGCCTGCGATCCAAGCCTAGCACGTAGAGGGCGAGGGCAAACCATCCGACGTCGCGCACGATGGTTCGCCACGAGATGGGATCGTCGACGGCGCCCTGCGACGCGAAGCAGCCGCAGGACATGTCGAGCCCCTTGTGTAGGGCGATGACGATGGCCACGGTGAACATCGTCATCATCCCCGCCACGAGCAGCGCGGCGGCGCGCGTGCGAAAGCCGACGACCAACATCAGACCGGCGGCAAGCTCTACCCAGGGCAGCACGATGGCCATCGCGTTCACGAGGGCGAGCGGCATTATCTGATAGGTCGCGATGTCGAGGGCAAAGGAACCCGGTTCGACGATCTTGTGCCAGCAGGCCGCAAGGAAGATGACCCCGACGTACACGCGGGCCGCCAGCGCCAGATAGGCATGACCGCGCCACTGGAGGATTCGCCTCATCGCCCCCCTCGCGCCGCAGCCGCAGCCGCGAGGGGCTCGGCTCCGCCTTGGACGAAGAAGACGTTGCGAATGCCTGCGCCCGCCAGCTCGCGCGCCAGCTGCTCGCCGGTGTCGGGATTGCCGCCGTCGCCGAAGACCACGACACGCGCCGCGCCCGACGAGGCGATCCGCTCCACCTCTGCCTTGGGCGCCGGCTCCAGGTAGTCGAAGGGAAGGTGCCGCGCTCCTTGCGGATGCCAGCGCTGGTGCTCGGAGGCCGGGCGCGCGTCGACGAGCAGCGTGCGCGGCTCCCAGAGCGAAGGATCGTTCGGGGCCATGCCCGGCGCCTCGCCCGACCCCTCGGGACAGGGCACCAGGATTTGGTACTCGGTCTTCTGCACGAAGGGAATGCCGCTCGGGCGCAAGGCGTTGACCGCGCTACCCACGACCGCGCTGCCCAAGAGCACGAGGAGCGCGTCGCGCGCGACCGCGCGCGCGGGGTGCGGCGCCGCTACTCCCGACACGACGAGCTCCTCTGCGCGGCTTCGCTCTGGCGCAGCAGATCCTGCACACGCTCGCCGACTTCCGTCGTGCCGAGGCCGTAGTCGAGGGGCACGTGCCCGGCCGGCGAGAGTGCGCGCGGCAACCAGGGATCCGCGGTGAAGGTCCAAATGAGCTTGGCCAGCAAGCGGTGGTCCCGGTAGTCGTAGGGAGCGGCGGTGCTGTCGCGCACCGCGTACTCGTAGGTCAGGCCGAGCTTGAGGTGCTGCCGCACCGGCGGAGCGAAAACGCTGGCCGAGAGCCTGAGCACGACATCGCGGCGCAAGGCGGTGGGTGCGGCGGCGTCGAAGTAGCCGGTCGAACGGGGATAGTCGTCCGCGCTGGTCATGACGTTGGCGCGCGCCAACCAGCGACGCGCCAGGCGCAGATCCGCCGAGAGCAGCAAGGAAACGCCACGTAGATCGTAGGCGTCGTTCTTCGCGTCGTAGTAGCGGGCGGCCAGCGCACCCATGATGCGCAGCCGCGGTCCAATCCCGAAGGTGGTGCCCATGCCACCGTCGATCTCCGTGCGCGTTCTGCCGATCTCGCGAAACCCGCGCCGGCCCGCGCCGCCGAACAGGGAGAGCGCGGGTAGGACTTCCAGCTCCCACTCCCCGCGGTGGGCGTCGAAGAACCACATCGGTCCCTCGGTGTAGCGGTCGCCACCGGCGAGCAAGAGCGATTCATAGCGATACGCAAGCAGCGCGCTTCGCCCCCCGCCGTAAAGCAGCAGCCCGGGCCGGCCGCCGAGTAGCAAGTAGCTGAAATCCCTTCCGGCTTCCGCTTGGTAGCCCTGGCCGCGCACGTCGCCTTCCAAGGAAAGCCGTGCCCAACCGCGATGGGGATAGACGAAACGCATGCCGCCCACGACTTGAACCGCCAAGCTGCGCGCTCCATTCCCCTGGCTCTCGGGATCTACCGGCGAGCCGGCACGCGCGTTCGTGGTGCCCCCCAGGGCCAGGTCCAGCCGGCCCGAGAGCGGCGCGAGATAGCCCGGATCGAGCTGCGTCTGCAATTGGGCGATGGCCAGTCGATCCTCGGCAAAGGCGAAGCTCTCGGCACGGGCCTGGTCGAGATGAGTCTGTGCCGCGAGGGGCGTGCCCGCCCGCTGCTCGAGCAGGGCCAGGAGCAGGGCGCGGCGGGCCGCGAGCGGGGCCGATTTGCCGCAAGCCGTCTGCAGCAACTCGCGCGCCGGATCGAATGCGCCTTGCCTGAGCTGGACGAAGGCCTGCCACAGGGTCAGATTGCAGTCCTCGGGGGCAAGCGCGGCGGCGGCCCCGACGGTGCGCAGGGCCCAGAAGTTGTTGTCGTCGTCGAGATAGGCGCGCGCCAGCCAGAGCCGCAGGTTCTTGGCCTGAGGTTGCCGCTCGATCTCGGCCTTGAGCAAGGGAATGGCCTCGGCGGCCTTGCCCGCGGAAAGCAGCCCCCGCACTTGCTCCTCGACTTGCGCGAAGGCCGCGGCCTGCGGCACGAGCAGGCAGGCAACGGCCGTCAGGTATCTCGTCTTCCTCATGGCGCGGTCCCGTCGGTGTGGCTTCCGGTCGGCATCAAACGGCTCTCCATCGGCTTCACGGTTTGGTCAACACCGCCACGTCGTGCAAGCAGCCTCGGGTCTGCCGGCTGCAACGAAAGCCGGCGGCAAGCAACATATCCCGAGCCAGGGGCACCGTGGTTGCCGTTCTCGCGTGGGCGCCGCCTTCGTCCCGATGCACGCGCGCCACGAGCGCGAAACCCTCCTCGTCGAAGTCCGCCAGGATGGCCACCCCCCCACGCCGGAGCACGCGCGCCATCTCGCGGAGCACGGGGCCCGGGTCGGCGAGGTGGTGCAGCACATCCATCATGGCGGCGCAGCCGAAGTGCTCCTCGGGATAGGACAGGCGGGCCGCGTCGCCGTGCAGGAAATGGATGCGACGGTCCACGCCGGCCTCGCCGGCGAGCAGCCGGGCCAAGGCCTGCTCGGCGACGTCCACGTCCACGGAGACGACATCGAGCCCCTTTTGCGCCAGGGCGACGGCGAGCAGACCCTTGCCCGTCCCGACATCCAGGGCCGGCCCGGGGCACGAAGGCGCACTCTCGACGATGAAGCGCGCGGCGCGCGCGCGATCGTGGCCGAGATCGAGGTAGCGCTGGTTGCGCGCGCGAAAAGCCCGCAGTCGCTCGTGCGCCGGATCCGATGCCGTCGTCATGGTCACTCGCCTAGAAGCCGCGCCAGCTCCGCGTCGGGAATCCTACCCAGGAACACCGCTTCGCCAACCAGGAAGGTCGGCGTCCCGTTGAACCGTCTCGCCATGGTTTCCTGCACGTCGCTGGCGAGGCGCGCAGCCGTGGTGTGGGCCTTCATGCATTGCTCGAACTCGGAGCAGTTGAGGCCCAGACGGACCGCGAGATCCATCGGGTCCAGGTTCTTGGCCTTCACCTTGTCCTGCGTCGAGAAGAGGGCGTCGTTCATTTCCCAGAAGCGCCCCTGCAGCCCGGCACACTCGGCCGCCTCGGCAAAGCGACAGGCATGTTCGTGGAAGGGCCGGACCAGACCCGGGTGACAGGCCATATCGAGCGGCAGGTGGCGATGGATCAGGCGTATCCGGTTCGGGTGCTTGGCGGCCAGGAGCCGGGCGTCCTTGTGGGCCCGGCGGCAGTGCGGGCACTCGTAGTCGGAGAACTCGACGATGGTCAGGGTCGGCTTGAGCGCGCCGATCCAATGGTGGCCATTGTCGTCAATCCCCGAGGGCAGCCGGGGCAGGTCGTTCCAACCGGGCGCCTTCCAGTAGTGGGGCACGAGCATCTCGAGGCCGACAAGTAGGGCCACGCCGGCGACGGACAGATTCACGGCGAGCAGGCGATGCTCGATGAGAGCCTTGGCATCGGAGAGCACGAGAGCCAGCGTCCGGACGCGAGCTTGCCGCCAGGCGATGACGGCGACCAGCAGCAGCACTGCGTTGACCGCGTACGAGCCGATGCAGAAGACACAGACCGAGACGATCTGCGTGACGGAGATGTAGGCTAAGACCACGGACGTGAGGGCGGAGAAGCACGTGAGCAGGAGCAGGAGACCCCAGGGCCAAGTAGGACGCGGCCGCCGCCGGCGCAAGCCCGAAAGCGCGAGCAGCCCCATGACGAGATAGCCGAGGATGCCCCACACCGCCACCGGAAGCCCCGCGAATACCGCGTAGGGGGAGAGCGCCACCGTCTCGCAGTTGATGCCCTTGCTGATCGCACACAACGAGTGGTAGTCGGGGTCGGTGTGCACGAAAACGTGGACGCGGGTCAGCTCGATCGAAAACGCGACGCCCACCCCGCACAGCAGCGCAAAGACGAGCGCCAGCTTGCGGGACACGGTTGCCGCATCTCGGCCGCCGGCGGCCGAGCCGGAAACGGGCGTTCGATCGACGCCAGCGGGGGTTGCCATGGACGAGCCGTTTCTTCTTCCCATGCTGCTGCTCCGGATAGACGCCGCGGGCTAGTGATCGCAGATGTTGGCCCCCGTGACGAGCCGGCCGTCGAGGAACTCGCGTACCAGACGGTCGGGATCGTCCCCCGACGCCCCCAGCACCACCTCTATGCCATGCTGGCCGAAAAGACTCTGCGCGCGGGAGCCCATGCCGCCAGCGATGATGACGGTCGCGCCCTGCCCGTGCAGCCACTGCGGCAAAACGCCGGGCTCGTGCGCGGGCGGCGTGAGGAGCTGACGGCGACCGACGGTCTTGTCCTGCAAGTCGACATCGACCAGGAGGAATTGCTCGCAATGCCCGAAGTGGGACGACAGCGCGCCGCCCGTCACGGGCACCGCGATCTTCATCGGCCGACCGCTCTTGGCCGGCTGCGCATCCGCCTGGCCCAGCTCCGGCCCGAGCAAGACGCGCACGATGCGCCCCATGGCCTTGGCGGTTTCGCTGTGCGGGTTGGCCTGCACCATGGGCGCGCCGCTATCGCCGGAGACTACGACCTCGGGCTCGATCGGGATGGCCCCGAGGAAGGGGACGCTCATCTCCTCGGCCATCCTGCGGCCCCCGTCGGTGCCGAAGATCCTGACCATCTCGCCGCACTTCGGGCAGGTGAAGCCGCTCATGTTCTCGACCACCCCGAGCACGGGGAGGCCGAGTTGTCGGCAGAAGCCGATGCAGCGACGCACGTCCTGCACGGCTACCTCTTGCGGGGTGGTCACGATGACCGCGCCGTCCGCTCCCTCGATGAGCTGGGCCACGGTCAAGGGCTCGTCCCCCGTTCCCGGCGGAGAATCGATCACCAAATAGTCGAGATCGCCCCAGGCGACGTCCCGCAGGAACTGCTTGATGACGTTGAATTTCCTCGGACCGCGCCAGATGACCGCGTCGTCGCGTTCGCGCAGCAAGAACCCGATCGACATCACGCTCAGTCTGCCCGCTCCGCAAGTGATCTCCACCGGGTCGATAGTGTTGTCGCTGCCCGAGATGGGGGTGCCCTCGAGATGCAGAAGCTTGGGAACGCTCGGGCCGTGGATGTCGACATCGAGCAGACCGACGCTCTTGCCGGCCAGGGCCAGCGCGGTCGCGAGGTTGGCCGCCACCGTGCTCTTGCCCACGCCTCCCTTGCCCGACAGAACCATGATCTTGTGCTTGATCCGGCACATGCGCGAGAGCAGTGCCTGGCGCTCGCGGAATTCCTCGTCGCGCTCGCCCGGGCGCTGGGCTTGCGCCCCGCACCCCGAATCGTTGCAGGTCTTGCAGGTCTTGTCTTGGGTCATGCTGGTCTTGCTTCCTTTTGAGAGAGTAGCGTGTCCTTGAAATCCGCCACGACCTCGCGCACGGAGGCGGAGCCGTGGCGCACGGGATGGCTTGTGCGCCCAAGCGCTTCGGGCGACGAAGCATAGAGCACGCCGGGGCGGGCGGCCATGGCCTACGCTCCCTCCATCGCGGTCTTGACCCGCTCCCAGAGCGCGCGAATCTCCGCGGCGACCGGGCCGTCGCCGTCTTCCACCACGGCGACGCGTTTCATCTGGGCTCGCGTGACCGAGTCGTCGTAGGGGATGCGCCCCAACACGGGAATCCCCCGGCGCCCGGCATCCGCCTCTATCGCGGACGCGATCTCGGGATTGAGATCCGCCTTGTTGATGCAGACGCACGCCTTGACGTGAAGCTGCCGGCACAGCTCGGCGACTCGCCCGAGGTCGTGCAAGCCCGAGAGGGTTGGCTCGGTCACCACGAGCACCAGGCTCGCCCCGGTGATGGAGGCGATGACCGGACAACCGATGCCGGGCGAGCCGTCGCCGAGCAAGAAATCGCGCCGCTGCGAGCGCGCCACCGCCTGCGCCTCTCGCCGCACCAGCGACACGAGCTTGCCGCTGTTCTCTTGGGCGATACCCAGGCGCGCATCCACCATGGGGCCCCGTCGGGTATCGGAGATGCGCCACTCGCCGTTTATCGTCGGCATCAACGTCACCGCCCTTTCGGGGCAGACGTCGACGCACACGCCGCAACCTTCGCAGAACAGCGCATCGATGTCGTAGCTGGTGACGCCCGCGTCGACCGGAGCCCGAACGGCATCGAAGCGGCAGCGCGCGGCGCACACGCCGCAGCCCGTGCAACGCTTGGCATCGATGACCGCCGTGCTGCCGCCGCTGAAGGGCTGGCGCGCGCGCACGGTGGGATCGAGAACCAGATGGAGATCGGCGGCATCCACGTCGCAGTCGGCCACCGCAGCTTTGTCGGCGAGCGCGAAGAACGAGGCGAGGATGCTCGTCTTGCCCGTGCCGCCCTTGCCGCTGATGACCACGAGCTCGCGGGCGGCGTCGCTGGAGCCACGAGGCAGATTCTCCTCGGACGGATCGTGCGTTGGAGTCGCCACGGGGGCGAAGACGACGGGTCTCTTGGCGACCTGAGGTTTCGCCGTCAGCGCCAGCTCGGCCAGTCTGTCGCGCAGGGCGAGGAAGCTCTGTCGGAGATGCGGCAAGGCGACGACGGCCAGCTCGCCTCGGGAGTAGGCGCGGGCTATCTCTCGATCGTTGGGGATTTCGACGAGCACGGGTATTCGTTCGCTGGCGCAGTAGCTAGACACCGCGTCGTCACCGATACCGGCGCGGTTGATCGCCACGCCGAAAGGCAAGCCCAGCGCACGCAACATCGCCACGGCCAACTTCAGGTCGTTCAGGCCGAAGGGCGTGGGCTCGGCCACGAGCAGCACGACGTCCGCGGCCCTGACGGACTCGATGGTCGGACACGACGTCCCTGGAGGAGCATCGATGACCAGCGTGCGGCCCTTGGCCGCCGCCCCCAACGCCGCGCGAATCACCGGCGGCGCCATTGCTTCACCGACGTCGAGCCGTCCCTGCACGAAGCCAAGGCGGCCCGACACGCCGATCTCGACTTTGCCGGTGATGCGCGGCACCTCGCGAATCGCGCCCGGGGTGCAAGCCAGCGCGCAACCGCCGCAACCGTGGCAGAGCTTGGGGAAGGTCAGGACCTTGTTCGGCAGGACCGCGATGGCCGAGTAGCGGCAAGCCGGGCCGCAAGCGCCGCAGAGGGTGCAGCGATTCTCATCGACGACGGGAACCGGGATGGACACTTCCAAGGAATCGGTGATGGTCGGCCTGAGGAAGATGTGCCCATTGGGCTCTTCCACGTCGCAATCCACGTACACGGTGGGATCGCCGGCCTCGGCCATGGCGACCGCGAGATTGGTGGCGAACGTCGTCTTGCCGGTGCCCCCCTTGCCGCTGGCCACGGCGATGACGAGCGGTTTGTTCATCCCACCGGCTCCCGCCGCAATGTCGGCGCCGGCCCGGCGAGCCACAGGGGTGCCGGCAGGCGCGGCCGGTCCATGCGTCTCGCGGCGCGTCCGCGAGGGCCACGACCTCGACACTGGTCGCCCCCGCGGTGCTTGCCACCGCCTCGCGCGCGGCCGAAGCCGCGTTCCATGCTCATCGACGTCCACCTCCCATGCCCGCGTGGCTCGCAACATTGGGGGACGACGCGGGCTGCAACTGTCCGAGCTTGTAGCTCCGGATCGCCTCGGCAACGGTCCCATGGCAACCCACGAACACGTCGATCCCCGCCGCCTTGAGCGTCTCGTAGGCATTGGGACCACAGTTGCCGGTCAGAAGAACCCGGACTCCCTTGTGCGCCAGCAACTCGCCGGCCCTTATCCCGGCCCCGCCCGCCCGTCCCACAGCGGCGTTCTCGACGACTTCGTAGCTCATGTCGTCGGTTTCGACCAAAACGAAGGCGGAGCAGCGACCGAAGCGCGAATCCACCGCTGCGTCGAGGGTCGAGCCCGTGGCGCTGACCGCGACTTTCATTTGCGATCCTTTCCCGTAGGGGCCGGCGTGGCCGACTCGATCTCTCGGATTCTCGCTTTCAGCTCGTCGAGCCCGCGCTCGATCAGCGCGACATGCTCTTTCAGCGCGACCACTCCTCCCCGCTGGGGAAACCCCGTCGGCCGATTGGCAGCGGGCTCCATCCCGCTCGCCCAACTCGGCGCGGGCCACGCTTGGTTTTCTTGACGGCGCCGCCGCATGCCACCCCGCCCACCACGGCCCATGCCGTAGCCCGGTTGCTGCGGCAGCCTGTCGCTTGCGCCGTCGAAGTTGCCACCCCGTCCCCGCCCTCCTCCCGTTCTCGAACCTTGTCCTCTTGGACCCATTCCGTTTCTTCCCGGCATGTGTCGTCTCCTTTCCGTTGCCTGCATTGATTACCGTCGCCCTCGGCGCCTGCCACCGCCTCCCCCGCCTTCCCGATCGCGCCTCCCACGGAATCGCTTCCGTTCCCGGCAGCAGCCTGGCATGGAAAGCGCCTCGGTCGGAAGTCTCCCGGCCAGGAAGCCGGCCACGACCTCGTCGATCTCGCCCGCCACGAACGCGATGACCTTGACTCCCCTCACGCTCAACGCATGCTGCAGCGGTGCGGAGATGGCGCCGCACACGAGCGTCGCGATGCCCAGGGTCAGCAGCCGTTCGATCTTGGCGGCCGGGGCGGGGGCCTCGATGCTCTCGCTGTGGCGGCTCGTGACGACGCCGTTCTCCACGGTCAGGATCAGCGCTTCCCGACTGACGTCGAAGACCGGCGAGATCCTTCCTTCCCAGATGGTCAGGGCTGCCTTCATGGTGCGCGTACCGCCATGACTTCGCCCGAAGCAGGAACCGGGCCATCGGCGCGCGGCTCCTCGGGACGGCGGAAATCGGCCGTGGTTTTCGCGGGTTGGGTGAGGCCGTCGTCCGGACCGCCCTTTGGCATAGTTGCACGAATACAACGAAACCCGCCTGGATAGTTGCGCCTGCGCAACTCGAGAACCTCGCGGGTTCGGCTAGCGGCGCGTCCGCCCGTCCCGCCCGGGCGGGGCGATGCCCAGCGCGCGAGTCTTGCGGAAGAGCGTGCTTCGGTGCATGCCCAGGGCTTGCGCGGCGGCGACGCGGTTGCCGCGGTGACGCGCGAGTGCCTGCCGAATCGCCTGGCTTTCGGCGGCCTTGACCGCGTCGCTCATGTTGCCCTCGCCAAGCGACGGGCGCGCAACCGGGACGAGCTCGCTCGGAAGGTGGCCAAGCTCGATCTGTCCTTCGCCGAGCAGCACCAAGGCGTGCTCGATGATGTTCTGCAGCTCGCGCACGTTGCCCGGGTAGTCGTGGGCCAAAAGCACGCCCATAGCGTCCGGGCTCACGCCGCTCACCTGCTTGTTGCGGACCGCATTGAACAGCGCGATGTAGTGTTGGATCAGAAACGGGATGTCTTCGCGGCGCCGGCGCAGGGGCGGCAGCTCGAGCTTCACGACCTTGATGCGATAGTAGAGGTCTTGGCGGAAAGCCCCGCTCTGCACCTGGGCGGCAAGGTCGCGATGGGTCGCGGCGACGACCCTGGCGTTGGTGTTCTCCGCGCGCGTGCCGCCGAGCGGCTCGAACTGCCGTTCCTGCAGAACGCGCAGCAGCCGGACCTGCAAGGCCGGACTCACCTCGGCGATCTCGTCGAGAAATAGCGTTCCACCGCGGGCCAGGGCGAAACGGCCGGGCTTGTCTCGCGTGGCGCCCGTGAAGGCGCCGGCCTTGTATCCGAAAAGCTCGGACTCGAGCAGGGTGTCGGGCAGGGCCCCGCAGTTGACGGCCACGAACGGCCCGTCGCGACGAGAGCTGAGGCCGTGGATGGCGCGTGCGACAAGCTCCTTGCCCGTGCCGGTCTCGCCTTGCACGAGCACGGTGCTCTCGCTCTCGGCGATGCGCGGCAGCACCTCCAGGATGCGGCGCATGGCCGGGCTGTGGCTGACGATGTCCCCGACCTGGAAGCGTCCCTTGATTTCCTTGCGCAGCTCCTCGATGAGGGTCAGGTCGCGGAAGGTCTCGGCCCCGCCCACCACGCGGCCGTGCCGATCCCGCAGCAAGGCGGTCGATACGCTGATCGGGATGCGTTTGCCTTCGGCGGTCACGATGAAGGTGGTCTTGTTCACCAGCGCCGCGCCGCTCTCCATGGTGTGTCGCAAGGCACACTCGGTCTCGCACATGCTGGCGCGAAACACGTCCGAGCAGCGCCGGCCGACGGCGTCTTCGCGCGCGACGCCCGTGATCTGCTCGGCCGCGCGGTTGAACGACAGGATGCGCCAGTTGCGGTCGATGGTGAATACCCCGTCGGAGATGCTCTCGAGAATCGCGTCGGTGGCAATCGCGGGCACGCAAGGCGGAGGCGAGAGCTTCTTGCGCCTCTTCATCGTGGCAACCGCGGGAACATGGCCTCGCACTGGGCCAGCAGGCCGGGCAATCCGCCCGTGTGCAAGAAGAGCACGCGTCGGGGCTTGTCGGGCAGCCGGGCAAGTCCGAACAAGGCCTTGCCGGTGTACACGGGATCGAGGACGAGGCCGGAACGTTCGGCGACTTCCACGATGAAGTGGCGCTGTTCATCGCTGGCGACGCCGTACGCCGGCCCCTTCCAGGCATCGTACACGTGGAGATCCGCCGGTGGGCCGGGCGGAGCGGTGATGGCGCCGGCCTGGACCACGATGTCGGCGATGGCGCTGCGGAAAGTCGCTTCGTCCTCGCACACCGCCATGGCGCACACCCTGGGGGCGACGCCGAAAGCGCGGGCGCCGATCACGCATCCGGCCGCGGTGCCGCCCGACCCGCACGCGCACACGACCGCGTCGAAGCCGGCCGGCCCGCCGCCCTGCCCGCCGTCGAGCTGCTGCCGCACCTCTCGCATGGCATCGGCGTAGCCGAGCGCCCCCAGGCCAGTCGAGCCGCCCATCGGGATGACGTACGCTCGCTCGCCCTGCGCGGCGATCTCGCGCGCGGCCTCCTCCATCAGCGCCTGGCGCTGCCGGTACTGATCGGGCGCAAGAAAACGCAATCCGGCCCCGACCATGAGATCGAGAAACAGGTTGCCGGTGGCCTGCGCGGGCGGCTTGCCGTCCGGCGTGCCCAGGAACAGGAGGGCACGCATGCCGAGCTCGCGGGCCGCAACGGCGGTGGCGCGCGCATGATTCGACTGCACGCCGCCGCAGGTCAGCACGACCGTCGCTCGGCGATGCAAGGCGTCGCCGAGCAGGTATTCGAGCTTGCGCAGCTTGTTGCCGGCCGCGGCGCCCGAAGTCATGTCGTCGCGCTTGACCCACACTTGGGCGCCGACCATTTCGTCGAGAGCGCTGTTGTGCCAAAGCGGCGTTGGCAGGTGGGCAAGCCGGAGTTTGTTCATGACTGAGAAGCTCGTGCGATATCGGGCTGGCCGCGAAGTACGCGGCCGATGCTCTGTCCAACCCGAACCGAAGCCCCGCAAGGCAACGGAGACAGTTCGACTTGGCCCGGCGCGAACACCACGATCACGGTCGAGCCGAGGTGGAAGATACCCAGCTCGTCCCCCTTGCGCACCCGCGGCGGAGAGACGAAGCGCTTGGCCAGCACCGCGCCATCCGCGACGTGCCTGTGGCGAGCGTCGCCCTCGCCATCGTAGCTCGCGCTGATGTCGCCCACGCCGAACGCAGCCACCATCACGCAGGCGCACGGGCCCACCGTGTCTCCGTCGAGGAGGGTCACCAGGCGCTCATTCCTCGCGAAGAGCCTCGGCTCCCGCCGCAGGTTGGCTCCCGCCACCGAGAACAGCTGACCGGGCACGTGCAGCCACGCCATGACACGCCCGTCGATGGGCGCGTGAACGCGATGGTAGTCGCTGGGAGACAGATAGACGATCGCGTACGGCCCACCCTCGAGTTGGCGGGCCGCCTCGGCATCGGCGAGAAGCTCCCGCAGCGAAAACTCCATCCCCTTCGCGCTCATCATCTTGCCCGAGGTGGCCGAGCCGGTCTCCACGATGCGACCGTCGGCCGGGCAGAGGATCGCGTCGGCCTCGGGGGGAATGGGGCGCGCGCCGGGCTGGAGTCGGCGCACGAAGAAATCGTGGACGCTCCCGTACTCCCGCAGGGGCTTCTCCGCCGCGCCCACGTCGATAGCGCACGTCCTCGCGAAGAGCGAGAGCACGGGGCCGCGAACGAAGCGCGGCAGCGGGATGCGCCAGATGGCGCCCAGTAGCCGGGAAAGCGCGTGCTTGGGCAGGCACCGCCAGAAGGCGCGAAGAATGCGATCGCCAAGAGAGAGCGCGGACGTCGAGAGAGGACTGCACACGGCTGGGGAACCTATCACCGATTGGGGGCTGGCTTCTTCGCAGCGCTCACCCATCGGAACATTATGTTCCAGTCGCCGGGATGTCCGGGCTGGTGGCGCCGGAAATCCAGCCATTGGCCTCGTCTTTGTCGACCGGCTTCTTCCATGCTCGCTCCTGCCCCATACGTGAAATCCGAAGGACGCGGTGTCTGCGTGATCGCATTCAAGAGCGTTGCCTCGTGGTTGTCCACGCAAAACCCGTACCCACGAAAGACCGCCACGACGGGAAGACGCCGGCCTTGCGTGGCACGGTCGCGTGCCGGGATGCATTGACTCTTTTTTTTGCCTGTGTTGCATTCACAGGCCATTACTCGATGCACGGGCATCGGCCCCCTCTTCGCGATGCGACACAAAGCCAGCCTCCAGCCTCACGGTACGCGCAAGGCGCTGCGCAATCTCGCGGCGGCGTCCGTTGTTGGCCTTGTCGGGCTGGCCCCGTCCATCCAGCTCGCCCACCTGGCTTCCCTGGACCACGGACACCAGTACTGCGAGGAGCACCACCGGATCGAGGACATCCCCCGCGGCCGACGGCAAGCGACGTACGCTGCATGGGCCACCCTGACGCGCGAACGCATCCCTCTCCCGATAGCGACGGCAGAACATGAGTACGCCCCGAACGCCCACGTCCCTTGTCCCATCCTGAATTGCTGCGCGCTTTGCGTTCCGCTTCTGACTTCCGGCCAGACCGCGGGCGCCGTGGTGGCGGACCGCGGTGTCGCCGCCGATCGGCCCTGTCAGGAAGGCTTCGTCATCTGCCCGCTGCTGCTGTCGGCGCCCAAGACCTCGCCCCCCTTGGCCGTTGCCTAGTGGCCCCGGGCCCGGGCGTTCCCGCGTCGGCCTGCGTGCGCCCGGGCTTCCCGGGGCGCGCCTTCACGCCGGCCCCGGACCGCCGGCCCTCCTTGGCCGGACGAACACGCAACCCACGTCCCGCACGTTGGCCCGTGCAGTCGACGCGGGGAAGTCGCATACGGCGAAGTCGCATACCACGAAGGGAGAGAAGACAGCATGATTCGAAAGACAGCATGGGCCCATGGGTTGGGCAAAGTGGCATGCCTCGTCGCGTGTTGCCACGGGCTGCCTGCGCAAGCGCAGGCAGCCTCTTCCACCGCGAGCGAGACAAGCCCTCCCCCGGGGCAACCATCGGAAACCGAGACGACGGAGACACGCGAGCAGCGGATTGAGGAACGCCTGCGCGTACTGGAAGAGAAGAACGCGGCGCTCGCCGAACGGCTGGAGGCCGAGGCTGTCGAGCGCATGGTCCAGGACGCGCAGAACGAGGCCCGCGCGGCCGCAGAGGAGCCCAAGCCCGAGGAACGCGAGTTCCTGGCGGGGTCGCTGGCGCTGCAGGAGCTCAACCCCGAGATCACCTTCTCGGCCGACATGCTGGCGGGCTTGATCGTCGACGGCACGAAGTTCTACGCGGGAGAGTCCGATCGCAGCGGCATCCCGGTTCGCGCCCTCGCTTTGCACTTGCAGCACGTGCTCGACCCCTACTCGCTGTTCAAGAGCGCCTTCCACGTCTGTCCGCACCATGGCCTTCACGTCGAAGAGGTCTACATCCGTTGGTTCGGGATCATCCCGTCGCTGTCGTTCGGGGTCGGACGCGTCCGGCAGAGCTTCGGCATCTTGAACCGCTGGCACGATCACGATCTCGACCAGACGGACTACCCCCTGGCACTGACCCAGGTGCTGGGCGACGAGGGGCTCGTCGGCGATGGCCTCGTGGTCGAGTGGCTGATGCCGTCGCTGTGGGCGCACGTCAACGAGCTGACCCTGGAGGTCGTCAACGGCACGAGCGACGCGCTTTTCTCGGGCGAGCACTTCACCGTGCCGAGCACGCTGCTCCACCTGAAGAACTACTACGACTTAAGCCCGAACACGTACCTCGAGCTCGGCTTGACCGGCATGTTCGGCTTCAACAAC
>JAFGPX010000190.1 GCA_016935975.1 Deltaproteobacteria bacterium
ACCGTGGGCTTCGGCAACGGGGCCTGGTTTCCCTATGACGAAACCAAGTACATGTATCCCTACGGTGGCTCGCTCTCGTACATCTATCCCGACCAGGCCACGGTCCAGGATCTGTTCAATGCCTTCGTGTGGGAGCGCTACCAGCTCTGGAAGGAGAACTGGATCGAAGAGGACGGCAATGCCTGCGGCGCCGGCACCGCGCGCGTGCATAGCGATATCCCCGAAGGAACGGTGAGCGAAGGCCAAGGCTACGGCATCGCCATCGCAGCGGCCATCGGCGACAAGGAGCTGGTCGGCAAGCTCTGGGAATTCGTCCGCCGTTTCCGGTCGAACAAGAAGTATTGCCACCTGATGGGCTGGATCTGGAACGACAGCGGTGATTGTCTGCAGCCCGACGCGTCCGGCACCGACGACAGCGCGTTCGACGGCGACGTCGACATCGCCATCGGCCTGGTGTACGCGGCCCTGCAATGGCCCGACGACTTCACCGACATCGCCATCGAATGGCTCAAGGGCATGGAGTGCGAAATCAACAGCAAGTACGGCGACGGCTACAACTACCCGACCGCCGGCGACAGCTGGGACAAGGCCTACTGCACCGCCGAAAAGTGCGACTACGCCGAGAAGACCGACAACACGGTCTACGTGGACTACTACCCGCCGGGATACTTCCGCGTGTTCGGCGACTTCCTGGCGGCGAAGCTTGGCGAAGACGCCAAGGCGTCGAACGGCCAGACCTACCGCGACTTCTGGTACAAGACCGCCGAGACGGTGTGGGAGTTGGTCGAGCGCTGCTACGACCAAGCCGGCGTGCACCCGGGCCTGATGGGCAACCAGGGCCACGTCACCCAGCCGTGCAGCTCGGGCGGCGGCGAGCCCTACGAGTGGGGCCGCGCCCTGTGGCGCCTGGCCATCGACGCGGCGTGGTTCGGCAACAACCAGAATCTGCCGGAGAACAAGCCGAACTCGTCCCCGCACTATGCCGGCAAGTCGCGCATCCAGGCCAAGATGGACAACATCCAGGACTTCTACACGAACTTCTACAAGAACAATCCGCCCGAGCCCAACGCCAACCGGTTCTCGACCATCTGCCACCAACTGGGGACGGATGGTACGGTGAAGAACTGCGACCCGGCCTACGGCCACAATTCCTACACCGTGAACCTGGCCATGTGTCCGTACATTACCGCGTTCGACAACGCCGGCAAGACCACCAGCGACATCCGCAAAGAGGCCATCGAGGAATCGATCTCGACGACAATACAGAACGACCACTACTTCCAGGAGTCGCTCGGCGTCTACTCGATCCTCTTCATGACCGGCAACTACCCGAATCCGATGAGGGTGGGACAGTAGGGTAGACGGGCTACCGTTCCCGCAGCAGTGCCAAGAACGCATCCCCGTATGCCGCGAGCTTGCGCGGGCCGACACCGGGAAGGGCGAGCAGCTCGTCTTGGGTGCGCGGGTGCCGCTCGGCCATGGCGATGAGCGTGGCGTCGCTGAACACGATGTAGGCGGGCATGTGCTTGGCGTCGGCGATGCGGCGGCGCAGGGCCTTGAGGGCATTGAACAGGGCTTCCTCCTCGCTCGGCGGAGCCGCGGGCGCGGGCGGCGGCGCGAGCGCGGGGCCGCGCTTCTTCGCCTTGCGCGGGGCCGGCTTGCTTTCGGCCACCACGTCGAAGCCGGCGCATCGGCAGCAGGACGACTGGCACGCGGCGATGGACTCGCCGAAGTAGGCGGCCAGGGCCTGGTGGCGGCAGCCCGGCCACTCGGCGAGGCGGAACATCTCGCGCACGCGCTGGCGGTGGCGAGAAAGCATCTCGGGCGAAAGCTCGACGTTCTGCTCGACCAAGCGGTCGAAGCCGATGACGTCGGCCCACGAGTAGAAGAGCACGCAGTCGCTCGGCACGCCGTCGCGGCCGGCCCGGCCGATCTCCTGGTAGTAGCCCTCGATCGAGCGGGGCATGTCGCGGTGGATGACGTAACGGACGTTCGACTTGTCGATGCCCATGCCGAAGGCTACCGTGGCCACGACGACGTCGATGTCGTCGCAGCGGAACTTGTCCTGCACGCGCGTGCGCTCGTCGCTTTCCATGCCGGCGTGATAGGCGAGGGCGGACACGCCGTGCTCGCGCAGATAGTCGGCGGTCTGCTCGGTCAAGCGGCGGGACAGGCAGTAGATGATGCCGCTTTCGCCCGGCCGGCTGCGCACCAGGCGCAGGATGCGCTCGCGCGTGCTGGGGCCGTCGTCGCCCTTCTTGTAGGCGTGTAGGTGCAGGTTGGGCCGGAAGAAGCTGCCGCGATAGCTGGCCGGGCTTTGCATGGCGAGCTGCTGGATGATGTCGGCCGTGACCTCGGCCGTGGCCGTGGCGGTCAGGGCGAGGATCGGCGGCCCGCCGAAGCGCGCCTTGAGCCCGAGCAGGTTGCGGTACGCGGGCCGGAAGTCGTGGCCCCACTGGCTGATGCAATGGGCTTCGTCGACCGCCACCAGGCGCGGCTTGATGCGGCCGAAGAGCGGGCCGAGCGAGGCTTCGAGTCCCTCGGGGGCGGCGTAGACAAGCTCGTACTCGCCGGCCAGGGCGCGCTCGATGCGCTCGCGCTTCTCGTCCAAGTCCAGACTGGAGTTGAGGAACGTGGCGCGCAGGCCGACGTCGTTGACGGCGTCGACCTGATCCTTCATCAAGGAGATGAGCGGCGAGATGACGAGCGTGGTGCCGCCCAGCAGCCGCGCCGGGATCTGGTAGGTCAGCGACTTGCCCGCGCCCGTGGGCATGACCCCGACGCAGTCGCGGCCGGCCAGCACCGTGGCGATGATGTCCTCCTGGCCCGGCCGGAACGCGCGGTAGCCAAAGACCTCTCGGAGCACGGCCTTGGCCTTGCCCAGATGCTCGCCGCGGCTCTTGCGCTCGCGCAAGGAGGCCGCGATCTCGCGCAAGGCCGCCACGTGCGTCGGGGAGAAGGCGCCGGGGCTCGACTGCCACTTCTCGCGCAGGGCCTCGAGCCTCTGCTCGCACTCGGCCGCGCGTTCCGGCCCGTCGGCAAAAAGCCGGCGCAGCTTCGCGACGGCGTCGTCGATCGAGGTGGCGGATTGCGGCGCGGGGGCTGCGTCAGGTGCGTCCAAGGTTGCAGGAGAGCAGTACACCAAATCGGGCACGAGGTGCCAGCCCAAACAGCTCCTCACCCAATCTTCTCCTCGCAAGCGAGGAGAGGGGAGCAAAGCTGGCCGCGCTAGCGGCCGTATCACCTCGCCCCGCGAGCGCAGCGAAGCGGGGAGAGGTCGCCCGCGCAGCGGGCGGGTGAGGGGACTCACGTCGGCGGCGTCAGCCACTCGTCGATCACCTGCCACGTCGCCTCATCGAGGCCAACGGCATGACCGCTCTTGGCCAGCAGGAGCAGGCGCTTGGGTCCTTTGAGCGCCTGGTACACCCGCTCGGAGTGCGCCGGCGGAGTTTCGTGGTCGACAGCGCCGTGAACGAGCAGCACCGGCACCGACAGGCGTGCGGCGGCCTTCACGGGGCTGACCTCGTCGACGACGAAGCCCGCCTGCTGCTCGGTGATCGCGATCGCCTCGCGAATGTTGCCCGCGCTGGCGAAGAACGGCGCACGTTCGCTGGCCACCGTGCGGAGGTCGGAGAAGGTCGAAATGGCCACGACCCGGGCGATGCGCGGATCCTCCGCCGCTGCCTGCAAGGCCACCGCGGCGCCGAGCGAGGTGCCGATCACGGCGGCAGAAGGCACCTTCAGGGAATCGATTGCCTTGGCCAGATCGCGCTTCTCGAAATACCCGTAGGTGCAGGCGTCTCCCGTCGAATCGCCGTGCGCGCGGCTGTCGTAGGCAAGCACGTCGTAGCCTCTGGGCACGTAGCGCTTGGCCACGCCCGCGACGGACGCGCGGTTGTCGGCCGAGCCGTGCAGATAGACGATGGTTCCGCGTCGCTCACCCGCCGCGCGGAACCGCCAGCCCTTGAGCACGATCCCGTCGGCCACGATCTCGACCTTCTCGGCTGGCAGCGGCGGAGTCTCGGTCAGGACCTTGCGCGACGGATGCAGCAGGGCCGCTGCTCCCCACGACGGCGGCATACAGCCAGCCAGGGCGAGGAGGCAGGGGAGAAGCCGAGGCAACTTGATAGTCAGTCGAGTGTTCGCCAGACGATGACTACTTGGCATAGCGGCGCGTCTGTCCCGGCGGCCAACTTGTCCGTCCGGTTCTAGGGTCGTAGTCGAGGACCACCCGAGCAATGTCGTCGAGGTACCCGACGTCCCATTCGTGGTCCATGTCGCCGCCGGGGAAGAGGATGTGGCGGATACGATCGACCTTCTCTGCAGCAGTGAGGCGAGCCTGTTTGACTGTGGCCATTTGGGATCTCCGGCGCGGATGATACCTCGAGAGCGCTCGGACGGTTGGTATCCCCGGATTTTTCTGGATGAGATGTCGAGACGGATGCTCTGGAGTCCGCGCTGCAATCTTCGGGATGCCTGCTGGGACGACGCGGCCGAGACTACCTGGCCGGCCAGTCGGCGAACGCTCCCTCTACGAACACGTGGTCGCAGTACCGTCAGGAGATGGCCACGTCGTGGATGAAGGTTTCACCGCTCTTGGGCAGGTCATCACCGACCACCAGACCTGCGACGGAGTCCTCGGTGGCAGGGCAGTGCACCTATATTTGGCAAATGTACTATCGTGCTTGACATATGTACGAGCGAATGTAACATTTCTATGGCATGGGTCGAAGAGAAGATGCCAGGCAGCGGTTTCTGCGGTTAGCGAACGCCCGCGTGAACAAGGCGTTGAAGGCTATCGGTCTCGTCGGAAACCTCTCGAACCGATCCAACTACTCGTATTCGGACAGGGACGTCACCCGGATGCTCTCGGCCCTGGAAGGAGCTGTGCGCGACTGCAGATGGCGTTTCGATTCCGCTGCGCCCACGAAGAGGCAGGAGTTCAGACTTGACGGATGAGGCTCGATCCTTGGCTCCGAAGACACATACGTTGTCGAACTACGAGATTGTGACTCTCGCTGTCTATCTCTTGGGCGGTGACGCGAAGGAGGTTGACACCGAGCACGTCGCGATGAAGGCCAATGCACTGGCGCCCGGTCGATTCACCTGGCGTAACTACCCGGACCAGATAGACCTCGAGATCATTCGGGTGTCCCTCTCGGATGCAAAGAAGAGGAAGAATGGAGAGTACCTGACCGGTACCGGGTCATCCGGCTGGCTACTCACGGAGGCTGGTCTCACGTTCGCGAGGAAGAGCGCTGATAGTCCGATCATCGGCGCGGGCGCGGCATCGAAGCTCGGCAACGACGAGAGGCGTCGGCGGAAGGTGGAGCAGGCGAGGTTCGCCGCATCAGACGCATGCCAGCAGTACCTCGCAGGAGCGGGGGCGCGAATCAGCAGGCATGCGGCGGAGTCGGCCTTTCGTCTGAACGCCTACGTCGTCGGTGATGCTCGCCAGCGAAAAGTGCAGCGGATCGTCAATGTCTTGGGAGGTGACCCGGAGGTCGGCGATGCTGTTCGGTTCCTTGCCAGAATCGTTCTCGAGGAGGACCTTCGATGACCAGAGAAACAGGGCAATTCCGGCTGAGGAGTCACGTGTCCCGCGACTTCTTGCAGAGCGCTGCGCTCTTCAAGAACGCGCACTTGGTCGTCTGGGAATACGTGGCGAATGGGCTTCAATACGTCGACGGTCACACGCCGCCCGTCGTTCGCGTGCGGCTGGACGACACCAGAAAGAAGATATCCATCAAGGACAACGGTCGAGGGATGGACGCAGCCGACTTGGAGAATTTCTTCGTAATGCACGGCGAGAATCTCGATCGCAAGGCCGGCCGGATAGGTCGCGGGATGTTTGGCACGGGTAAGTCGGCGGCATTTGGCATCGCTGACAGGATCGTGCTGACGACAACGAAGAATGGCAGGCGAACGAAGGTCTCTCTGTGCCGCGCAGATATCGAGGCCACGGCGGACGGTTCGGAGATACCGGTCAGGACTCTCGAGAGGGAACTCGCAGTTCCCGACCCCAACGGGACGCTAGTCGAGATAGAGCAGATCGCGCTACCTAAGCTGGAT
This sequence comes from Deltaproteobacteria bacterium, assembly GCA_016935975.1. Taxonomy (GTDB): domain Bacteria; phylum Myxococcota_A; class Polyangia; order Fen-1088; family Fen-1088; genus Fen-1118. The sequence goes on from JAFGPX010000190.1 coordinate 6,073, forward strand.
CAGCGAGTCGTTATCGCGTGGATCGAGAAGCACCTCGCGCACTGGCCCCACCACGTGACTGTGTGGGTGAACAACCACGAATGCCAGTACGTTCCCCCGACTGCGATTCGCACGATGAGCTTCGTTCCGGAGGGCCAGTTCGCGGCCAAGCTCGGACCATGTGCCCTTGCCCTGAGTGTGGCCGCGAAGCCTCTGTCCGACAACGAGCGGGGCGTTTCCATCTTCTCGAACGGTGTATGGCAGGAAACCACCCTGGCCGGCGCAGAGGGGAAAGACATGTCGAACTACATCTTTGGCGAGATCGACATCCCTCAGCTGGACAAGGACAAGTCAGCAATAGCACCTTTCGACATGAGTCGCTCCATGCAGATGAACCCAGCCAACGAGGTTGTCCAGGCGGCACTCGCCTTCATCGGCGTCAACGTCGAGAAGCTGCGGAAGGAATTGGTCGCCGAGGAAAAGCGTCGTCGAGAGTCAGAGCAGGCAAGACAACTTGCCAAGCAGGCCGATGAGATTGCCAAGCTCATCAACGACGACTTCTCGAAGTTCCGCGCGCTTGTTGCGAAAGCCCGTGCCAAGGCGCGAGGCGCCGTTGACTTCGGAGACAGTGAACCGACGGGAACCATGGGTGACGATGACTTCATCTTCGGAAGCCAGGAGCCCACAGAGATCATCCGACCTACTGGCGAGCCCGGGGCAATTGGCGACGGCGGCGCCGGCGGGGACCAACCGAGGAACCTGAATCCTGAGGTCGCACCAGGCAGAGAGGACGAGCCAAAGAAGGGTAAAGCGGCGGGTAGAAAGCAAGACGGTCGGCGAAGACCGCCGGGCGGTTTCAGCATCGATTTCCGCCCGATGGGGGTGGAAGAGAATCGCGCCCAATACCAGCCCGACGGGCGCCAAATCCACATCAACCTCGACCACCCGCAATTCAAGGCGGCTTTGGGCTCCGGCGATGTCCATGATCCTGTTTTCCTCCGGCTCGCGTATGAGGTCGCGTTTTCTGAGTACGCGCTCGCCTTGGCATTCGAACTGAACCGCCGCGGCCACTTTGCGGAAATCGAGGACGCGCTCTCTGAGGTCCTCGAGACGCTCAACCGCGTTGCTCGTCAGGCAGCCTCGCTCTACCAAGCCCCGGCGAGTCCGTCGCCATGCGTCGTCCGATAGACTCGATCGATGCGATGCCCATCGAGCTGCTGCTCAAGGTCTCGGACCTAGGGCTGTCTGTTCGCGCCGCGGGATGCGTGGAGAAGCTGGGTGTCGTCCGTATCGGAGATCTCGTGGGCTGCGTTGAGCACGACCTACTGGGTCTGAAAAACTGCGGTCGAAGGACGATCAAGGAAATCACGGTGCTGCTGACAGGTCTTGGTCTCTCGCTGGGCATGACGGTACCCGTTTGGAAGACGGCCGACGTGGCACTCATTGCCCGGAAACACGCGGGGGCCTTGGCCCGGATCCGACAGAGACTGTTCAAGGATCTGTACAAGATAGACTCGACCCGAGGGGTAGAAACCGAGGTCAGCTCCGCTTTACGGGCTGTGCTCAAGCCGCGAGATCTTCCGAAGGTAGAGCTCTGGATCGGCTTGGACCTCGGCTCGCTACCTACACTTCAGGCGATAGGGGACGTGGCGGACGTATCGAGAGAGCGAATCCGACAGATCATCGAGAAGGCAAAGGCCCGAATCGAACTGGCACGGCTCCCCATGCCGCGCCTAAACGCTGCTGCGCGACTCCTTGGAGGGGCCTCGGCACTGACCGAGCCGCAGGCGCAATACTTGTTGAGCGCCCAGGGAGTGACGGAGCGCAAGGTCTCGATGCGCGGGCTATTGCGAGCCGCGGAGTTCTTCGGCGTTCCGACCCAGGTGCGACACGCGAAGATCGGCGGAGGCGAGTTCTTCGGGACAGACGCAGCTCTGGGCGTCTGCAGATCAGCCATCCGCGCGGGCCGCCATGCGGTGGAACACTGGGGGTGTTCCACAATCGACGATGTGTGCGCCCAAGTCAGCAACACGAGCGATGGGGCCGCTGTGTCGGAGGCAGTCAGGCACGCCCTCGAGACTCAGCCGGGTTTTCGTTGGCTCGACGAAGACACACGATGGTTCTGGTTTGAGGAGGTGCCACGGAATCGCGTGTTGAACAAGGTCGACAAGATCCTGGCGGTGGCTCCCAAGGTGGATCTGAGCGATCTTCGTGCCGGCATCGCTCGGCACTACCGGATGGATGGCTTCGCTCCACCTAGTCGAGTCCTTCGAGCGCTGTGCGAACAGATCGGCGATTGTGATGTTGTGAACGGCCGAACCGTTGTCGACAAGCGGCCTCGGGATCCCACGACTGAACTCTCGGACCAGGAATGCGCGATGGTCGAAGTCTTCCACAGGCATGGTCCAGCATTGACCTACGCCGATGCGATGCGCCTCTGCAGCGACGCTGGGCTGAACGAGACGACCACGGGCATCTATCTAGCCAACAGCCCAGTTCTCCGACGGGTTACGATGGGCGTATACACCTTGGTCGGGGCCGCGGTGACGCCCGGCGAAATTGAGACCGTTGCGAAGACGGTTGGCCGAAGTCGCAGGAAGCAGGTCATGCAGGACCATGGCTGGCGTCCGGACGGCGCCGGAGTATGGGTAACCTACAGGATCTCTCAAGGCATACTCCGTAGCGGCGTCCTCGGCGTTCCGGCTGGGATCCGCAAGTGCCTTGATCCCCAGGGCTACGATCTCCATGGGGCGGACGAGGCGAAGATGGGCCGCGTTCGGATTCGCGGCAGCAGCATGTGGGGGTTCCTTCCGTTCTTCCGCCGTCGTGGTGGTGACGTCGGAGACTTCCTTAGGATCACGTTCAGACTCACGGAGCACATCGCGCGCATTGAAGTTGCCCAGGAACCGTTCGACGACAGCGTGCCTGGTGCAGATGAGAAGTCCACCGTCTCGGGTGCTTGACGATGTCGCCACTCAAACAAGCTGTGCAGCTCTAGGGCAACCGCCAAGCCTGCCCGCTAGCGTTGAGTGGGGTTCCTGTGCGCCCAGTTGCGGACGCCAGCACGTCGTAGCCGAGGGGCACGCAGCGCCGGGCAATGCCAAGCATGGGATGCGCGGCTACCGGCCGAAACATGCAGATAGACGATTGTGCCCCGCTGATCTGGTCGAGGTGCGAAACGCCGACCGCTGAGCAAGATTCCATCGCTCGCGATATCCACGTTTTCGGCCGGTATCGGCGCCTTGTCGCAGCGCCTCGCGCGACGGATGCAGGAAGGCCGCCGCGCCCCACGACGGCGGCATGCAGCCGGCAAGGGGGAGAAAGCGGGGGAGCAACCTGCTCGGCTTGTTCTCGGCTAGGTTCTAGCCTGGATGGTACTGGTAAGTTCCGTGCCAGGACCGCATTCCCCACAGGCGCTATCCCCGCTCCCCGTCTATGCTACGTCTCCGAGTACTCCCATGAGCAACTCCACCCTCGAACGACGGGAATTCTTGAAGCTGGGCGGGGCGGCGGTGGTCACGTCCGTGGCGGCGGGATGTGCGACGGCGGTGGCGGCAAAACCACCGGCTGCCCCCGCGCCGGTGGCGGCGGCGCTCGATCCGCCGAAGACCGCGCCGCCCGCGCCCGCGGCGCTGAAGCCAGAGCCAGCCAAGCCCGACCCGGTTGCCGCGCCCACCGGCCCCCCGACGCGCAGACTCGGCCGTACCGGCATCGAGGTGCCGCTCGTCAGCATGGGGGTGATGAACGCGGACAATCCGAATCTGGTGCGGGCCGCGCTCGACGGCGGCATCGTCCTCTTCGACACGGCGCACGGTTATCAGGACGGGCGCAACGAGGAGATGCTCGGCACCATCCTGCCCAAGCGGCCGCGCGAGTCGTTCGTGATTTGCACCAAGGTGTACGTGGACACGCTCGACCGCAAGACCGGCCGCTTCGGCCCGAAGACGCGCGGCGAGGAGATCACCCAGAAGCTCGATATCAGCTTGAAGCGGCTGGGGCTCGACCACGTCGACATCCTGCACCTGCACGCCCAGAGCGCGCGCGAGGGCGTGCTGCACCAGAAGCTTCTGCGCGCTCTCGAAAAGGCGAAGCAGGACGGCAAGACGCGCTTTCTCGGCGTGTCCACGCACAAGCACGAGCCCGAGGTGCTGCGCGCCGCTGTCGAAGGCAAGCTCTACGACGTGGTTCTGACCGCGTACAACTTCAAGCAGGATCATCACCTGGAAGTTCAGAAAGCCATGGGCGAGGCCGCGGCGGCCGGGCTCGGCATCCTGGCCATGAAGACCCAGGCGGGCGTCTTCTGGGACAAGGCCAAGAGGAAGCCCATCGACATGAAGGCGGCGCTGCGCTGGGCGCTGCGCGATCCCAACGTGCACACCGCGATCCCGGGGTTCACAACCTTCGAGCAACTGCAGGACGATCTGCTGGTGATGCGCGATCCGGCGCTCTCGCCCGCGGACAGCGAGAAGCTGCGCGGTCCGAAGCTGGCCGGCCTTTTCTGCCAAGGCTGTGAGGAGTGCCTCGGCTCTTGTGCGTACGACCTGCCCATCCCCGACCTCATGCGCGGCTACATGTACGGCCACGCCTACAAGAATCGCGAGGCGGCGCAGTCGCTCCTTGCCGCCCTCGATCTGCCGCGCGCGGTGTGCGGCGACTGCGACACTTGCCCCGTGGTGTGCGCCAAGGGCTTCGACGTGCGCGAGCGCATCCGCGACATCGCCCGGCTGCGCGACGTGCCGCGGGAGTTTCTGACCTGATGACGGCCGTCCTCGTTTTCGCGCTGCTGGCGGCCTCTCCGGACGAAGCCGCGTTCAAGCTGCCCGGCCGCATCGACGGCTGGAAGCTCGCCGGGGCGCCAGCCAAATACACGCCCGAGACGCTCTACGACTATATCGACGGCGGCGCCGAGGCGTTCTTGCAGTTCGACTTCCAAGAGTTGACGGCAGCGACCTATGTCAATGCCAAGAAGGTCGAAATCAGGGCCGACATCTACCGCCATCGCGATCCGGCCCGCGCCTTCGGCATCTACTCGCAAGAGCGGCGGCCTGGCAGCACCAAGATGCCGGGCAAGCTCGAAGGCGTCGCCAGCGCCGATCACTTGGAGTTCGTGGCCGGCGCCTACTACGTCAAGCTGGCCTTGCTCGACGGCGGCCCGGCGGCCATCCTGCCCAAGCTCGCCAAGAAGATCGCCGCGCGGCTACCCGGCCCGCGCGACCTGCCCGCCGTGCTCGGCTGCTTCCCCGACGAGGGCAAGCTGCCACGCGCCGAGAAGCTCTCCGCGCGCGACTTCCTCGGCCACGCCTTCCTGCACGACGCCGCGGCCGTGCCGTACGAGATCGCCGGAGCGCGCTTCCGCCTGTTCGCGGTCGAGGGCAAGGACGCAGCCGACGTGCGCGGCATGGTCGAGGCCTGGCGCAAGGTCGGCAAGCTGCCCGCGGCCGAGGTCGGGCCCGAGGGGGCGGGCACCATCAAGGATCCGCTCAACGGCGAAGTGAGCATCGCGTGGCGCGGCCGCTGGCTATGGGGAGCGGTCGACGATCCCTCGCCGCGCCGGCAGGCGCTGGTCGAGGAGCTGGGGCGGAAGCTGCGGCGTCAGTAGGGCGACGGCGACCGGTGATCTGGGTGACCACGCGCCTGTCGCCCGCCACGCCGAAGGCGGAGATACTGCTGGTCAGCGAGTGCGAACGCGGCAGATAATCGGGAAACCGGCAGCGAGGTGCACCATGACGAGCGTCCGGACTCGAACGGCAGTGTTGCTGGCGCTGCCCGTGCTCTTCGGCGCGGGCAGCGTTGCCTGCTCCTCGTCGAGCCAGGAGGTGCGTGATGCTGCCGGAATGGGGGGCGCAGGCGGTCAGAGCCCTCCTGCCGGCACGGGCGGGATGGGCATGGCAGGGGCAAAGGGGACAGGCGGCGTGACGGGCAGCGGCGGCGCGGCGGGCACGGGGGGCGCCGCGGGCGCGGGCGGGACTTCGGGCAGCGGCGGCAGGAGGGGAACAGGTGGCGCGACAGGGAAGGGCGGCGCCACGGGCGTGGATGCCGGCGCGGGCACGGGCGGTATCGTGTCCAGCGGCGGCGCTCAGGGCACGGGCGGAAGCACCGGCAGCGCGTGCATCGGCTCGGCATTGCTCGCGGCGCTGGGCCGGGACACGGTGCTCGTGGGCGGCTCGATGGACGACGAGACCGCGGCCAAGGCGCCTTTCGACGGCAGGTACCTGTACCTTTCGGGCGGGCTGTTCGACGGCACCGCCCCTTGTGCCTCCTGCGCCACCGGCTGCACCGCGAACGGAACCTCCTGCGCGAACAGTGCCGGGTGTGCCTGGTGGGGCTGCTGGCAGTGGGACCAGGATCCGCCGGGACAGTACGTGGTCGGCTTCGTCGGCGTGAACGAAGAAGCCTCGCCCAGGCAGATCCCGATGTTCACGTACTACGAGGAGCTGCAGACTTCGGGCCTGGGCGAAGGGACCGCGCAGGTCGCCGCCATTGACGATGCCGTCTTCCTGGCGCGCTACCTTGCCGACTGGCGCTTCGTGCTGCAGAAGATCGGGACGCACGTCGCGTTCCTGCACATCGAGCCCGACTTCTGGGGGTACGTCGAGCACCTGAACTCCGACCCCCACAAGGTGCCCGCCAAGGTCACGGCCGCCAATGCCACCGACTGCGCGGGCTTCGAGGACAGCGCCGCCGGGCTCGCCGCCTGCATGATTCGCATGGTCCGCACGTATGCGCCCAGCGCCAAGGTCGGGCTGCACGCCTCGGCGTGGGGCACGAAGATGGACGTGTTCGGCAACCGCGACGCGAAGCTGGACGTGCCGGGCGAGGCGCAGGAGATGGTGGCTTTCCTGACCGCGCTCGGGGCCAAGGACGGCGACTTCATCGTCATGGATCCCTCGGATCGGGATGCCGGCTTCTACGAGAAGACGCAGGGCCGCGACACCTGGTGGGACGACAGCAACGCCACCCTGCCCAACTTCCACCAGGCCTTTGCCTGGACCAAGGCGGTGGCCGAGGGGCTCGGGCTGCCGGTCATCTACTGGCAAATCCCGGTCGGCAACATGCGCCTCGACGACACGTACCTGCACTACAAGGACAACCGGCTCGACTACTTCTTCGCTCACATGGACGAGGTCGCGGTCGCGCACATCGTCGGGCTGTTCTTCGGGGCCGGCGCCGACGGCCCCACCACGCCCGAGACCGACGGCGGCAACTTCGCGAGCAAGGTGAGCGCGTACCGATCTGCCGGCGGCACGAAGCTCTGCCCGTAGCGCGGCCCCTCACCCGCCTCGCTGCGCTCGGCGGCCTCTCCCCGACGGGGAGAGGCTCGAAATCAGAACGCGAAGCCGACGGTCAGCTCGGGTTGCAGGACTAGGTGCGCGGACTTGCCGAGCAGGCCCATGCCGCGGACTGCGAGATCCACGCCGACGTAGCGAGTCTTGACGAGCTCGAGGCCGACCGTCGCGCCGAGGGCGAACTCGCTCTTGCCCTCGAACCGCGCGTAGCCCATGCGCCAGCCGAGATACGGATTGGCGAAGCGCCGCGTGCCGTTGCCCAGGAACTGGGAGAAGGCCTCGCCGCCCATGGTGACGAGCAAGACATCCAGGCCCTTGGCAAGCGAGCCGGTCGACCTGCGACGGAGCCCGTCGACGTCGAGGCTGAAATGGCGGTTGATGCGCAGGGAGATACCGCCGCCCAGATAGCCCTGATGGACACTGTTGCCGCGCAGGTCCTCCAGGAAGATGCCGCGCAGGCCGGGATAGAACTTCGCCCGGGGCGCCACCGGCCCTTGCACCGCTGCCAGGCGCGGCGAGGCCAGGTTCACGTGGACGGTCGAGCGGGCCACGCGGTCCTGCATCCAGCGCAGGTTGCCCTTGACCTGCTCGATCTCGCCGCGCAGGCGGGTCAGCTCGCGCTCGACGGAGACGATGTCGGTGACGCTTTCGGCCTTGGCTAGGATCTGCTCGTAGCGCTCCATCGCCACCTTCAGATTCTCGAGCTGCAACTCGGCGTCGTGATACTGCTTGCCGATGTCGCGCGCGTTGACCAGTCGGGTGCGCACCTGGCCGAGGCCTTCGAGCGCCGATAGCAGGGCGTCGGTTTCCCGCGCCTCGACGCGAATCAGAAAGCGCCCGCTGCTGTAGGTCGATTGCTCTACGAGATCTTCGATCAGCACGCCGCCGTGCTGGCTTGCGAGCTTGCGCAGCTCGGCCGCGGCAACGGCCACCTGCTCGACCACGATGTTCAGGGTGGCTTCGATGTCGAGCATCTCGCGCGGCTTGGCGGGCGCCGTTCCGGCCAGGGCCGTGCCCGGGAACGGCTCGGCCACGGCGACCTTGCGCTTTGGCTCGAACACCGAGGCTGCGCGTGTCAGCAGAGGACGGCTGGGCGAGCGAGCAGACTGCACGACGGCGGCCTCTGTCATCAGCGGTCCGTGCGGCGACTCCGCTTCTTGGGTGGCAGGCGCGGACAGCGGCGGGAACTCAGGCATGGCGGCCTGGGGCGCGGCGGCTGTGCCCGTCGCACAAGCCGAGACGAGGACCAGAGGAAGCAGGTGCGCGGGTCTGATTCGCATGGCCGGAGTATCGGCCGAGAGCGGCGGTCTGGCAATGCGGGGAGAGGCTACCCCGTGCCCGACTCGGCGGCGGGCTTGCTGCCCGTGAAGGGCGATTCCACGTAATGGGCGCCGGTCGCGCGCACGCGCGCCTCGCAGGCCGAGGCGCTTTTCGGATCGACGGTGCTCGACTGCACGACGGCCTTGCCCTTGCCGAGCGCGGGCAGGATCTGGTCGAGCACCGCTGCCACGGCGGGCGGATCCGCGACCACGATGTGGGTCACGTCCGCGGCGGCGGCCACCTCGCGGGCGCTGGCCTTCCAGGCGGCAGCCTTGGGCTTCGGTGTGCGGTTCCAAACGCCGCGGAGCTTGCCCGCGGCCTGGTAGCGGGCCGCCCACGGGGTGCCGATGATGCCGAGTCCGATGACGCCGATGCTTTGCATGGCAGCAGTGTACGCGACCGCTTGGTGATGGACAGCAACGCTTGTGCGGGTCATTCTCTGCTCGCCGTGCACCTTCTCGAAATCAGCATCGACCGCGCGCGCTTCCCCACGCGCGAGGCCTACCCTTTCAGCCTGCGCGTGGTGCAGGAAACCGCGAGCGTGCCGCTGGATGCTCCCGTGACCTTCTTCGCGGGCGAAAACGGCTCGGGCAAGTCGACCTTCCTGCGCGCCATCGCGCACCGTTGCGGCATCCACATCTGGGAGAATGCCGGGCGCACCCTCGCCCGACCAAACCCCTTTGCCGAGCGCCTGTACGAGTTCGTGGACGTGCGCTGGCAAGACGGCGCCATGCCGGGCTCGTTCTTCGCGGCCGAGATCTTTCGCAACTTCGCCGAGCTGTTCGACATGTGGGCGGCTAGCGACCCAGGCCTGCTGGCGTTTCTCGGCGGCGCGCCCCTGACCGAGAAGTCGCACGGCCAGTGCAACATGACCTTCTTCGAGCACCGCTTTCGCGTGCCCGGCCTGTATCTCCTCGACGAGCCGGAAAGCGCGCTTTCGCCGCGGCGCCAGGCCGAGTTGCTGCGCATCTTGTCCGAGGCGGCGGCGCGGGGCGGGGCGCAGTTCATCGTGGCCACCCATTCGCCCATCCTGCTGTCGCTGCCCGGCAGCAGGATCCTGAGTTTCGATGCCTGCCCCGTGGCCGAGATCGCCTACCGGGATACGGACAGCTTTCGCTTGCACAAGCAGTTCTTCGCGGGGATGAAGGACGAGCCATGACCGGCGATTGCGGCCCTGTTGGCTACGTGCACGGCTATTCTCCTACCGAGGCCACGCGTCTCGCCGATCAGGCCGGCACCTTGGCCGAGCTGCTGCACCACGATACGCACTATCTGGCCGGCAGCCGGGTGCTCGAAGCCGGCTGCGGGGTGGGCGCGCAGACCGTGCAGCTTCTCGCCCGGAGCCCGCAGGCGCACTTCACCTGCATCGATCGCGAGCCGTCGTCGCTGGCCGCCGCTCGTGCCGCGGTCGCGGCACTGGCCGGGGCGCCGCCGGTGACCTTCGTTGAAGCCGATCTCCGCGACCTGCCCTTCCCGCCGGCCAGCTTCGACCACGCGTTCGTGTGCTTCGTGCTCGAGCACCTGGCCCGACCGGAGGAGGCACTTCGTTCACTCATGCGCATGGTGCGTCCGGACGGTACCGTCACGGTCATCGAAGGCGATCACGGCTCGACCTTCTTTCACCCGCACAGCGACAAGGCCCACCGGACCATCGGCTGCTTGGTGCAGGCGCAAGCCCGGAGCGGCGGCGACGCCAACATCGGCCGCCGGCTCTACCCGCTGCTGACGAGCGTCGGGCTGCGCGACGTCCGTGTGTCGCCTCGCTTCGTCTACGCCGACAGCAGCCGGCCCCGCTGGGTCGACGGTTTCACGAACAAGACCTTCATCGCCATGGTGGAAGGCGCGCGCGAGGTGTCGTTGCGCTTGGGCCTCATCCGCGAGGAGGAGTGGGCCGAGGGTATCGCCGACCTCAGGCGCGCGGCGCTCGACGACGGGACCTTCTGCTACACGTTCTTCAAGGCCACGGCGCGCGTGCCCTAGGACGGCGAATCGACTGCAGACGCGGTTCTCCCCGGGTTATGCACCACGGAGAACACGGAGACGGAGGAGAAGGAAGGGCTGGATCCGGATCCAATATCCCTTCTCCTTCCGGCCTCTGTGTCCTCTGTGTCCTCCGTGGTGCATCCCCGGCAATCCCTCGCGCTCTTGCTGCGCTCCGGATTCCTTGCGGAGGTCGACCGTCCTGGCTACTAGCTCAAACGTATGCGCCAATTGACGAGCCAACGTAGAAGGCTCACCAGTGGAGCCAGCCGGCGCGGTCGCGTCACGCGGATCGCCTTGCCGTCGAGCGAGCGCACGACGATCGCGACGGCCCAGTCGACCGAGCGCTGGAAGGGGCGTACGCGGGCCTTGGCCATCTTGGTGTCCACGTAGCCGAAGCGGATGTTGGTCACCCGCACGCCCGACGGCCGTGCCGCCAAGGCCAGGGCCTCGAAGTAGGAGGACATGGCGGCCTTGGAGGCCGCGTAGCTCGGATGGGTGGGCACGATCAGCTCGTCAGCCTGGCTGGAGAGCACGGCGAAGTGCCCGCGCGCATCCTGCACCATGCGCGGGATGATCTCCGCCGCAGTCTCGACCGCCGCCATCAGATTGACCTGGAAGGTCCCGACGTCCGCATCGAGACTGGCGAGATCGCTCGGCTCGCCGATGCCAGCGCAGTACAGGCACGTGTCGAAGGGGCCCTTCTGGGTGACGATCTCCGCCAGTTTCTGGCGGTAGCCCGGCAGGCCCACGTCCAGGATTTCGTGGTGATAGGCCGCATGCTGAAGCGGCCCGCGGCTGCGCGAGATGCCGACCACCTGCCAGCCGTCGCCGAGGAGCCGGCGCGCGGTGCCCAGCCCGATGCCGTCCGAGCAGCCGACGATGAGAATGCGGCGAGGGACGCCTGGTTCTGGCAAGGTCACCGCGCCTACTTCGCGGCCTGGATGTTGTCCAGCGAGGGCAAGTCCGAAAGGTTGGGCTGCAGCACGATCTCGATGCGGCGGTTCTGGGTCCGGTGCTCGGGGGTGTCGTTGGGCACCACGGGATCGAACTCGCCGTAGCCGGCCGCGGCCACCTGCTGCGGCATCATGCCGTTGGCGATCATGAAGCGCACGACCTCGACGGCGCGCGCCGTGGACAGCTCCCAGTTCGACGGGAACTTGGCGGTCTTGATGGGCACGTTGTCGGTGTGGCCGGCCACCAGGTACTTGCGATCCGTGATGCCGGCCAGCACCGGGGCCAGCTTGGCCAGGGCCGCCGCGCCGGCGGGCTTGAGGTCGATCTTGCCGGAGTCGAAGAGCACGTCGGACTCGAGCGCGATGAGCATGCGGCCGTCGCGGATGACGACCTTGAGCTGGCCGGCGTCGATCATGGCGCGCAGCTTCTGCATCAGGGTGCGGAAGGTTGCGGCCCGCTGCTCGGCCGCGAGCTTCTGCTTGCGCAGCTCCTCCAGCCGCAGCTTGGCGTCTTCGAGCGTCTTGGAGAGCCGCCCTTTCTCCGAGGTCAGCTTGTCCACGTTCTGGCCCAGCTTCTCGAGACGCTGTTTCAGCTCACCGGTCAGCGCCGTGCCGTCGTCGAGCGACTTCTGCAAGGCATCGCGCTCGGCCAATGCGGCCTGCAGCGCCCGATCCAGCTCCTGGTTCTTGTTCTCCAGATCCGCGATCTGGTCCTTGAGCGCCTTCTCGCGCTCCGCCGCCGCGCGGTCGTGCTCGGCGGTGATTTGCTGCATTTCGGCGATCTTCTTCTCGTGCGTTCCCGTGGTCACGCATGCGCTGGCGAGCAAGCAGCCAGCCATCAGACACAAGGCTGCGTTTCTCATGGGTCCGATCTCTACCGCCAGAGGTCGCCAGACCCAAGCGAAAAGGCCGCCCTCCGGTAGAGCATCGAGGGATTGGCGGCGCCATTGCCTGACGTCGGTGCAGACACCCGTCGACGCATGCCAAGGGCGTCTGCGGTGGCGCTACTCGTCCATCATCTTCCGGGACACCTCCCAGGCGGGATCCTGGCAGAGATTGCAGTCGGCGCCGTAGAACCAGGGGCGCAGGGCGTCATCGCCCATGAGATGAACGCGCATCCAGGCCACGACCGCGACCTCCATCGTGCTCGGCGTGGTGCCGCGGAAGGTGATCCAGTTGGCGTGATCGGCGGCGAGGTTTTCGGCCAGCATCACCGGCTGGTTGCTGATACCGTTGTACGCGTTCTGGATGGAGCTGCACGGCACGGTGGTGTCGTTGCTGCCGCACAGGAGCAGGGCGGGTCCGTGCAGGTTCCGCTGCGTCGATGCCCCGCACAGCGGCGCGATGGTCGTGATCTTGCTGTCGCCGCCCGCCGCGGTGGTGGCGAAGCCGCCCTGCGAGTGGCCCGTGGCCCCGGCGCGAGTCGTGTCGATGCGCCGGTAGAGCGGGCTTTCCGGATTGTCGTTCTGCTCGTAGACCCAGGCCACGCCCGGGACCATGGGCGGCGGGTTTCCCTGCGCCACGTTCAGGCTATCGGAGGCGATGACCACGAATCCGTGCGTGGCCAGGTGATTGAGAAGCGTCTTGTACATGCTCGGAGTGGCGCCGGTGCCGTTGCCCCAGGTGACCACGGGATGGCACAGCTCGGTCTCGGCCAGGTCTTTCGGCCGGAACATGGTGAACGCCACGGGAGCGCCGCCGTCGGGGCCGGCGCCGACGGCCGGCCCGACGTTGGTCTCGGTCACGGTGGCGTAGGGGCCGGCCAGCGCAGGATCGACCGCCGGCCACGCGCCCACCGTGCACGGGGTGCCGGGCGAGCCGCCCTCGCTGCCGCTGCCCGCGTCGGCGATCGCGCCGCCCGTGCCAGCGCCGCCGGTGCCGGTGCGCGTGCCGCCGCTGCCGGTACGCCTGCCGCCGGTGCCGGTGCTCGCGCCGCCTGAGGCTGTGTTCTCACCGGTCGTGCCACCGGAAGCCGTGCCGCCTGTGCTTGGGGAGCCGCCGCTTCCGCCAGAGGTGCCGCCCGACGCTGTGCCGCCTTCGCCGCCGGCCGGCCCCGCGGTTCCGCCAGCGCCGCCACCGCCACTTGATTGGCCGCATGCTGCAAGGCCGAGGCTCAGGGTGGCAACCAGCAACAGGACACTGCCCAGATGCGTTGTTCTCATGGTCCGATTCCTCCATGGAGAGGGGAGCTTGTCAGACTAGTGGGTGCCGCCGTGCAAAGTAGTTCATGAGTTTGCTCTTCTAGTCCCCGGAGGGAACGAAACCCAGCACGACCAGAAAGAGCGTGACGGTGTCGGCCAGGATCCCGGGGGGGAGCCGTGCCGGACTGATGTCTTTCGACAGTCCCGATGGCGTGGTCCATCCTCCGAATCGCCCCCGCGGTTCGCGCATGCGGCTCCGGTTCGCTTCGCGGGCACGCCGTTGCTCTGCGGCCCGGCGATCGACCTCGGGCAATTGGCCCGACGAGACGAGGCGCAGGATCTTGAGGAGGTTGTCGTGATCCACCCAGGTGCCACAGCCCTCGCAGCGGTCGGTCAGGATGCCCGAAACCTCGCGGAAATTGCGCTGTGCCATGTGCCCGGAGCAGAGCGGACAAACCAAATAGGAAGACCGCTTGCCAGGTGCTGTGTGCGTCGGCAGGCCCGCCAGGAACTCGGCTGCACCCTTGGCCAGGTCGCGATCGCTAAGCCGGTTCGGCAACTCGGTCAGCTCGCGGTCGTCGAACCAGACACCTTTGCAGCGTGTGCACAAATCGATCTGCATCCCGGCGAGCCAGGCGAATTCTGATGGCGAGCTGCACGCGGGGCACACGATGGTTGTTTCGGGATCGCGGGGAGGTCGCTGCTTTGTGAGAAGTCCGCAGTGGGCGCAGCGGGCCGCAGAAGCGGCATTCAGACCGCCGCAGTGCGGACAATGGACTCTGGTATCCACGACAACGCTCCCTTTGCGATTGTATCTCCTGTCGGCGCGGAACGTGCGCGCTTCGCGGCCGGGCCGATCCTGATAGAGTGGTCGGTGCCACGCATTTCCCATGACCGACGTCGCGCTCCCAGCTCTCGCCCTTCCGCCCGGCCTCGCGCTCGCCGCGGGGGAGGAGCTGCGCGCCGTGTTTCGGCCGGACCTAGACGACCAGCTTCACTACGCCGAGTCAATGGTGGCACTGACCTCGCAGCGCCTGTGCTGGCAGAAGGCGGGCGGGCCGTGGAGTGCGCTGCCGCTTGGCGATGCCGTCGCGCTCGAGCGGCGGGAATACGCGGGGCTGGGCGAGCTGCGCGTGGTCGATGACGCAAAGACAGTGGCGCGCTTCTTCCACACCCTGGCCGCTGGCAAGGAGGCCAGCGAAATCTGGGACGCCTTCGAGGCGCGGCGGGGCAGGAGGCGCGCGCGGCCGCTCGGGCCCGTCGACGAGCCGGACGGCAGCGAGCCGCCGGTGTCGGGCAAGTTCCCGCTCTTGCGCCTGATGCGCTTCGCGCGCCCGCACCTCGGCGCGGTTCTTGTCGGCCTCGTGCTCACGCTGGCCAGCACGGCCGCCGGGTTGATCCCGCCCTACCTGACCATGCCGCTCGTCGACAACGTGCTCGTGCCGGGGCAGGCCGGGCACCTGTCGCTGGAGCAAGCGCTGCCCAAGGTCTTCCTCTACCTCGGGGGGCTCGGCGGCGCCGCGATCGCGGCGTGGCTCCTCGCCTGGGCGCAGGGCGCGATCTTGGCGTTCGCCACCGAGAAGGTGGCCGCGGATCTGCGCAACCGGACCTTCGCGCACTTGCAGCGCCTGAGCCTGGAGTACTTCGGCGGCAAGCGCACCGGCGACCTCATCGCGCGCATCAGCTCGGACACCGACCACCTGTGCTCGTTTCTCTCGGACACGCTGGTCGACTTCGTCGCCGACGCGCTGATGATCGTCGGCACCTGCGTCGTGCTGCTCACGCTCGATCCAATCCTGGCGGTCGCGGCCATCCTCTCGTTTCCGCCCATCGCCTGGCTCATCATCCGCATTCGCGGCAAGCTGACGCACGGCTACCTGCGCGGCGGCCGCGTGTGGTCGGCCATGACCAACATCCTGGCCGACACCATTCCCGGCATTCGCGTGGTCAAGGCCTTCTCGCAGGAGAAGCGCGAGATCGCGCGCTTCGCGCAGGCCAACCAGCGCATCGTCGAGGTCAACAACCGCAACAACGCCCTGTGGACGTTCTTCTGGCCGCTCGTCGTCCTGCTCAACCAGGTGGGCCTCTTGGTGGTGTGGGCCGTGGGCGCGCGTCAGGTGCTGCACCACCAGGTGACCGTCGGCGTGCTGACCGCGTTCATCGCGTACATCAGCCGCTTCTACACGCGGGTGGAGAGCATGAGCCGCATGCTCACCGCCACGCAGCGCGCGTCCGCCGGGGCGCAGCGCTTGTTCGAGATCCTGGACCGCGTGCCTACCGTGCTCGACCCCAAGGATCCCGTCCCCATCGCCGAGGTGCGCGGCGAGATCGAGTTCGACCGCGTGTCCTTCCGTTACGGCAGCCGGCTGGTGCTCGACGACTTGAGCTTCAAGGTGGCGTCCGGGCAGATGATCGGCATCGTGGGGCAGACCGGCTCGGGCAAGAGCACGGTGGCCAACCTCCTGTGCCGCTTCTACGACGTGTCGGCCGGCGCCGTGCGCGTGGACGGCAACGACATCCGCCGGCTCGCCATCGACGACTATCGCAAACACATCGGCATCGTGCTGCAGGAGCCGTTCCTGTTCTTCGGCACCATCGCCGACAACGTCGGCTACGGCCAGCCCGGCGCCGGCTTCGGCCAGATCATCGAGGCGGCGCGGGCCGCGCACGCCCACGACTTCATCCTCAAGCTGCCCGAGTGCTACGACGCGCTGGTGGGCGAGCGCGGCCAATCGCTGTCCGGCGGCGAGCGCCAGCGCATCGCCATCGCCAGGGCCATTCTGGTCGACCCGCGCATTCTCGTGCTCGACGAGGCGACCTCGGCCGTAGACACGCAGACCGAGCGCGAGATCCAGAGGGCACTGGACGATGTCGTCGCCGGCCGCACCACCATCGCGATTGCCCACCGCCTGAGCACCCTGCGCAAGGCCGACATGCTGCTTGTCATCAAGGACGGACGCCTGGTCGAGCGAGGCTCGCACGCCGAGCTGCTGGTGCAGAACGGCGAGTACGGGCGCCTGCACCGCGCGCAGACCTCCGCGGCCGCGCGGGCTGAGAGCGAGGTTCTCGAGCGGCCGGTCGAGGAGGTCGAGGAAACCTTCGGTCGAAACCTACCGCGCATCCCCGCCGAGGCGCTCGCGGTCGAGCGCGACGCCGACGGCAAGCTGTGGGCCGTGGATCGACGAGGCGGCGAGCGCGTGCTGGTGGCACCGCGGCGGTGCTTCCCGCTTTCGCATCCCGACGGCTTCGTGTGCCTGGTCGACGGCCATGGGCGCGACCGCGCGTGCATCGAGAACCCGAAGGCACTGCCTATGGCTTCGCACCACGCCCTGATGTCCGCGCTGGCGCAGAGCGAGTTTCTGCCGCAAGTCGCGCGCATTCTGCGCGTCGTGCACGAAGCGACCTGGTCCGAGTGGCACGTCGAAACCGATCGCGGCGCGCGCGTCTTCCGAGTCGAGCAAGAAGACCACATCCGCCGCCTGGAAGACGGCCGCCACCTCATCACCGACTCGTTCGGCATGCGCTTCCTGGTGCCCGCGCCCGAGAAGCTCGACGCTCACTCCCGCCGCTGTCTCGGGCGCTACGCGTAGTAGGGGGCAGTTCATTGCGCCCTCGGCGCTAGAGCATGAGCGTGAGCGCTCGGCGGGCGGTCACTTGGTGGGCCGGGACAGGAAGGCTTGCCCGGCGAGCCAAGCCATCCGGTGCTCCCCGGTTGCCACTTGGCTCGCCCGAGAGCATCCACTAGTATCGCTCGCAACAGCAGTCCGGAGGACAACATGATGCGCAAGCTTTGGATTTCGATGGTTGCTCTTCTTGCCCTGGCAGGTTGCGGGAGCGGCTCCGGCACGCCGCAGACCGGCGAGGTCTGCACGTACAACAGCGACTGCCAGGCGGGCCTGACCTGCTCCTTCGGACGCTGCCTGGCGGCCTGCAAGACCGAGGCGGACTGTCCCGCGGGCCAGCAGTGCGTGAAGAACGCCTCGGGCATCAACGTGTGCCTGCTGCCCGAGGTCGAGAGGTGCATCTACAACAGCGATTGCCAGGCGCCGTTGGTGTGCGCGGCGGACTTCAAGTGCCGCAACCAGTGCCAGTCGGACATCGACTGCGCGACCAGTACGCAGAAGTGCGTGCTTCCCGATCACGTGTGTGCCGAGCCGAGCGCCATCGATCCCGTGACCGGCCGATTGAAGCCGCCTGTCGGCGGGCTCGACGGCGGCACGGTCGACAGCGCTCCGATCATTCCGGTTCAACCCGACGCTGCCTTGCCCGATGTGCCGGTGGTCGACGCGGGATCCGTCGACCTGCCGGTGGCAACCCCGGATGCTCAGTCTGTCGATGTCGGCGTGGTGGACGCGCCGCTGGGCCCGGACGCGGCCGGACCCGGTCCGAGCGATGCGGCCGTGTGCAGCCTGGACGCGGCCGCGCTGACGTTGAGCGGCACCATCTCGTCCAATCGCATCTTGCCCTACCTACCCGGCTGCAAGTACAAGGCGGCGGGCAACATCTCCGTGTCGTCGAGCGCGATCCTCACCGTGGAGCCGGGCGTCGTGATCGAGTTCGTCTCGGGCGTCGGCCTCACCGTGTACGGGGCGCTCAGCGCGGCGGGCACCGCGGAGCTGCCCATTCGCTTCGCTGGCGCCCAGGCGACCCCGGGATACTGGGAAGGCATCGGCTTCTCGAATTCCGACAACGTCGCCAACGTCCTCGACCATGTCATCATCGAGAACGCGGGAACCGCGACCACCGGCTATTCTGGGAACCAACCGGCCAGCCTGACGATCGACGAATCGAGAGTGCAGATCAAGAACACCACCATCCGCGGGGGCAGCGGGGTGGGACTTGCGATGTACGCCCCCAGCCTGGACGCTTTCTCGGGCAACGTCATCACCGGGAACGCTCTTGGCGCCGTCAGCGTCTATGCCAGCTACCTGGGCAGCCTGGTGGGGGCTTCGCCGAGCAGCTTCGCGGGCAACACCGTAGACCAAGTCATCGTGACCGCGGCGACGGTGAGCAAGGCACAGACCTGGCCCGCGCTCGACGTTCCCTATCGAATGAGCGGCAACACGACCATCAACACAAACGTCGCCATCGAGGCCGGCGCCAGATTCAGAATGGCCAAGGATGCGCTGCTTCGCGTGGGTGGGGCCTCTGCCTCGCTTAGCGCGAAGGGCGTGGCCGGCAAGGAGATCGTCTTCTCGGGCGACCAAGCCACCCGTGGGTACTGGGAAGGTCTCCATTTCGACAACAGCGACAACGTCAACAACCTGCTGGACCACGTGGTCATCGAACACGCGGGAACCGCCGAGACCGGGTACTCGGCGGACTTGCCCGGAAGCCTTCTGGTCGAGACCTCGCGGGTGCAGATCAAGAACACCATCGTGCGTCTGGGCAGCGGTGTCGGCCTGGTCCTGTACGGTCCGACGCTCGACGCCTTTGCGGGCAACACCTTCACCCAGAACACCCAGGGCGCGGCCAGCGTCTATGCCCACCACCTCGGGCAGATGGTCGGCGATGCGCCCAGCTCCTTCGCCGGCAACGACGTGGACTACGTCTTGGTCAACGGCTATACGGTCGACACGGCGCAAACCTGGCCTATCCTCGACGTTCCCTACCTGCTCCGTAGCGACGTGACGGTGGGCGCGGCGCTCACCATCGCGGCGGGCGCGACCCTCGTGTTCCAGCAGGACGTCTACATGAACGTCAACAGCTCGGGCTCGCTGACCGCGCAGGGGCAGGCCGGCGCGGTCATCACCTTCACGGGCGAGCTGCCGCAGGCAGGCCACTGGGGCGGCCTGTGGTTCTCGTCGAGCAAGAAGCCGAACAACATCCTGGACTACGTCACCGTGTCGTACGGCGGCGGTCGCGAGACCGGCTCTTCTTCGCGCTTCCCCGCCAATATCTACGTCTACGGCAGCCTGGTGACCGTGACGAATTCGACCATCGCCTACAGCGCCAACTACGGCATCTGGTGGGACGCCAATTCGACCGTCACGCAAAGCGGCAACACCTTCGTCGGCAACCTCGTCGATCACCCCTAGGCTAGCTTCTGGTGGGCGCCCCAACCGAAATCGAGAATCCGCCGTCGGCCGCCGGGGGCGAGGAGCTGGCCCCCGGCACCTTCATCGGCGAATACAAGATCGAGTCGAAGCTCGGGCAGGGCGGCATGGGCGCGGTCTATGCCGCCCGCCACCCGGTCATCGGCAAGCGGGTGGCGGTCAAGGTGCTGAGCTACTTCTTCTCGCGCGACATGGCCTTGGTCAGGCGCTTCGTCGACGAGGCGCGCGCGGTCAACAAGATCGGGCATCCCAACATCATCGACGTGTTCTCGTTCGGCCAGCTTGCCGACGGCCGCCACTACTTCGTCATGGAGTTCCTGGAGGGGGAAACCCTGGGCGAGTGGCTCGGCAAGGGGCGGCCGGATTTGGCCGAGGCCAAGCGCTTCCTCCTGCAAGTTTGCGAGGCCCTGGAGGCGGCTCACCGCGAGGGCATCATTCACCGCGACTTGAAGCCCGACAACATCTGGATCGCGCGGCCCAAGCACGGCGAGCCCTTCGTCAAGGTGCTGGATTTCGGCATCGCCAAGCTGGTCGAGAGCGACGAGCAGAAGGGCGCGACCAAGACCGGCACGGTGATGGGGACGCCGCAGTTCATGTCGCCGGAACAGTGCGTGGGCCGCGGCGTGGACCACCGCACGGACATCTACGCCCTGGGCGCCATCGTCTTCCGCGTCTACTGCGGCCGCCTGCCGTTCGACGCCGAGTCCGCGGCCGAGATCATCGCGGCCCAGCTGCACGCGCCGCCGCCCAAGCCCTCGGAGATCGTGACCATGCCCGCGGCCCTCGAGAGCTTGATCCTCGAATGCCTGGACAAGGATCCGGAGAAGCGGCCGCCCTCCGCGGCCGAGCTGGGCATGCGCCTCAAGGACGCGGCCCAGACGTCGGGCGCCATCACCGAGATCCGCGCGCCCCGCCACGCAACCGGCAAGGCGGCGGCCGCGACGCGCAAGGGCTTCGCATCCGACGAAACGGAAGGCCAGAAGCGAGCGGCGGGCAGCGGCCGGAAATGGCTCGTGCTGGCCGTGGCCGGCGGGCTGCTCGTCGCGGGCGCCATCGCGCTCGTCTTGGCCATGCGGGGCCGGGAGCCGCCGGCAGGCAGGGCCCCCACAGTGAGCCAGCCACAGCCGGTCCGTGCCGTTGTGCCGCCGCCACCGCCGCCACCGCCGGCACCTGTCCAGCCGCCGGCGCCTACGGCATCGCCCGCGGCCGCTTTGCCCGCCGCGGCCCCGGCGGCCGAGCCAGCTACGCGCAAGCGCGCCGGAGCCGGCAGAGCCGGTCTCGACAAGCGAGGCGCAGTCCTTACACCCCAACCAGCGCCCCCGTCGCCCGAGCGGCGTCGCAAACCATCGCGGGCCGCGCGCGAGGGCCTCATCGAGGAGAACCCATTCCAATGACATACCCACGAGCGATCCCGAGCGTCGTGCTGACAGCCGTGTTGCTTTTCGGCGCTTCTGCCGCCAGTGCCGAGGAGCCCGGCAGCGATGCACGCAAAGAGGCCAAAGAGCGCTTCGCGCGCGGCCTGCACCTGTTCGAGAACGGCGACAACGGCGGAGCCTTGGCCGAATTCGAGCGGGCCAACCAGTTGGTGCCGAACCAGTTGGTTCTCTACAACATCGCCCTGGTCTACGCGGCGATGGGCAAGCCGGTCGAGGCGGTGGATCTGCTCGACGATGTGCTGAAGAACCCGGGAACGCTCAAGCCCGAGCATCTGACGCGGGCCCGCGCCACCAAGGAGGAGCAAGACAAGCGCATCGGCCAGCTCGACGTGAAGGTCAACGTTCCCGCGACCATCGAGATTGACGGTGTGCGCGCCGGCAACGCGCCCATGCAGGAGCCGCTGGACGTGGCGGCCGGCGAGCACGTCGTCGGCGCCTTGGCGTCGGGCTACTTGCCGCTGCGCCAGGCGGTCACCGTGGCCGGACAGGCGCGCGCCGAGCTGACCTTCGAGCTGGAGCCGACCGACACGAAGGTGGCCCACGTCGCGATTCACAGTCCGTTGCCCGGCGCCGAGGTGCGCGTCGATGACGTGCTGGTCGGCAAAACGCCCTTCGCCGCTCCGCTTAGCGTGGCTCCCGGCAGACGCGTGTTCGAGATCCAGAGGCCGGGGTACATGATCTCGCGGCGCGAGCTGAACCTGAGCGATGGCGTTCACACCGCGGTCGGCTTCGATCCCGACGAAGACCCGCAGCCCGGCGACGCCCGCGGCCGCCTGCGCCTGGCGGTCGGCGGGGGCGACGTCATCGTGACCATCGACGGCCGGCCCCGCGGTGTGTACCGCCAGCCCTACGATCTGCCGGCCGGCCCGCACACCGTGAAGCTGGAGCAAGCCGGTTTCGAGAGCCTCGAACGATTGACCGAGGTGCCCGCCGGCGACGAGGTGACGGTCAAGGTGAACCTGCGTCCGACCGTGGAGACACGGGCCGCCTACGTATCGCATGCCCGCTCCGTGCGTAGCTGGGCGTACGTGGCTCTGGTGAGCGGCGCGGTCATTGCCGGCGTCTCGACCGGGGTGGCGTTGTGGAGCAACGGCAAGCTGCCGGCCGCGGAGAGCAAGCTGGCCGACGTGGAGCGCGACGCCAAGCTGGGCGGCGGCGGCAGCTGCGACATGAGCGGCGAATGGAACCCAGATAAGGAGCTGACGTGCAGGATGAGAATGGACGACGCGGTGGGCGACGTCAACTTCTACAAGAACTGGCGTTTGGGCGGCATCATCGGCGCCGCGGCGGGCGCGGCCGTGCTCGGCACGGGTATCGTGCTACTCGTTACGGGCCCCGATCCTGGGCTCTACGATCGCGAGGAGACACTGGCGGGCTCCTTGATGCCCGTGTTCGTGGCCGCTCCCGGCGGCGGCAGCCTGCTTCTGCGCGGCCGCTTCTAGAGCACCGAACGGTTTGAAAGCGTTGGAGGATCAGAGAGATGCGCGACCAGCGTCGAGCGGGTCGCGTGCGCGTGAGCGAGGGGGTGAGCGTGTTCGTGTGGGGGATGCGGAACGCGGGAATCTCGGGCGAGAGCGTGGGGTGCGTTCTGGAAAGCAGCGGACGCGTGAAGGCTGCGGCAGCTGTGGTGTCTCGTGGAAGGGACTCTCGCGAACCGCACGACGCCGGCCGGGCTCGCTCCCGCGAGCCGCCCACGCGAGCCGCGCGACGCCGGCCGGACACGCTCACGCTAGCGTTCACGGAGCACGCGAGCCGTCTCCGGAACCCTGCGGAACCACTGTCTGTTCAAACCGTTCGGTGCTCTAGCAGGGGATGCCGGTAGGTGGTGTCGACAGGGAGAAACAGAGGAACAGAGCCGGAAGTCGAATGGTTCACGCCATTCCCAGCCACCTCTGCTTCTCTGTTCCTCCCTGTTTTTCCCCGGGTGACTGGCGTCGGTACTAGCAGGTGTCGTCCTAACCCTGCGCGTATTCGTCGAGTAGCTCTTCCATGCGGCCGAAGACCTCGACCATGGTCTTCTCGTCGGGCAAGAGCGTGATGCGGAAGTGGTTGCGATAGAGCACGTTGAAGCTCGAGCCGGGCGCCACCAGGACGTGCTTGCGCTCGAGCAGATCGATGCCGAAGGTCTGGTCGTCGAAGTCGGGCAGCTTGGCCGTATCGACGCCCGGAAAAGCATAGATGGCCCCTCGTGGCGGCTGCACCGAGAGGTACTTGCTGCGCTTGCAGCCTTCAAGCACGGCCGCCCGCGTCTGGTAGAGGCGGCCGCCCGGGCTCGTGAGGTCGTGGATCGACTGGTAGCCGCCCAGGGCGGTCTGCACGGCCCACTGCCCGACCACGTTCGAGCACAGGCGCAGAGAGGCGAGGGTGTCGAGGCCGAGCAGGTAGTCCTGGGCGTGGTCCTTCGCGCCCGAGAAGCTGACCCAGCCGACGCGGAAGCCGCACGAGCGGTAGACCTTGGACAGGCCGGAGAACGTGCCGCACAGAGTGTGCTTGACCAGGGTCGCCACCGGCGTGTACTCGGCGCCTTCGTAGGTGATCTGGTCGTAGATCTCGTCCGTCAAAACGACCAAGCCGTGCTCTTCCGCGAGCTTGACCATCTCTTGCAGGACTTCGCGCGGATAGACCGCGCCGGTCGGGTTGTTGGGCGAGATGATGACCAGCGCGCGCGTGCGCGGCGTGACCAGCTTGCGCAGCGCCTCGAGGTCGGGCTGCCAGTCGAGATCCCGCCGGCAGGGATAGTGCACGGCCTTGCCGTCGTTGAGATACGTGGCCGCGGTCCACAGCGGGTAGTCGGGGCTGGGCACCAGCACTTCGTCGCCGTCGTCGAGCAGCGCCCGCAAGGAGAAGAGGATCAGCTCGCTGACGCCGTTGCCGATGAAGACATCCTCGGCGGTCACGTCCATCACGCCGCGGCTCTGCTGCTGCATGACCACGGCCTCGCGCGCCGGGAAGATGCCTTTCTGGTGGCAGTAGGCATCCGAGTCGCGCAGGTTTTCGACCATCGCCTGACGCATCGTTTCAGGCGCGCGGAAGCCGAAGGCGCCCGGGTTGCCGATGTTGAGCTTGATGATCTCGTGCCCCGCCTTCTCCAGATCCAACGCGCGGCGGGCCAGCGGTCCGCGGATTTCGTAGCGGACGTTGGCGAGTTGGGAGCTGGGTTTGATATGCGGCGCTTTCATGGCGTCTTCCGAAGATAGCCGACCCCGTCGAGATGGCCAAGGTTCCCGCGACGCGGGCCGGACAGGGGGCCCGAGGCGCCTGCCCGACGATCCGCGTGTCCCCCTTGTCGACGTTCCCGTTTCGCGCGCCTCTGGTTTTTTATTTGCGGTGACCGAGGCGACCAGCCATGCGCCGTGCTTGGGGCACATGCCCTCGTCTCGCACGGCACGCGACGCTTGGAGGCTTTGCGCAACGGGCTCCTGGCCGGAAGTGCGGGTACCCGTCTAGCGATGAGAGCGCTGCGCGTCCTTGGCTCGAAGCACTATCGTCAAGAAGAGCTTTTGATGAAGCGCCACTTTTTTACACCCATATGTCAGTATCAACGACCGCGTTAGTGCGTTGACCCAACCTAGCAATTTCAACAGTTTTAACCCCTTTTAGCACATAGGGCCATTCATGCCACACGGTCCTGAGAACTCGCATTTTCTCGCTACTGTCGTCGCGCTCCTTTGGGCGGCAGGTAGTTGCATGCCGGCACCGAAGGTGACCAGCGGTTCGGGTGGCGGCAACGGCTTGGGCGGAAAAGCGGGCGGCAGCGGCTCCGGCGGCAATGGAGCAGGTGGTTCGGCCTCGGGAGGGACGAGCGGCGACGGCTCGGGTGGCAGAAGCGGCGCCGGCGGTTCGCTCCTAGGCGGCTCGGGCGGCTCGGGCGGCTCGGGCAATGGGGGAGCGGGGGGCAGGGGGGGCACGGGTGGCAATAGCGCTGGCGGTGCCGGTGGCAGGAGCTCCGCCGGGGCAGGGGGGCGCGGCGGCGGCTCGGGTGGCAACGGCGCGGGCGGTACCGGGGGCCGTGGCGGCATTGGTGGTGGTATCGCCGGCGCAGGTGGAACGAGGAATGGCGGCAGCGGCGGCACGGCCGTTGGCGGTCGCGGAGGCTCCGGCGGTCAGGGCGGCACGAGCGCCGGCACCGGCTCGCTCAACATCACCGGGCTCAAGGTCGAAGCGAACCCCAAGAACGTGCTCTCCGCCTTCGTCAGTTGGACGACCGACAAGCCCGCGGATTCGGTGGTGCAGTTCGGGCAGGGCAAGTACGAGTGGGAGGTGTCGGACTCGGCCGAGGTCACGAGCCACAAGGTTCTGATCATCGGCATGCACGCCAACAAGTCGTATCAGATCAAGGCCATGTCCTCGGCCGGTGGCAGCACGGGGAGCGCGACCGGCAACTTCACGGCCGGCTCTCTGCCGGCCCAGATTCCCGTGGTCAGCGTCTCCATCAACGACACGGCCAAGGTGCAACCGGGCTGGACGCTCATGAACATCATCAAGAGCAGCAGCACGATGGGCCCCATATCCAACGACCCATCCGCGGCCGTGATCTACGATGCCACCGGGCAGCCGGTCTGGTACTACATCAACGGCACGACCAAGGACTTCGGCGGCGCCATCTCCACCTACCTGACCGACAAGGGCGTGCTCCTGGGCCCGGTGGTAGGCCAGTCCGGCCCCGGCGAGTCGCCGCGCGAGGTCGACTTCGCGGGCAACACCATCTGGGAGTGCAAGGACCCGCTCTGCGGCGGGAGCGGCGGGATAACCCACGACACGATCAAGCTCTCGAACGGCAACCACGTGGTCCTGCGCTGGAAGTCGATTGGCGCGGTCAGCGACTCGGACACCACCTTCGAGGAGCTCGATTCCACCGGCAAAGTCGTGTGGTCGGTGACCTACTCCCAGCTCGTGCCCAAGCCCGCGGGAGCGACGGGCGACTGGTGCCACGGCAACGCGATCGTCGTGGACATCGCCAAGGACGTGGTGTACGTGAACTGTCGCTTCATGGGGCTCGCCAAGACCAGCTACAAGAACCCGGGCTCGCTTCTCTGGTATCTGCCCGCCAGCTACGGCAAGGCCACCGGCAACATGGCGTTCTCTCCCACGACGTCCCAGTACAACGACACCCACGATCCGGAGCCGCACGACGACGGCACGCTCCTCGTCTTCGACAACGGCGGCTACGCGACGGGCATGGGGGGGCCGACGACCGCGTACCACTCGCGCGCGGTGGAATACAAGATCGACGAGAACGCCAAGACCGCGACGCTGGTGTGGGAGGTCCCGGGCAACTTCAACGTGGATTCCTGGTACAAGAACAACTGGTACAACGCCTACTACGGCGACGCCGATCGGCTGGCCAATGGCAACGTGCTGATCGCGGCGGGCTCGGTGAGCCAGAACAACGGCGATGCCCGCGTGTTCGAAGTGCAGAAGGCCGACGGCAAGGTGGTGTGGGAGTTCAAGCTTGCCGCCGGCTACGGCGTCTACCGCGCCGACCGCATCGACCCGCCGCTGGTGAAGCCGATCGCGCAGTAGGGGCGAGACTAGGTTTCGGGGCTGCCGCGCAGGCGCCAGACGACCTGCCACACGGCGATCACGAACAACGAGCCCGCGATGAGCAGGGCGTGGACGAGCGTGAGCTTCGGGATGCCCAGGAGCGCGTAGACCAGGAAGGCGAGCACGAAGAAGTCCCGCCGGCCCATGGTGTACAGGATGACGGTGAGGCTCTTGCCTTTCTTGTTGAGACGCGTCTTCATGTCGTCGCCGCCGGTCAGACGCCAGCGCAGCTTGAGGGTTTCGCTGCCCTCGCCCTGGCGGCGGATCTCGGTCAGCGCCACGACGTCGTAGGCGATGTGCATGAGGCTGGCGACGAGGCCTGCGGACAGGTACAGGTTCGAGCCGGTGGCGCGGTGGAAACCGATGCCGAGAGCCGCGAAGATGAGGATGTGCAGGCCGTCGTCGACCAGGGTGTCGAGCCATTCGCCCAGGGCGCTTTGCTGGAAGCGAACGCGCGCCAGCTCGCCGTCGCAGCCGTCCAGGATCGACTGCACCTGGATGGCGAAGAACCCCCACAGCATGAGGGCGCTGTTGCCGGTGGCGAGCAACGCCGCTCCGAAGAGGCCCACCAGGGCGGCGCCGAGCGTGACCTGGTTCGGCGTGACGGGCAGACGGCAGAGCAGGTGGCGGGTGATGAGGAAGGAAATCGGTTTGTTGAGGTAGCGGGCCACGAACCCGAGATCCCCGCGCAGAAGCTCGGCGAAGACGGCGGTTTCGGCCTTGCGCCGCGAGGTCTCGTCCACGACCTTGATGCCGCCGTCGAGCGAGCCGCTCGCCGGCCGCACTTCGTCGGCGCCCACCTCGGGCACACCCGCGAGCTCGCGGCGCAGCGCCTCCATCTCGTCGGGCCGCGGCACCTTGCGCAGCAAGGCCGTGGGCGGCAGGTACTTGGGCAGGGGGCAGCTGCCGTCCGAGGCCACGACCACGGACAGCCCCATGCGATCCATCTGTTTGAGGGAGCGCTCCACCACGCTCAAGCCGCCGACGCGCATGCCCGCGCCCACCACCTCGCCGGCGGTGGCCCGCAGGATCACGGCGCCCTTGGGCGGCGGCGGCGGGACGACCTCAACGATGGTGGGCGTTGCGGATTCTTCGTTGTCGATCACGTTGGGACCGAGTCTGCACGAATCTCGCGCCGAACGCTATCTACATGCGGCTGCGCGGGGCTGCTATTCCTCGGACAGCCGCAGCATGTTGTCGGGCAGGCCGGACCACCAGGTGATCTGCAGGCCGGCCATGAGGGACATGAACTTGATGTTGCCCTGGGGCATCACGTGCAGGTCGACGATGGGGGTCAGGGCCCAGCCGCCGGTCAGCTTCTTCTTGAGGGGGAAGATGTCGTAGCTGGCCCCGAGCAGGAGATAGGACCCGCCGCCGCCGCGGTAGGAGTCGTCGATGGCATTGGGATCCTTGACCAGGACGTAGCCGATGCCGAAGCCGGTATGGACCGACAGATCGCGCCACAGAAGGCAGCTCCCCTCGATGGTGATGCCGCCGGTGGTGCCCGCGTCGCTGCCCTTGCTGATGCCGCCGGCATAGTCGAAGTACTCGACCAGGAGGCCCAGGCCCAGCCGCTTGGTGATGAGCTGGCCGATGCGGAAGGTGCCGGTCCAACCGCCGTAGATGCCCCGGTCCTTGCCGTTTTCCCACAGTTGGGCCGCGATGCCGGTCGCCCCGAAGCCGATCCAGTAGCCCTGGCGCGAGCGGGGCTCTTCCAGCAGTGGATGGCCGTCGCTGGCGTCATCGGCGCGCGCGGCGCTCAGCCCGAGGCCGAGCGAGAAGACCAGGGCCAGCGCGCAGGCCAGGGTGCAGTGCCGTCGATGCATGGGACGCCTCATCAGAATTCCCCCCGCAGGCCGATGATGGGATAGATGGGGAAGCCCTGGCGCACCGTCGACCGCTGGTAGTTGTAGTTGTATTGCATCGCCTCGGGGTTGGACCGGTTGTAGACGTTCTGCAGGTCCACGTAGGCGTTGAACATCCACTTGTTGTAGACCCACAGCTTGTCGAGCCGGATGTCGAGCTGGTGGAAGGCGGGGATGCGAGACGAGTAGGTGGGGCCATAGATCGGGTTGTAGCGGCCGTTCGACGCGTTGTAGACCGCGCCGATTACCGGCGTGGTCGGGTTCCCCGTGACGTAGCGGAAGCGCGAGCCTATCTGCCAGTTGCGGGGCAGGCGATACGTGCCGAGGACGGTCAGGATGTGCGTCTGGTCGTACTGGAACAGGCGCCAGGTGTCCGAGCCCGAATCCTTGCGTTCGGAGCGCATCAGGGTGTAGGCGAGCCAGCCGGTGAACTTCTGCGTGAGATCGTGCTTGGCGACGAATTCCAAACCATACGCGCGCCCCTTGCCGTTGTTGTCGTAGCGCTCGGCCGAGGTGTCGACCAGCCGGGCGGGATTGGGGCTGACCATCTTGCCGATGTCCTTGTAGAAGCCGGTCAGGTCGAGGGTGATGTGCTTCCACGGCTTCCACTCGGCGCCCGCGGAGTAGTGGATGGCGCGCATGCACTTCAACTTCGTGCTGCCGAACACCTCGTCGGCCTGATCGATGGTGGGCTGCTGGTAGAAGAGGCCCACGCCGCCCTTGAAGGTGAGCCGCTTGGACAGGTCGTAGCGGGTCGTGAAGCGGGGGGCGGCGGCGAACTGCGAGACCTCGGAGTAGTAGTCGAAGCGGATCCCGGGCAAGAGCAAGAGGCCGGGGATGGGCTTGAGTTCGAGCTCGGCGAAAACGCCGGGAATGTAGTAGTCCGCGCCATCGAGCTCCTGATGCAGCACCTCGGTCAGGTTGTAGTTGTCGAGCGACTCGCCTTCCTGCGGTGGGGCCGGGATGTTGAAAAGACCGGTGACCCGGGCGTAGATGATGTCCACGCCGCCCACCACGGCCAGGCGCTTGTCGGCCACGTACCTGGCGGTATCGCGCAGGTGGGTGAAGTCGGTCGTGTAGTCCATGGTCCAGTTGAACACCTGCGTGTTCTGGATGTCGCGGCCTTGCGACAGGCGCAGGGTGTTTTCGAAGCGATCGCTCGGAACGTAGCGGTAGGTGGCGAGCGCCCGGTAGAATGTGGTCGAGAACTGAATCTGGTTGCCCGACAGCTCGGTCGTGCCGGTCATGCCCGGATTCTTGAGGATGATCTCGAAGCGGTCGTCCGAGCCGAAGAGGAACAGGCGCAGGTCGTGGGCGGGCGTCGGTCGGTAGTTGGCCAGGAGCTGGAAGTCGTAGTAGCGCGGCAGGGTGAGCGCGTTGACCGGGATATCGTCGGGCAGGACCGCGTTGACAATCCAGTCGACATAGCTGCGCCGGGCCGCGATGGCGACGGCGGCTTTCTTGCCGAGCGGCGCCTCGAGGTAGAAGCCCCCGTCGAGCAGGTTGACGTCGGCGTAGCCGCCGATCTTCTTCGGCTTGAGCTTCTTGATGTCGACATCGATGATGCCGCCGGTGACCCAGCTGTAGTAGGGCGAGAAGTTGCCAGGATAGAACTGCAGACTGTCCATCATTCCGGTCGGCATCACGCTGCGGATGCCGCCGAAGTGGTACACGATGGGCACGTAGGTTCCGTCGAAGAAGTACGCGGTGTCGTAGGGCGCCGAGCCGCGCACCATGATGTAGCCCGAGCCGGCCTCGGCGCGCGCCACGCCCGCGAAGTTCTGGATGACGGCCAGGGCGTCGCCCATGGCGCCCGGTACCTTCTCGATGACCGCGGCTTCGATGACCGTGCGGCTGACCTCTTTGCGTTCGCGCTTGGCCTCGACCACCACGTCGAACGGGTTGTACGAGCCGCGCTCGAGGTAGTAGGTCGCATCGATGCGCTCGCCGGCCTTGATCTCCTCGGTGGTGCGGAACGGGTAGTACGAAGGCGGCTCGATGCGCACCTTCCATTCCCCCGGCGTCAGATCGAAGAAGTGGAAGAAGCCCTTGTCGTCGGTGTTGTTCTCGAAACCGACGGGCGCCCCGCCGTCGGCTTCGCTCCGGTAGACCGTGACCAGGATGCCCGCGAGGGGCAGGCGGGTGCCGCGCTCGACCAGCTTGCCGGTGAAGTTCTCGACCGGGACCGGCTTGGGCGCGGGCGGCCCGGCGTCCGCCGGGGTGGGCGCGCCGCCGTCTAGCGGCTGTGGTTCCGGTGGCTGGGGCGGCCGCGGGGCCGGGAACTTGAAGCTGTAGTTGATCTGGACCGCCGCGGGGTTGCCGGCGATCTCCGCCGGCTCGAACTGCAGGTCGTACGCGGCGGTCAGGGCGGCTTCCTCGAACCCGAGCCCAGTCGGCTCCTTGGGCGAGATCACCGCCGCGCCAACCACGGACCCCTGCTCGTCGAGATCCACGGCGAGCATGATTTCGACGTCGCCAGCCTTGCCGACGGCCTGGGGCGGATAGGCGACCTTGGCTTGCCGGACTAGCTTGGGCTGCTTGCTCAGCTCGCTGGCGTCGATGAGGCGACGGTCCGGGGCTTCGGTGGCCGCCGCGCCGGCGCGCTCGGCGGCGCGCTGGGTGGCGTCTTCCGTGCCTTCGTCCGCGGCCCGGGCGGCGAGCGGCAAGACGAGGCCGAGCGCCACGAGGGCCGAGCAGTCGGCGCGCCTCATGGCGACGGCTCCAGCGGGGCGACGCCTTGGGCCCAGGTGACGCCGCCGCGGCTGTCCTGCACCACGACCACGACGCGGGCGTGATCGGGATCGTAGTCCTCCTTCCGGGGCAGCGCCCACTGGGTTTGCCGGCCGACTCTCAAGGTCTCCTCGTCTTGCTCGGTGAGCGCCAGCTCGTTGGGGGCCGGTGCGAAGCCGCCGCGGCGGCCGTACTGGCCATGCCCGGCGCCGAACTGGCCGGCCTCGGCGAACCAGACGAGGCTGAGCCTTTCGAAACGGAGAACCTTCGACAGCGCCGGGTCGTCCTTGTTCGTCTCGATTTCGTCGAGCTTGCCCGGACGGACGAGGAACTCCGCGGAGGACAGGGGCAGGTCGAGCCACAGGCCGATGCGCTTGTCGCGCGGGAAAAGGGCGCCGCCCACGGGGACGCTGCCGTCCGGTGGCGTCGCCAGTGCGACGTCCGGCGGGGCCGCGTCTTCGGCCGGCACGCCGCCGTCGATGGGCACGCCGCCATCGATGGGCTCGCCACCGTCGACCGCGTCGCCACTGTCGATCTCGGAGCTGCCCCCGTCGATGCCCGCGCCGCCGTCGGCCTCGATCGGCGCGCCGGCGTCGGGCCCCGCGGCGAGGGGCACCGCCGCGTCGGGGTCGAACCCGAAGACCGCGTAGATCTGGCTGGCGACCGGGTTCTGGTTCGGCGGCAGGCTGTCGTCGGTGGGCAGGTGGACGGTGAACACCGCGGTCAGGTCCGGGCCGAACTTGTCCTGCGGGGGCGAGCCGCAAGGCGGGGTGTACTCGAGGCGGACGGTGATGGGGAAACCGAGCGGATCTTGGTTGTTCGGATCGCTGTAGTTGGGCATGTCGCAGCTGAAGATGCGCTCCAGACCGGCGTCGACCATGACCGGCAGGCCCATGGCCGCGAGGAACTCCGCTGGGATCTTGACGTTGCCGGTGCAGAGGTCATGCAGCAGCCTGGCCGGGAAGGGATTCCGCAGGGTGGCCGTCGCGCCGTCTCCGAGCGAAAGCGACGGGACAACCGTGCCCATCTCGGGATAGGACTGCGCCAGCATGGCGAAGAACAGGGCGAAGGTCTGATCGTCCGGGACCGGGCACTGGTAGCCGTCGCTGCTGCTGGTGGGCAGCGGGCACCACGACCACTTGTACGTGGGGCCGGCATCGGCGCCGGCACACTCGGCGGCGTCCCCTCTCGCCTCCGGCTCGTAGATGAGGGCGCGCAGGGTCGCCGCCGCGCCGAAGCTCGGCTGCGGCGGCTCGGCCTGGATGGCCAGGATGCGCGGCATCCTGAGCAGCTCCGGCGTGTTGAAGTCGGGGTCGACGCAGCCCAAGAACCCCAGGGAAAGGATGACGAGAAAAAGCCTGCGCATGGTCAGTCGTCCGTGAGTCGGAAGCGATAGGAGTACTTCTTGGTCGAGGCCATAGGCTCGCCGTTGCGGGTGGCCGGCTGCCATTCCTGGGCCAGCGCCGCCTGCCTGGCGGCTTCGTTGAACTCGGGGTAGGGCGATTCGTGCAAGAGCTTCACGTTGGTCACCTTGCCGGTGGCGTCGATGAAGACCAGGACCTCGACGTCCGCTTCCACGCCTTGCGCCTTGAGCGTCGGCGGATAGGCGGGCTTGCGGGGCGCCCCGCGGTACTTGGCCTCGGTGAAGGTCACGCCCTTGCGCGGGATGCGCGTGGCCGCCTGGTTGGCGGTGGTCGGCTTCTCCGTGCCAGCCACCGGGCCGGGCCGCTCCTTGGGCACGTCTTCCTTCTTCGCGGCGAACTCCGCGGTTTCGCCCAGGCGCGTGTTGCCCACGGCAAAGGCCGGTCCCTCGCCGTCGCCTTCCCCCACGGTGGATTCGAAGGACAGGCCCACGATGCGCGGCGGAGGCTTCTTCTCGGGCTCCTTGGGCGGCTCCTCGATCTTGGGCGCGGGAGGCGCCTTGACCACGGCCGCGCGCTCGGGTTCGGGCTTGGGCGGCTCCGGCTCCTTCTCTGGCTCGGACTCCTTGGGCTTGGCCTCGCGCTCGCGCATCTCGATGGCCAGGAGCTCGCGCTCCTGCGCGCGCTGCGCGCCCAGGCTGCCCACGCCGAAGGCCATGACGACGAAGGCTACGTGCAGGCCGGCCGA
Source organism: Deltaproteobacteria bacterium (assembly GCA_016935975.1). Lineage (GTDB taxonomy): Bacteria > Myxococcota_A > Polyangia > Fen-1088 > Fen-1088 > Fen-1118. Next base: position 39,475 of record JAFGPX010000190.1, read on the forward strand.
GGCGAGCAGCACGGCGATGCCGATGCCGGCGCGCAGCCAGCCGGGGATGTGGCGCTGCTCGCGGTGCCTGTGGAACTCGCCGTGGATGGGCACGCGCACGTGCGCCATGGCGCGCGCGCGTGCTGTCTGGCGCCGTCGCGTCCGCTTCTCGACGAACGGGTTCTGCCGCGTGGGCCGTGGCCTGCGGCTCGGCTCGCCGTTTGCGGATGGCGCGGAGGGCTTGGCGTTCATGGCCGACTCGTCACGGGCCGCTGGCCGCCATCTCGCGCTCGACGTCGAGGGCGAAGGCCGACACGCCGTTGCGCTTGACCAGGTCGATCAGGTCCACGACGTTGCCGTACTCGACGCCCTTGTCGGCCGCGATCACGGCCTGCAGCTTCGGATTCCTCGCGCTCTCGCGCTTGACGAACTTGCCGATCTCCTCCTTGTTCGAGCTTGCGCCGTTGAGCATCAAGGTGCCGTCCTTGTTGCACACGATGTTGACCGTGGACTCGACGCGCGCGCCGCCCGTCGCCGCCTTGGGCAGATTCACCACCATGCTGGCGCGCACGATGGCGATGGAGGTCAACATGAAGATGATGAGCAGCACCAGCACGATGTCGACGAAGGGGATGATGTTGATGGTGGCGAGCAGCCCCTCGTCCTCCCCGTTGCCGTTGGTAGACCCAGCCATGGCTCGCCTACTGGCTCTTGCCGGCCGACTTCAGCTCGGCCAGAAGCACGCGGGTGAGGGAATCGGTGTTGGTGGTGGCGTCCTTCACCATGCCCTTGAAGACGTTGTAGGCGATCACCGCCGGGATGGCGACCAGGAGGCCAATCGCGGTCGCGATCAGGGCCTCGGCGATGCCGGCCATGACGCCCGCGCTGGCGTGGGCGATGTCCTTGGACATCTCCTTGAACGAGCGCACGATGCCGAGCACCGTGCCGAAGAGGCCGATGAACGGGCAGTTCGAGGCCAGGGTCGCCAGGACGGACAGGCGCCGCTCGTATTCGGCCTTGCCGCGGCCCAGGGCGCCGGCAATCAGCTCCTCGACCGACTCCGGGCCTTTTTCGTAGCCGCGCAGGCCGGCCAGGGTGACGTTGGTTTCCAGGGTGTCGTGCTTGTCCAGCACTTTCGCCGCCGCCTCGAAATCGCCCTTTTCCAGCGCCTTGGCGAAGTCGTTCTTGACCGCTTCGAAGTCGAGCTTGCGCTTGCGGTAGAAGTACCAGCGCTCGACCATGACCGCCACGGAGAGCAGCGACAGCCCGAGCAGGAGCCAGAGCACCCACTCGGAGCGGAAGACGGGCAAGGAGAGCAGGCTTTGGACGAGACCTTCGGTGGCGTGGTTGTTCATGGGGTATTCCTGCTACCGGTGGAACGACGAACCATAGAAACACCGGAGCGAGTGTTTTCTGTCACCCTCGGAGTCGGAATGCAACTGTCCGCGGCGGGCGCGCCTCGTCCGCCCGCGCCCCCGGCTGCGCAGCGGCCGCACACCTCTCCGCCCCGCGGAGAGGTAGCCCCGCGCAGCGGGGCTGGTGAGGTCCCCGCGCCACCGTGATCCGCTACCGGCCGACCAGCCCCCCCATCTTCTTCTCGTCGAAAGGCCGGGGTTTTCTCGTCACCGTGGGCTTGGCGCCCTTGCCCGTCTGCAGCAGCTCCATGGTGGCGGAGGGAACCTGCATGGCCGCGGGGGCGTTCTCGTCGACCTCCGGCGTGGTGATGACTCTCACAATCCCGAGCGGATAGACCGTCTCGTTGACCCAGATATCGACGGCGCCGTTCGTGTTCTTCTCGCGATAGTGCGAGGTCTTGAAGGCGCCGGCCGCGACCTTGATCTCTTCCTTGGCGACCAGGTTCTTGTCGTCCGCGCGCTGGAACTTCTGGGTCGGCGTGTCCTTGGGCACGTACATGGGCCGGTCGTCGCCGAACTGCACGACCATCGGCCGGGGCGGCTTGTCGTCGCTGGTCGGATCGGCCGGCAGGACCATGCGCAACACGACCGGCTTGGCCACCGGCCCGCCCTTGCTGGTCAACTCGAGGGTGTTGGACTTGGCATCGCGGGCCACCAGCGCCCAGCGCGACGTGAGCGTCATGGTCCCCATGCTCATCTTGTACTCGGCCCACGAGCCGATATCGATCTTGCGCATATCCACCACCAGAGGCATGCCCGCCGGCACGCCTTGGGATTGGGCGATCGCGATCGAGGGAAGAAGGGTGAGGGCAAGAGCCACAAGTGGAGGTGGTCGCATGGGATTTCCTGTGGAGGTCCGTCTACCTTCCGACCGACAGATGCGCAAGCGCCGAAACCCCGGACTCCGGATGGAGGGAACCACGCTACACCGGGCTTACGCCTTTTCGGGCCGCGTTTTCGATGTGCACCGGGGGCGATGGATTCGGCGCCGTGCGCTCGGCCAGCGGGGGAAGGCCCAGCAGCGCGCGACGTGCCTCGATGATGGCAAGGCCTCGCCGATCGAGCGCCACGGGATCGCGACTCGCGAGCAGGCCCGCGTAGCGGAAGACGTGCGCAGGATCGGCGGGGCCGGGGCCGCCCTCGCAGACGGCCAGGAGGCCGTCGAGTATGGCCAGCGCGAGACGCCCCCGGATCTCGGGGCGTGCCGCCAAGTCGGAAATGCCGGGCTCGCAGCCGGAGCCCTGCGTGATTGGCCCGTGCAAGTCCATGGCGGACAGGAGCATGCCGAAGTTGTTCTTCAGGCTGAGCGTCACGCCGGCCATGGAATGATCCTTGAGCGCGGCGATGTTGAAGAGCACGTCGGAAGCTTCCACCAGCGGCGACAGCACCACCTCGTGGCCGGCGACCGTGATGCGTTTGCTCGCGCCGGGATCGGTCAGGTTCGTGCCCAGGCAGCAGTACCCCGATGCCCCGGTCTCGTCGATGACGTAGCCGCGGCGCACGAGCGACGCGGTGTCGCGATCCCAGACCGTGACTCCCGAGGGAGAGGCGCCGGCCCGGACCAGGCTTTCCGCCACCGCGCCGGCGACCTCCGGATGGGTGAAGGCCTGACTGGTCATCGAGTTCACCTTGATGCCGACCTTGACCTGTGGCGCGGCCCATTCGGCGAAGGGGGAGCCGTCTCCCACGAGTCGCCCCATGGCCGCCGCGAGCATCGCCCGCACCGCGGCGGCGTTGACCTTGCCGTACCCGTCGACCGCCTCGCGCCAGCGCACCTCGACCACCGTGGCGTTGCCACTGCCATGGGCTGCGACGCTCATGTCCGTGGGCGCGTCCGCGTCCGGAAATGGAGCTTCCTCCCTGCCGATGCGGCAAGCCGTACCGAGGGCCAGCGCGCCGAGGCTCGCGCAGAAGTGCCGCCGGTCGAGTGTGGCACCGGCGCCACCCGAAACGGGCTGCCGGCTATCGAAGAACGCACGTCGCATCGCTGCGTCGAATTCTACCGTGCTCGGTCGTCCCTCACCACGGTGCCAAAGGGCTTCCGCCCACTGCCTTCGGCGGGAGGGGGACGCTCGCGGACTTGGAGCCGGAGGCGAGCCGGGATCTGGTTGCGTGAGAAGATCGCGCCGAAGGCGTCGAGGAACGCGAGAACGCGCCGGCGGCGCCGGGCCGGCCGTTCGCCGGAGAGAATCGCGGTAAGCGCTTGCTAAGGAGCGCGTGGGCTGCGCTATATAGGGGCAACCATGCGATCGATTGCCATCTTGTCCCGTGTGTTCGTTCTGGCCCTTGCCGCGCTCGTTGTTGCGCCTGCCTCCACCCGGGGCGCGCCACCGACCCCGGAGGCACTGCGCGCGCGCAAGCTTGCCGCCCGCCGTTTTGCCGGCATGGCCGTTTCGCTGCCGCAGTCGGCCTTCGCCCACGGCCTGCGCGTGTGCGCGCGCGAAACGCCGTCGGGGATCATCGGGTACTGGAAGGTCCCACGCAAGGCCATGGAGCGCATCGACGCGGAGCTCTTCCTTCACCTGCGCAAGAGCGGCCTCGACAAGGGGTTGCCGTTCTCGGCCAAGCTCTATGTGCGGCAGTACGCCGGCTACGTTCGCGACGGCATGCGCTTCGTGTACGTGAACGCACTGCTCGTCGAAAAAGGCAGTCGCGCGGCCAGGGAAGCGCAGAAACGCTTTCCGCGCTCTTGCGAGGCGGTCAAAGGGTCGTGGGGCATCCAGTACGACACGCAAACCAAGAAGTTCATGGGGTTCTCGTCCAAGTAGCGCGCACGAGCCGGCCGGTCCCGTCGGCACTTGCGCTTCACCTCTCGCCGCTATCGGCCGTGGGGCGTTGCGGATGCGCTTGCCGCGCCCAGACTCCCGGCCACGGGCGGCTTGCGTTTGATGACCACCAGCACCAGTCCGGCGAAGGCGAGCAGGCTGATCGCGACGCCGAGGTGATACACGAGCGTCGGCCGCCAGGCCGCGGTGAGGGTGTGCGTTCCGGCGGCCAGGCGCGTGCAGAGGACGCCGGTGCCCGCGCAGGGATAGGCTGGCTGCGCCACCCCGTCGACGGTAATCGACCATCCGGGAAACCAGAAGATGGGCAGGCCCAACTCGCCCGGTCGCTCGGTCTGCGTGCGCAGGGTGAAGTGACCGCGCTCGTCCGCGCCGGGCAGCCGCGCCTCGGGGAGCGGCACCCCGTCCAGCGTCGCGTGCTCGTTGCGCATGAGCTTGCCCAGTGTCTCGAGATCGTGCGCCCAGGCCGGCCGGAACTCGTCTTGAATGCTCGTCGTGTAGTAGCCGAGCGCGAGCAGTTGGCGCAGGCAGGCTTCCCCGCAAACGTAGGTGGCGAGGGGCCGGCAATAGGGCAGCGAGGCCGCCGCCACGATCACCGCAGCAAGGGTGGCCAGCATGGCTTCGAAGCGGAGCCAGCGCAGGCGGCGCCAGCGCGGCGCCGCGAAGACGCGCACGGCGAGCGCGCCCGCGGTGGCGGCCAACAGGGTTCCCGGCAGGTGCAGGCGCCAGGGGAACTGCAGCAACGCCAGAGGCGCAAGCACGGTCCACAGCGGCGCCGACCACTGCGTGGTCAAGAAGGCCAGCCCCAGCCCAGCCAAGGCGAAGACCGCCAAACGGACGCGAGCGCGCCACGCGCTCCGTCGGGCGAGCACGACGGCCAAGGGCGCGAAGCCGAGGAAGACCAGAACCTGCGGGATCCCGAGCTGCAACGGCATGGTGTCGCTCGGCCCCGGCACCGAGATGCCGTAGCCCCACCCGGTGGCGACGAGCTGGCGCGGCTGCAGGAAGTGCAGTCGGTAGTCGAGGTACCGGTTGAAATCGTCGGACAGATGCACGTCATGGCGGCCGAGCAGAATGGGAAGCCAGAAGAAGGTGCACAACAGCGCGGCGGCGCCGCACGCGGAGACCGCGCGTCCCATGCCGCGCTTTCGCTCCCCGGCCGGCAAGGTGGCGGCGAAGAGCAGGCCGGCGGCGCCGACGGTCGCCCCCAGGGTCAGGCCGCTGACGTTGTGGCAGAGCACGATGGCTGCAAGGAACGCGGCACAGAGCGGTAGACCGGCGCGGCCTCGTCCGGTCACGGTCCGGTGCATGGCCCAGAGCGCCCATGGCGCGAACGCGCCGGCGACGTACTCCGGGTAGTTCGCGCGCACGAAGAGGTTCGACAGCTGGTAGGGCGCGAAGGCGAAGAGCGCCCAGGCCCAAAAGCCGCCGGCCTTGCCGCCCAGCTCGCGTCCGAGTCGCCAAGCCCCCACGGCCAACGCCAGCGCCGCGGCGATGGTCACGGCATTGAGCGCCGAAACCGGGCCTAGGCCGAGCACGTGGAACCAGGCGGCGAAGGCATAGGCCAGCCAGCCGTAGTAGATGAACAAGGGATAGCCGAGCCCGCCGGCCAGCGCCGGCACCCAGCGGGGGATGATCTCGCCGTTGCGCCAGATGTCGGCGACCAGCAATACGCGCAGGGCGTGGTACTCGGGACGGTGTCCGGCCAGGAGATGACGGGTGGCCACGAAGCGCAGCGACCACAGCGTCAATAGGATCGCCGCCAACGCCGCGAGCACGAACCAAGCCTTGCGGCCAGCCAACCTCTCGGACTCGCCAGCTCGCAGCATTGCGCGTTTCTGGCGGATCGGAGCGCGACGTTTGCGCCCCGGTCCGCCGGTGGACGCCCGCTACTTCTTGCCCGCGTCGATGAGCTTGAATTCGGTGCGGCGGTTCCGGGCACGGCCCGAGGCGGTCGAGTTGTCCGCGAGGGGCCGATCCTCGCCGTAGCCGATGGATACCAGTCGCGAGGTGGCGACGCCGCGCGATACGAAGTATAGCTTCACGGAGTCGGCGCGCCGTTGCGACAGGCTTAGATTGTACGACGCCCTGCCCCTGCTGTCGGTGTGTCCCGAGATCTCGAGGTTCACGTCCGGGAAGTCCTGCAGGACCTTGACCGCGCGATCGAGCACGGCCCACGACCCGGGCAGGATCTCCGCCGAGTTGGTCTTGAAGTTGATGCCCTCGATGACGCCGGTGAACTTCTTCACCTCGGCCGGGACCTCGTCCGGGCAACCGTCTTCGTCTTTGTAGTGGTTGATGGTCTCGGGCTGGTTCGGGCACTTGTCGATGGCATCGGCGATGCCGTCCTTGTCGTTGTCCGGCTCCGCACAGCCATCGTTGTCCTCGAAGTTGTCCTTGTCCTCGGGCTCGTTCGGGCACTTGTCGAGGCCGTCCGGCACGCCGTCCTTGTCGTTGTCGGCATCGGGGCAGCCGTCCTCGTCTTCGAAGCCGTCTTTCTCCTCGGGGTCGTTCGGACACTTGTCGATGGTGTCGGGGACGTCGTCCTTGTCGTTGTCGACGTCCGGACAACCATCGTTGTCCTCGAAGCCGTCCTTGTCCTCGGCCTCCTTCGGGCACTTATCGACGTCGTCGGGGACACCGTCGGCGTCGCCGTCGAAGCGGGGCGCTTCCTTGATGGTCGTCGTGGACCTCTCGATCTCGCTGAAGGCTATCCACGCGCCGCCGAAGACCTCGAAGTCCGGGCCGGTGTACCCGATGCGGCTGCCATGGGGGATGACGGGCATGGCGGTCCATGGCACGAGGATGCGGCCGTCGAAGCGCAGGCCGACCCGGGGATGAAACCCGACCTTGAAGCCGGCTCCCGCGTGCAGGAATTCCCAGGTCTGGCTGGAAACGACGTTCTCGTCGCTCGACAGCGAGGTCAGGCCCCCGACGCCGGCAAGCAGGAACGGCGTGAGCTTGTAATTGTCGGCAAGGTTCAGCACGAAGCTGCCGCGATAGCCGAAGACCCACAGCCTGGCATTCCTGAGCTCGTTGGGGTTGTCAAGCGGGGTGACATAGCCTCGCGTGATGGTCGGGACGGCGGCGAATTCGACCTCGACACCGATCCAGCGGTTGAAGTGCAGACCCAGACTGGCACCCAAAAGGCCCGAGTGCTTGGGCGACTTCTCGGTGGGATCTCCCTTGACGCGACCGAGCGCGTGGTCCTCGGTGAAGAAGTGGCCGCCGCCGAACACGCTGAAGTCGAACCGGTACTCCGGATTCTCTTGGCTCGATTCCGTCACGGTCGGTTCCGCTGCCGCAGCCCGGCCGTTGCCGGCCGTCAGAAGAAGCGCTCCCATCATCAATGTCACGGGTAGACGACGCATCACGATGACCTCCGCTGTTTGCTGAGAATGTGGTGCCACCCCAAGATGCCCCAGCCCGCCAAGGGACTTGAGAATAGGTCAAGCCCGGGATTTTGGCTATCCCGAGAAATCGGGGACGGATGAACCACAGGGGGCACGGGGGGGACACAGAGCCGGACCGGAAGAGGAGGCGTTCGGATCCGGCTCCGGGAACCCCTTCTTCTCCGGCCTCTGTGTCCCCTCTGTGCTCTCTGTGGTGAACCTGTCGGGCTATGCCCCGAGGAGAACTTCGACTTCCACCGCCTTCGTCCCTACCGAGGGCAACGGCACGACGGCGCCGACGATCGGTTTGCCGCCGACGGCCAGCGAAACCGCGTTGCCCTTGCCCCGGCGCTTGACAGTGATGTCGTAGCGCACGGAACGGAACACGCGCGTGGCGCGGAAGCCCGGCCAACTGTCGGGAACCACCGGCGCGATCATCAGACCCCGGTAGGTCGGCCGGATGCCGAGGATCCACTGCGTGCCGGCCACGTAGGTCCACGAGGCCGTGCCCGAGAGCCAGGCGTTGCGGGCGTAGCCGAACTGCTTGTGCTCGGGACCGGCGATGTTGCCGCAGTAGACGTAGGGCTCGGTCTTCATGCAGTCCACGTCCGCCCGGGCAAACGGCGTGATCTGCAGGTAGTACTGCATGGCCCGCTCGGCCATGCCCAGCTTGGCGGCGGCGATGATGGCCCAGGTGTTGGCGTGGCAGAAGATGCCGCCGTTTTCCTTGGCGCCCGGCGGATAGGTGGTCGTGCCGCGCACGCGCTCGTCGCCTTTGACGTAGGCCGGCCACAGCAGGGCCAGGCCGAACTTGCAGTGGAGGCGCTTGTGCGCGCTCTCCATGGCCTGCCGCGCCCGTTCGGGCGGCGCGGTCTGGCCGATCACGGCCCAGGTCTGCGTGTTGAGCGCGATCTTGTGGTGGCTCTCGGCCTTGACCCCGACCGGCCGGCCCGCGTCGTCGTAGGCGCGCGCGTACCACTCGCCGTCCCAGGCGACCCGGTTCGTGATCTCGGCCATCTCTTCGTGGAGCTGCCGGAAGCGTTCGGCGTCGGTGGTGGCGCCGATGTGATCGGACAGCTCGGCTAGATCGAGCATGGCCCGGCAGAAGTGCTGGCCCGTCCACACGCTCTCGGCCTTGCCGCTGCCGTGATCCACGTTCATGGTGTCGTCCCAGTCCGCGAAGCCGATGCGCGGCAGCCCGTGCGGCCCGCGGTGTTTGAGCGTGAAGTCCACTCCGCGCAGCATGTGGTTCCAGATGGTGTCCTCGCCGCCGTCCCAGTAGGCGATCGTGTGGTCGAGGTAGTCGAGATCGCCGGTCTCGCGCAGGTAGGCGCACACGGCCATGATGAGCCACAGGTGGTCGTCCGAGAACCACTGTGGCCAGTGCGGGAACTCGGCGGCCAGACCGGGGCCGCCCTCGCCGGTCAAGGGCATGACCTGATGCCAGGTGTGGCCGTCCTGGTACTGCAGGTGCCAGAGCATGTCGAGCGTCGCGCGGGCGCGGGCCGCGGCGTTGTGTACCGTGCCCAGGGTGTCTTGCGCGGAGTCGCGCGTGCCGAGGCCCCGCCCGGTGCCGGTCTCGTAGGCCGAGACGAAGCGCGACCAGAACAAGGTCGAGCGGCACTGGATGGGGTTCCACACGTTGAGCATGGCGTTGACCACCGGGTCGGGCGTCTCGACGGTGAAGCGGCCCAGGTAGTCGTTCCAGTCGGCTTGCAGGGCGGCGAAGGCCGCGGTCGCGTTCTTGGGCTTCCGGAACCGTTCGACGACCTTGGCGATGCGGGCCGGCTCGTCGGTCACGCCCATGATGTAGACGATCTCGGCCTGCTGCCCGGGGCGCAGGCTGAGATCGTGGCAGAGCGAGCCGATGTTGTTGCCGCGCGCGGCCTCGGTGTTGGTCGGCTGGCCCGTCTCGACCATCTCGGGATTCGATAGATCGCGCCAGCGGCCGACGAAGATCTCGCGATCGGTCTCGAACCCGCACGGCTTCATACTGGAAGCGAAGTAGTTCGTGGTTTCCGCGAAGCGCGTCTTCGAGGTGATGATGCCGTTTCTGACCGTCGCCTCCAGGATGTGCTGGCACCAGTCGAGGTTGAGCTGGTCGCCCAGGGTGTCGCGATAGCTGAACTCGACGTAGGAGAAGGTCCGCAGCTTGCGCGCCTTCTTGCCCACGTTCTTGACCTTGAGCACCCACAGCTCGCAAGGGCAGGTTTCGTCGGCCGGCGCGGGCGGCACGAAGTAGAGCAGGCTGGCCGCGATGCCGTCCCTTTCCGAGGAGATTTTCGTGTAGCCGGCGCCGTGGCGGCATTCGTAGGAGGCAAGCTTCTTCGCCGGGGTGGGCTGCGCGGTCGGGCTCCAGAACTTCCCGCTCCGCATGTCGCGGATGTACACGTAGCGGCCCGGCTGATCGGCGGGCAGCGAGTTGTAGCGGTAGCGCGACACGCGGCGGTTCTTGGGGTCGCGGTCGAAGGCGAAGCCGCCCGCCGCGTTCGACACGATGCCGCCGTAGCGGCCCTCGCCGATGAAATTGAACCAGGGCGTGGGCGTGTCCGGCCGGGTGATGACGTACTCGCGGTTGGCCTCGTCGTAGTAGCCGTAGGGATTGGCGAGCGGCTTGTTGATCTTGCTGGCCATGGTGTCCCTCTTCTAGGCTTGGGCGGGGGCGGATTCGGCGGCCGCGCGGCGCTCGGCCAGCTCCTTCTCGATCTGCTGCATGCGCTTGTCGTCGAGCGAGTAGAGCAGGGGCAGCAGGGCCGCGATGACGCTGCCCACCGCGGGGATGAAGCTCACCAGCAGCTTGAGGCCGGTGAGCGAGCCCGCGCTCTGCGCGACGCCGGCCTGGTAGCCGAAACTGGACAGGATAAGGCCCGTCACCGCGCCTCCCACCGTCCAGCCCATTTTCTGCGCGAACGACGAGGCCGCGAACACCAGGCCCGTCGAGCGGCGGCCGGTCTTCCATTCCGAGTAGTCGGAGGCATCGGCGTACATGGCGTAGACCAGCGCCGCGGTCGGCCCCATGATGAGGTTCGCCAGGATCTGCAGGACGAACATCAGGACCACGTCCTGCGGGTCCAGGAAATAGAAGGCGATGGTCACCACCGACGCCAGCGCCATCATGACCATGTAGAGCTGGCGCTTGCCGACCCGCTTGGCGATGGGCGCGACCATCGAGGTGCCGAGCAGGGTGGACAGGGAGCCCGCCACGAAGAAGGCGCCCAGCATGCCCTCGGCCGTCAGGTCGAAGCCGAGGACCGTCTGGTTGCCGACGTAGTATTTGAAGTAGTAGGCGAAGCAGCCGTTGCGGATCGACACGTAGCTCAAGGTGGCGATGCCGAGCACGAAGAGAATGAGCCACGGCACGTTGGTCACCACGTCGCCGAGATCGCGCAGAAAGGACGACTGGCTGGCCTTGGGCACCACGCGCTCTTTGGTGGTCGAGAAGCAGACCACCCACATCACCATGCCCAGGAAGGCGTAGAGGCTGACGGTGATGGCGAAGCCGAGCTGCTGGCTGCCGCCGCCGAAGAGCTTGACCAAGGGCAGGGTGCATAGGCTCACCACCAGGCCGGCCGAGTAGGCGCCCACGAAGCGGAAGGACGACACCTTGGTGCGCTCCTCGGAGGACGGCGAGATGACGCCCATGAGGGCCGAGTAGGGCAGGTTGATGGCGCTGTAGACCAGGCCGATGAGCCCGTAGGTGATGTAGGCGTAGATCAGCTTGCCCGTGCCGCCGAAGGGCGGCGTGATGAAGGCCAATGCGCCGCACACGCCGAAGGGCACCACGAACCACAGGATGTAGGGCCGGAACTTGCCCCAGCGGGTGTTGGTGCGATCCGCGACCATACCCACGATGGGATCGAAGACGGTGTCGATGATGCGCGTGACGAAGAAGAGGGTCGCCATCTGCTCGGGCCGCAGCCCGAAGACGTCGGTGTAGAAGAAGCTGCCGAAGAAGACGAACGTCATCCAGAACAGGTTCGAGGCCGTGTCTCCCAGGGCGTAGCCGGTCTTCTCCTTGAACGAGAGCTTCTCCGTATCCGTGGTCGTGGTGCTCATCGGCGCTCCTTGCTCCTGGCCGTAGATCGCAGGCAGCGCGGACTCTACGGCCGGGGACGGGGAGGGATCAATAGATGGCGTAGGCGCGGTAGGCGCGGAATTTGTGCACGTAGCCGCACGGCCGGTAGGTCAGCTTGGCCTGGCGCAGGCCGGGATCGCCGAGATCCTGCTCGCGGTTGACGAGGGTGAACTCGGGCGGCAGGGCGCGCACGAAGTCCTGGTTGATGAACTGGTAGAGGCCCTTCCTGTCCGGCACGGTCTTCTCGAAGTGGACGATGTACATGCCGCCGGCCCCGGCGGGCTCGCCCTGCGCATAGCCCACCGGACGGTCGCCGACGTAGGTGATGCGGCCTTGCAGGCCGAACTCCTGCGCGTGCAGCAAGGCGTCGCGCGCCGGCGCGTAGTCGGCCTGGTCGCGCGTGCGCTCCCGCCAGGCTTCGAGGATCGCGAGGGCGTCGGGTATGCGCTCGGGCGAGAGCGGCTCGGTGCGGGCGACGTTCTCGCGCTGGAAGTGGTGCACCAGGTTGCGCTTCTTTTGCAGGGCGCGACCGGCCAGGAAGGCCAGTTGCTCGCGGCGGTAGAGATAGTCGAAGTTGTCGCGATCCTCCGTCACCCGGTAGCCGGCCGCGCGCAGCCGTTCGGCCTGGCCGGTCGTGGCCAGCTTCATGCAGACACAGCGAGCGAACAGCTCGTCGAGCAGCTCCTTTTCGGGCAGGGCGAAGGGGCAAATGAAGAAGCACTTGCCCTTGTCGGAGCCGGCCAAGACGATGGTGTCGTCGGCAAGCCGGGTGATGCGATAGTTGTGCAGGCCGCGGAAGCAGTAGATGCCGGCGAACGTCAGCTCGGACACCCCGTCGCCGAGCGCGCGGAACATGGGATCGAGCAGCGGTCGATCCGCCAGCTCGATCTCGGTCAGGTCTGGGTAGTTGCCGATCATCGGGGCGCCCACGGGCGCGCCCCGACCCTAGCACGCGGATCGTCGGGAGAGCTGGCTCGCGTTCGAGAGCACGGAGGGTGGGGAGGGCACGGAGACAACAAAGCGGACGGGGGCGCCCGATGGGGGCCCCCTGCCCGCTGTGCTCTCTGCCTTTTGCTCTGCGCCCGCGACGGTCTACCCCGTCAGTTCCCCGCCCCCGCCACGAAGTTCAGCGGGTACGACACGATGGCGATGCCGCCGCCCGTGGGCTTGGGGAAGGACCAGCGCTTGACGGCGCCGGCCACGCAGCTTTCGACGCGCACGTTGTTCATGGTCGTGCTCTGCACGAAGGAGCTGATGACCTGGCCGGTGCCCGAGATGACGAACTGGAGCGAGATGCGGCCCGCGAGATCCTTGTTGCGCACCAGCTCCCGGTCGTAGCAGTACTTCACCTCGTTCATGTGGGCGCGCACGATGCGGCGGATGATCTCCTTGTCGAGGGCGCCGCGGGTGGTGGCGACGCCCGGGATGACGTCGCGGATCTTGGCGTGCTTCTTCGCCCGCAGGCCACCGATCCCGGGGCCGTGGCCGTAGCCCCTGCCGCCCAGCGTGTTGTAGTTGCCGAAGCCGATCGTCGGCAAGCCCGTGCCTCCTCCACCGGGGCCGGTGCCCGTGACGCCAAACCCACCAGGTCCGTAGGCGTCGCCGAAGTCGGCCGCGATGAGGTTGCCCATGATGTCGTTTTCGGCGTCGCCCGCGGCCGTGCCGTGGCCGAAGATGCTCGCAAAGCGCGCGCCGGCGGTCCGGTTGAGCACGCCCACGATGCCGGCTTCGCGGGCCAGCGCCTCGGCCTCGGCCTTGCCCAAATGCGGCGGCTCGCCGTTCTTCTTGATGGCGTAGGCGCCCTCCGGATTCTTCGAGTTGGGGTTACCCATCTTGCCGGGCTTTCCCGCGTGGGCCTTGCCGGCTGCGCCATGGCTTTGGTCGGGCCGCGGTTCGAAGAAGTCGGGGATCTCCTCCTGCACGGGCGGCTTGACGGTGATGGGGATGATGCCCCGGCTTCCGCCCAGCAAGTCTCTCGAGATCGACATGCCCTCCGGCGGCACGGCGAAGATCATCAACAAGAACAGCCCGAGTGCGAGGATCGACCCGACCGTGTGTTTCTGCTCGTCCCAGCGCCAGGCGAACCAGCGCTTGGGCAACGGCCGGGCCCGCGTCGTGTGCAGAAGCCGGAAGCTCATGGCCCCGCACTCGATGCGGGCGCGAGCGTCCGCGGGCAGGGTGAAACTGCTGCCGCGCCCGGCGACGTAGTCGGCCAGGCGGTAGACTTTGCCGCCGGTTGCCACGTCGCCGTCCATCCGCGGCGTCACGTTGACCAGGAAGCCGCCTCTCCACTTGGTCACGAGCGGCAGGGTCGCGCAGCCCAGAAGCTCGCTCGAGGCCGGCGCGTCGGAGCCGGGCGACTCGCCGATGGTGTAGCTCGTTCCCGGGTCGGGCGAAGTGACGGCGCGCAGCCGGCGTTTGGGCGTGGCATCGGCCAGAAAGCGCGTGCCGATGACCACGTCTCGGTAGAGCGCCCGCACTTCGAGGGCGGGCCGCCCGTCGAGGACGGCCGGTGTCGCAAGTTCTGGGCAATCGTCGCTTCTCAGTGCAGAGCTGTGCATGGCAGCCTCCTTCCGTTGGCTCCGGCGCTTGCGGCCACGGGCTGCGTCTTGCGGCGCAGAGACGGACCGTCTCGGCCAGGCAGGGGCGAGGAGGCCGGCACCCGCCGGCCGCAATCACCTTCGCCCTTCTGTTGCTAGGGACAACGGAGCATCGAATCCGGTTCCCTGCTTTGCGCTTGGAGGTAGCTGCGATGCCGGTGACCTGGGCGGTGCCGACAAGGAGGACCCGCCGGAAGAGCCGGAGAATCCCAATGACTGTGCCATTCCTATCCGCCTCTGCTTCTCGGTCCCCGCCTGTTTTTCCGCGACGGACCGGCGTCGGCGCTAGGCTGCCGGGCATGTCCCGAACCATGCCGTTGGCCGCATTGCTCTGTCTCTCGGGTTGCGGGCTCTTCTTCCGCGCGCCGGCCCCCATCCCGTGGATCTCCTATCCTGGCGCGGGCGACCCGTCGGGCCGCGACCTGCTCCTGCTGCTGCCCGGCCGCGGCGACCGGGCGCAGAGCTTCGCCGACGAGGGCGTCGTGGCCATTGCCCGGCACGCCTCCGCCAAGCTGGACGTCGTCGCGGTCGACGCGACCACGGGCTACTACATCCATCGCAACCTCTGCGAGCGTCTGATGGCGGACGTCATCGAGCCGGCGCGTCCGCGCGGCTATTGCGGAAGATGCATCTCGGGGATCTCCCAGGGCGGGCTCGGAGCCTTGCTCTTTGCCCAGTTCCATCCCCAGGAAGTCTCCGACGTCATCGCAATCGCGCCGTTTCTGGGTGACGAGGATGTCCTCGACGAAATCGAGAGCGCCGGCGGGGTCACGGGCTGGCGGCCGCCGTCGAATCTCCATCCCGACGACTACCAGCGGGCTTTGTGGCGCTGGCTGCGCAGCTGCACCGTCGAGCGCCAGCCTTGCCCACGTATCTTCCTCGGCTTCGGAGCGGAAGATCGCTTCGCGCGCGCCCACCGCCTGCTTGCCAGCGTGTTGCCACCCGGCCAGGTTGCCGTGGTCCCGGGCGGCCACACCTGGGATCCCTGGCGGCAGCTCTACGCGGCCTTGCTGCCGAGGGTGGCCCGCAAGTAGTCGCGCCCTCCAGGTCGCCGGGCGGCCGCGTCAATTAGCTGTTGGCGTCATGGGCCTTCCGGTTAGCGAATCTTGGGTTATCGTGGTAAGCACTGCCGCCACGGTGGGGCACCTACATCTGCCCCCGTCAGAAGGCTTCCATGAAGGACAGGCCAGGGAGAATCGGGATCGACATCGGCGCGGTGTCGCTCAAGGCCGTGCGGTTGGACGGCGAGGGTCGGGTGGCCGGTTCGTACTACGCCAGGCACCGCGGCGACCCGGCCAAGGCCCTGGAGGCCGCGCTGGGCGAGCTTGCGGTGACTGCGGGCGACGCCGTCGGCTTCTGCGGCGCGAACGCGGCCCGCTTCTGCGAGTCCTTCGAGCTACCGCGCCAGGACTTGGCCGCCTGTCAAATCCCGGTCGTGCGGGCCGAGTTCCCCGAAGTCGCCAACATCATCGACATCGGCGGCGGCTCGCTCACCCTGGTCGAGCTGGACGCCTCCGGGCACTTCCAGAACTACGCCACCAACTCGATGTGCGCCGCGGGCACGGGCTCGTTCCTCGACGAGCAGGCCGCGCGTCTCGGCATCGAGTACGACGACCCGACCCTGGTCGGCCAGGTCGCGGAGCCGCCGTCCATCGCCACGCGCTGCGCGGTTTTCGCCAAGAGCGATCTCATCCACCGCCAGCAGGAAGGCTGCAGCAAGGCCGCCATGTGGTCGGGCCTTTGCCGGGGCATGACTCGCACGATCATCGGCACGCTCCTGCGCGCCAAGCCCCTCGACAAGCCCACCGCAATCATCGGCGGCGTGGCGCTCAACAAGGAAGTACTGCGCTGGCTTTCCGCCGCCTACGCGGGTCTGTTGCGCATTCCGGCCCACCCGCACTTGACCTCCGCCATCGGCGCCGCGACCAGGGGCAGCGTGCCCAAGCGCCTCCCCTCGCGCGAAGCCATACACAAGATCGCCACCAGCCGCAACGTCGAGTATCACGACTGGCCGCTGACTCTCGATAGGTCGCAATACCCCGACTTCGCGACCGACGAATCCTATGTCGACCAGGACGGAAACGAGGTGCGCGTCCTTTCGTGGCCGTCCGGGCAGACGCTGCGTACCTATCTAGGCATCGACATCGGCTCGACCAGCACCAAGCTGGCGTTCATCGACGAGAAGGACAATCTCAAGGTCGACATCTACCGCAAGACCGCCGGCGATCCGATCGGCGCCACCCAGAAGCTATTCCGCGCCTTGCGCGAGTTGGAACGGCGCAAGGGCGGGCGCGTCGAGGTCCTGGGCGCCGCCACCACGGGCAGCGGTCGCAAGATCGTGGGCGAGGTCATTGGCGCCGACAGCATCATCAACGAAATCAGCGCCCACGTGGCCGGCGCGACCTACACCGATCCCGAGGTCGACACGATTTTCGAGATCGGTGGCCAGGACAGCAAGTACATGCACGTCGTCGACGGTCACATCCGCGACGCCAACATGAACTACGTGTGCGCCGCCGGCACGGGCTCGTTCATCGAGGAGCTGGCCAACAAGCTCGGGTACAAGGTGGCCGACGTGGGCGCGGCCGTGCTCGGGGTCAAGCCCCCGCGCGCCACCGATCGCTGCACGGTCTTCATGGAGCAGGACGTGATCCGCTTCATCGAGGGCGGGGCCACGCGCGAGGAAGCGCTGGCCGCGGTGCTCGTTGCCATCGCCAGAAACTACCTGAACAAGGTCGTGGGCAACCGCCACCGCAGTCGCAAGCGCATCATGTTCCAGGGCGCCACCGCGCGGAACAAGGCCTTGGTCGCCGCTTTCGAGCGCTTGCTCGACGTCGAGGTCGTGGTGTCGCCCTACTGCCACGTCATGGGCGCCTTCGGCGTGGCCCGCCTGGCTCGCCAGGGGATGGAGGAAAGGGGAGCGGGCAAATCCCGTTTCCACGGCTTGAACCTCGAAAGTCGCAAGGTGACGCTGCGCAAGGAGACCTGCAACCTTTGTCAGAACTGCTGCAGCATCACCTTCGCCGAGATCGAGGGCGTGGAGGGGACGCCGTCGTGGGGCTACATGTGCGGTCGCGATCCGGCCGAGCACAAGGTGCGCAAGAACCCGCACGAGCGCATGCTGCGTCTACGCCAGCGTCTCTGGCGCGAGGCGGGCGCCGGCGTGAAGGTGGCGGACGATGCGCGCGTGATCGGCATCCCGCAGGCGCTCCTCACGCACACCTACTACCCGATGTGGCAGCGGTTCTTCAACACGCTCGGGTTTCGGGTGCAGCTCTCGGGGCCGACCACCGACGAGATCCGCGAGCTGGGGCCGACGAGACCGAGCTGCGGCGAGCACGCGACGAGCTGCTCGAGCAGCGCTCCGCGCTCGGCCGGCTGCTGGACACGCAGGAAGACGACC
>JAFGPX010000191.1 GCA_016935975.1 Deltaproteobacteria bacterium
CTCGCTCATCCTCACGCGCTCGCCCACGCTAGCCGCCACACTCGGCCCGGCCTGGCGAGCCGCCGGAATTTCCGGAGAAGCTGTAGCCAGTAGGGACACCCCTATAAGTCGGTCCCGTCCTTGCGGTACTGCGCGTTTACGGCCAGCGGCAGCTCCAACGGCTGGCCGTAGAGGTGGCGGTAGCGGGCGTAGATGGCGAGTACGCGCTTGATGTATTCGCGGGCCTGATCGTAGGTGACAAGCTCGACGAACTCGTCGAGAGGACGGCCGCCCCACTGGTCGCACCAGCGCATCATGGCGCGCGCGCCGGCGTTGTATGCGCCTGCGGCCAAGGCCTCTTGTCCGCGAAAACGCCGCAGAAGCCCGCCCAGGTAGGCGGCGCCCAGGTGGATGTTGGTGTCGGGATCGAAAAGCTCGTCCGGGTAGACCGTCAGACCGAGCCGCTTGGCCACCTCGGCGCTGGTGCTGGGAATGAGCTGCAGCAGCCCGCGCGCGTCCGAGCGCGAGACCGCGAAGGGGTAGTAGTTCGATTCCTTGCGCATGATGGCGTAGAGGAGCAGCTCGGGGACTTTGGCCGCCTTGCCATGCGAAGCGACCGCGTCCGGATAGGCGCGGGGGAAAGCCGACTCCCAGAAGATGCGCGTGTCTCCCAGCACCGCATGGCCGTTCGCCTCGGCCAGCTTGTGCGCCTGATAGAAGAGCCGCAGGCGTTGATACGAGGCGAGAAGAAAGGGCAGGGCAGCCGGCTTGCCATTGCGCCGCAGAATGCCGGACTCGTTGCGCTTGAGTTCGATGCCGGCCTCGAAGTCGAGGCCCGCGCTTTCCAGCTCGCGTACGCGACCGAGCACGGGATCGCTCAGGGGCGCGGGTTGGCTGCCGCGCCACGGTGGCGCCGGCTCCGGCGACGGCTCGCCAAGCTCGCGCAAGCGCGCGCGTGCCAGCAGCGCGTAGTAGTTCCAGGGGTTGCGGGCCGCGCAGTCGCGCAGTAGGCGCTTGCTTTGAGCGGATTGTCCGGCGCGCGCCAGGATGCGCGCCCGCCAATACAGCGCGCGCATGGCCAGGTCTTCCCCCTTGCCCCGGGCCATGTGCTCGTAGTTGGTGATCGCCGCCAACGCCCGCGCCTGCTCGCCCTCCAGGTGATACGCCAGAGCCAAGTACCAGGCGGCGTCGTCGGCGAAGCGGCTCTTCGGGTAGCGCCCGAGCGTTTCGCGCAGATCGGGCACGGCCGCGCGGAAGCGGCCGCGGTTGATGTCGAGCCAGCCGGCGCGGAACTGCGCTTCGGCCGCCCAGCTCGACCTGGGATAGCGCGCCACCACCTTCCGGTAGCGCACGATGGCTTCGTCGTCGCGGTCGAGGCGCGACAGGGCGCGCGCGCCGTGGAATGCGGCGAACGCCGCCTTGTCGCCGGAAAGCTTCGGGGCCACGCCGAGCAAGAGCCGCGCCGCGCCGGCGTAGTCAGTGCGACTGCGGTACTTGGCCATGCCCATGGCGAAGTCCCGCTCGGCCGCCAACTCCGGCGGCAGCTTGGGCGGCAGGCGTTCGAGCTCGGCCAAGGCCTCCTGCCACTTGCGTCCCCCGGACAAGGTGGCGGCGCGCTGCAGGCGCTCGTGCGCCGACGGCTCGCCGCGGGCCGCCGCGCGCGCCGACGCGGGCTCGAGCAGGGCGGCACGCTTGCCCGCCTCGACACCGAGAGGGTGGGCCGGGAAATCGACGTGGATTTGCATGAAGGCGCGCGCGGCCGCCGCGCGGCCGACGGTGCCGTGCCCTGTCTCGGCTTGGACTTCGGCCATGCGGAATCTCGCCACCGCCTGGTCGCCCTCCTTGCCGCGCGCGAGC
Source organism: Deltaproteobacteria bacterium (assembly GCA_016935975.1). Lineage (GTDB taxonomy): Bacteria > Myxococcota_A > Polyangia > Fen-1088 > Fen-1088 > Fen-1118. Next base: position 1,837 of record JAFGPX010000191.1, read on the forward strand.
TTGCGGTAGGCGGCGGCGGCCTCGGCGCGCCGGCCCTCCATCCACAGGCAGTCGGCTACCCGCCAAGGCGCAATGGCGGCGAAGCGCGAGGCCCGCGTCTTGGCCAGCTCGGCGAAGGCCGAGCGGGACTTGGCGTAGTCGCCGGCATAGAACCGGCTCTCACCGAGGAAGTATAGGAAGTAGTCCCGGTTCCTGGGCAGCGCTTCGCCGAGGGAGGGCAGGACGCGCGCGGCGTTGTCGTAGTCGCCTCGGCGAAACGCGGCCACGGCATCGGCGAATTGCCGTGTCGCCGGCCGCGGCTCTGCCGAAGCGGCGGCGAGCAGCGCGAGCAGCACCGGCTGCAAAGAAGCCATGGCACCCTACTATAGCCGACGCCCAGGGGCTTGCAGGCCTGGCGGCTGTGCGGCTGCGCCACGAAGGCCCGGGCGCCCGTGTCGGCGGCGCGCGGCAACTCGCGATGTCGCACGCAACTTCCTGCGGGCTTTTTCCGATAGCGGGAAGGGCCACCCAAAGCGGGCATTGATCGCCCGGCGGGAAGGTGGCAGAAGCAACTTTCGCACGGCGAGGAGGCCAAGCAACCATGGGCAGCGTCAACAAAGTCATTTTGGTCGGCAATCTCGGGGCGGATCCCGAGCTGAAGTACACCCCCAGCAACCGGCCGGTGTGCAACCTGAGCATCGCCACCAACGAAGTCTGGAAGGACAAGTCGGGACAGAAGCAAGAGAGGACCGAGTGGCACCGGGTCAACGTCTGGGGCGAGCAGGCGGAGCATTGCCAGAAGTACCTGGCCAAGGGCCGCTCGGTCTACGTCGAGGGGCGGCTGCAGACGCGCTCGTGGGACGACAAGGAGGGCAAGAAGCGCTACACCACGGAGGTGGTTGCGGATCGCGTGGTCTTCCTGGGCGGCCAGGGACCGGGCGCCGAGGGGGGCGGCGGCCGTGGCAAGCGCGCTTGGGGCGAAGAGGCGCAGCCGCCCGCCGCCGCCGATGGCCCGTCCGGTCCGCCCCCGAGCGACGACGACATCCCGTTCTAGGGCATCCGGCGTTCCCCTTTCCCGAGTACTTCCGGCGCGGCGCCATCGCCACTACCTTTCGGTGCTGTCCGCGCTCCGACCCGGAACTTCGCCTTGCGCAGCAGGGAGGTCGTCGAGCGCAGCTCGGCGGGTGAGGGAGCGCTGGATCCCGCCCCGAAGGATCCGGGCCAGCGGCCCGGCGGCGCGACTCTGCGGAGGAAGCCCGTCTGAGGCCCCGATGCCGGCGACGCCTTTCCCGGGCCTGACCTCGGTGCATAATTGGTTCATGCCGAGAGGTATTGCTGCGCTGCTACTTGTGGGCGGAAGTCCGTTCCTCGCGTGGCCCGGCCTGGCCAAAGACGATGCCTCGCAGTCGACGCGAGCCGGTGCCGCGCCGGCCTTCCCGCGCTTCTTGCGACCGCTGCCTGGCGAACCTGCCCGCCCGCCGGTGCAAGCTGGTGCCGACTTCGGCCGTAGCCTGCTGCTCACCTTCGACGACGGTCCGGATCTGGTGGGGACCTCGCTCGTTCTCGAAGAGCTGACGCGACGTGGGCTCAAAGCGGTGTTCTTCGTCAACGGGCACCACATGATGCGCAATCGGCCCGAGGATCTCGCGCGTCGCGATCTCCTGAGGAAGCTCGCTATCCACGGCCACCTGGTCGGCAACCACACCCTGAACCACAAGAACCTGTGCCAGGAGCGCGCCGTCATGGCCAGCGAAATCGACGGAGCGTCCGAGATCATCGCCTATGCCACCTCGGTGCGGCCCCTGCTCTTCCGTTCGCCCTACGGCGCCCGTTGCCGGGCTCTCGACCGCGCGCTCGCCGAACGGGATGTGTTGCAGGTGGGCTGGAACATGGATCCGCAGGAATGGCGCGGCGAGGACGAGGACGCCATCGTCAAGTACGTCACGGCCGGGCTTCGCCGCGCGCAGGGCCCCGTCATTTTGCTGCTGCACGACAAGAACGTGGCTGCGGTGCGGGCGCTGTCGCGCATCCTGGACTTCGTCGACGGCGAAAACGCGCGCGTCGCGCGCGAAGGCGGCAAGCCCATCCGCCTGGTCGACTATCGCGTGCTCTTGCCCACCCCGCCGCTGCCCGAGACCGGGATCGAGCCGTGGTCGCGCTCTGCCGTCCGCTCCCTCGGCGCGCTGGCCAGTCTGAAGGGCTTTCTGTAGGCTGGCTCCCACAAGAGGCGAGCATGGGCAAAAGCATTCTCATCGTCGATGACGAGAAGAACATCCGGCGCACCGTGCGCATGGTGCTCGAAGGCGAGGGCTACGCGGTCGAAGAGGCGAGCAGCGGCGAGGAGGCCTTGGCGAGGCTGCCCGACATCTCGCCCGACGTCGTCCTGCTCGACGTGCAGCTGCCCGGCATCTCCGGGCACGACGTGCTGGAATCGTTGCGCCGGGGGTGCGCGCAGGACGCGGAAGGCACGGGCCGACCGCCTGGCCAGCCCGAGCCGGTGGCCATCATGATTTCCGGGCACGGCACCCTGGCCGATGCGGTGCGGGCAACCAAGGCGGGGGCGTACGATTTCCTGGAGAAGCCTCTCGATCGCGAGCGCCTCTTGCTCACGCTGCGCAACGCCCTCGAACGGCGGGCCATGGCGCGCGAGGTGGCGGGGCTGCGCGCCTTGGCCGAGGGGCGCTTCGAGATGGTGGGACAAAGCCCGGCCATGACGGCGCTCTACGCCCAGATCGCGAAGGTGGCTCCCACGCGCACGCGCGTGCTCATCACGGGCGAATCGGGGACCGGCAAGGAATTGATCGCGCGCGCCATTCACCGCGAGAGCCCCTTGCGGGACCGGCCCTTCATCAAGGTAAACTGCGCCGCCATCCCACCCGAGTTGATCGAGTCCGAGCTGTTCGGGCACGAGCGCGGGGCCTTCACCGGCGCGGCGGCGCGCAAGCGCGGCCTGTTCGAGCTGGCCGACGGCGGCACCATCTTCCTCGACGAAATCGGCGACATGAGCCTGTCGGCGCAGGCCAAGGTGCTGCGCGTGCTGGAATCGGGCGAGCTGTCGCGCGTGGGCAGCGAGTCGAGTCTCAAGGTCGATGTGCGCGTGCTGGCGGCGACCAATCGCGATTTGCAGGCGGCCGTGGCCTCGGGCCAGTTTCGCGAGGATCTCTTTTTCCGTCTGGCCGTCGTGCCCTTGCGCGCGCCCGCGCTGCGCGAGCGCGCCACCGACATCCCGCTGCTCTGCCAGGCGTTCGCCGCGCAGATCGCCCGCGACAATGGCCTGCACGACAAGCGGTTTCTGCCCGAGGCTCTCGACGTCCTCGCGGCCTACGCCTGGCCGGGAAACGTTCGCGAGTTGCGCAACGTCGTCGAACGCCTGGTGATACTCTGCGAGGGCAGCATTGGCGCCGGCGACTTGCCCGAGGAGATCGTGGCCGAAGTCGCGCGCCGCAGCCGGCCATTGCGTCCCATGGCCGACTTGCAGCTTCCGCCGGAGGCGGCGAATCTGTCCTTGCGCGAGCTGCGCGATCTGGTCGAACGGCAGGTGGTGCGGGCCAAGCTCGACGAGAACGACTGGAACATCTCGCGCACGGCGCAGGTATTGGGCCTCGAGCGCACCAACCTGCACAAGAAGATGCGGGCTCTCGGCATCGCGCGCGATGATCGGCGCGATTCCTAGCCTGTCCTGCCTCCACAACTCGCAGCGCTCGCCGCGCCGGCAAGCAGCAGGGCGCCGAACCAGTGCCAGAGGCTCGACACGGCACTGTCGGTCGTGGGCTCGACTCTGCCACCTACTGGACATCGGGGCTAGGTACCGGTTGCCGGGGAGAGTGCTGCATTTCACGCCGCGGGAGGCCGGCCCGGGCTTCGCAAGAAACCGACTTCGTGCTACCGATCATGTATGCCCGAAAGAAAGATTCGCGCCCGCGCCGCGGTTCAGGCAGCCAGCCGGAAGATCGAGAAGATGCTGCGCAAGAGCCCAGCCTACCGCAAGGTTGAGGACGGGCTGTACGCCGTCAAGCAGGGCTCCTCGATGGTCATGATCAAGGTGCATCCTTGGAAGGACCACGCCGTCGTCCGCCTGGTCGCACAGCTCGTGAAGGGCGTGAGCATGGATGAGCCGCTGACCTTGGAGCTCCTGGGGCTCAACGCGGTCTTGCGCTTCGGCGCCTTCGCCTATGTGCCCGAAGGCCAAGCCATTGTCTTGTGTCACACCCTGCTCGACCGCGACCTCGGCAATCGCCAGGAGTTCCTGGAGAGCATCCGCGACTTCGCCTTCGTGGCCGACGACTTCGACGACCGCATCGCGGCACGCTACGGCGGCCAGACCATGGAAGACCTGATGGAGGAGAGCGTGCTTGCCAACGTGCGCAAGGTTGCCGGCCCCGACCCAGCCGACCAGCCGCTAGCCGGGCGCGAGCGGCAATAGGGGCGCAATTCGTTGCGCCCGCGAGTCCCTTGCGCCCACCGCCTGCCCACCACGCGGATCTCCCGCGCGGAGCGCGATGAAGCGCGCTCCTACGAGGCGACGCCGAACACCCGCAGATAGAACTCCAGCTCGGCGTCAAGCGCGGCCCGGATGGTCTTCCCTTGCCGAAAGCCGTGTTGTTCGTCGGGAAAGAGCCAGAGCGGCGCCGAGAGCCCGCGTTTGCGCAAGGCTGCGGCCATGGCCACGGCCTGGGCCTTGGGCACCACGCGATCTTGCTCGCCCTGGAAGAAGATCACCGGGCACGCCAGACGATCGGCGGCCAGCAGCGGCGAGCGGGCGCGGTAGAGATCGCGGCGCTGCGGGTACGGTCCTATCAGGGAATCGAGATAGTGACTCTCGAACTTGTGGGTGTCCTTTGCGAGAGCCTCGAGGTCGGCCACGCCGTAGTAGCTAGCGCCCGCGGCGAAGACGTCGTGGAAGGCCAGTGCGCACAGCACGGTGAAGCCGCCCGCGCTCGAACCGCGGATCGCCATGCGGCCGCCGTCGACCAGCCCCGCCTCGGCCAGCGTCGCCGCGGCCGCCACGCAGTCTTCGACGTCGGCGACGCCCCATTGGCCGTCGAGCAATTTGCGATAGGCGCGGCCGTAACCCGTCGAACCGCGGTAGTTCACGTCGAGCACGGCGAAGCCACGGCTGGTCCAGAACTGGATGCTCAAGTTGAGGGCCGTCGAAGTCGAGGCGGTGGGGCCGCCGTGGCAGGTGACCAGCAGCGGCGGACGACTATCGGAAGTCCCCCGGTAGCTCTTGTGCAGCGGGAAGTAGAGCAGGCCGTGCGCCGTCGTGCCGTCCGCGGTTGGAAAATCGAAGGGGCGCGGGCGCGCGATGGCCATCTTGGGGATGGGGCATGCGGTGGGGCGATGGAGCAGGCGCAGCCTGCGGCTTCGTCCGTCGAAGGTGAAAAGTGCGCTGGCTTGGCCTGCGGCTCCTCCGACGAACACGGCACGGCCTTGGCCAGCGAAGATGGGCCCTAGCTCGGTGAGCCCGGTTTCGACCGGGTCGAGACGGCCGCTCGTCGTGTCCAGCGTGGCCAGGTGCCAGAGCCCGGAGCGCTGGAAGACGCAGACGATGGTTTCTTCGCCGAGCCAGGCATGGGTGGACAAGCCGAACACCCACAGCGGCGCGGCGAAGTCCGCTTCCCGCTCGCACAGGCAGGCCGTGCTGCCGTCCGCGGCAAGCCGAAACAGGTTGGCAAAGCCGTTGCGGTCCGACACGAAGGTCAGCTCTCCCCGAGGAGACCACGCCGGCTGGAAGATCGACTCGTCGCTACCGCCTGCCACCCTCACGGGTTCGCCCAGCGAACCATCGGTGCGTATGTCGGCTACGTGCAGCTCGCACGCGTCCCACGGCATGGCCGGATGGTTCCAGCGCAGGAAGGCCAGTCGTCGGCCCGCGGGATCCAGGCGCGGGAAGGCATAGAAGTCCGAGCCCCGGGCCAGCGGCGTCACTTGCCCCGTGCCCAGGGACACGGCCGCGAGGAAGTTCTCGGGCTCTCTGCCCTCGCGCGCCCTCTCGGCGACGCACAGCAAGCGCTGGCGCCGAAGGTCGAGTTGCAGATCGGCGTAGCGGGTCCGGTCCACCGGGGTCAGCGGCGTGGGGGCCCGGCCGGCGGCGGCGATGCGATAGAGGCGCTGGTCGCTGTCGTTGCTGAACACCACTTGGCCGGCCGCGGCGGCGAAGGCCCCGCCGCCGTACTCGTGCACGCGCGTGCGCACGGAGAAAGGCGCGGGCACGATCTCGCGCGCAGCCTTGCCACCGGGCTTGTGCAGGAGCGCCAGGCGCCCCTGTTGCGCCGGCCGGCTTTCGGTCCAGTACACATCCACGCCATCGAGGCAGATCTCGGCGAGCCGCACGCTGGCCGCGGCGACGTCTTCCGCGCCGAGCGGCGAGGGCCAGGCACCAAAGGGAGATCGGCGTTTCGCGCTCACGATTCTCAGGGGGGAGAACAGAGGAAGCCGGTGCAGGGCGGCTGGGCGTGGCACGAGGAGCACTTCTGCAAGTGTCCGTCCTCGAGAACGCGCTGATTGGCGTCGAGCCGCTGCCAACGCCAATCGCCGGCCTCGACGTCGTAGCCAGGGTCGGCCTTGGCCATGAGGTAGATGTCGATCAAGCTGTTGCACGAGGGATCGGCATGGTGTTCGCCGACTAGAACGCTGCCGCTTGGCAACGGTGAAACGCCCGCCGTGTAGGGGGCCGCGGCCACGGCGTTGGCCAAGACCTTCAGGTAGACGAGCCCGTGCGCGGGAACGGAGCGGCAGGTGCGCACGGCCTGGAAGGTGGTTTGGTAGTCGAGGGGCACGAAGTCGCTGTGCTGGGGCGTGCTGTCCTGGAAACAGCCGAGGGCGACCACGGCCGGCACGGCAAGCAGGCAGCGGCGTGGACTCATGTTACTCCTCCGCCTCCGCTACCTCGATGCGGTTGCGGCCGTTGGCCTTGGCACGGTACATGGCGGTGTCGGCGAGGCGCAAGAGGAGGTTCTCGCGGCGGCGTTGGTTTCCGCTCGGGGCCAAGTGGTCGCGGTAGGACGCCACGCCGATCGAGGCCCGCACGCCGGGCAGGGGCTGCGCCGTCTGCACGACTTCGCTGTCGGCGTCGAAGAACGACGCTTCCTCGATCACGCGGCGGAGCAACTCGGCGGTCTGCGAGGCGCGCTGCAGATCCGCGCCGGGCAGAATGGCCACGAACTCGTCGCCACCGTAGCGGGCCAGCACGGTGGCGGGCGGGGCGTTCTCGGAGAGCAGCCGTGCCACCTCGCGCAGGGTCCAGCTACCGGCCACGTGGCCGAAGTGATCGTTGATGGCCTTGAAGTAGTCGAGGTCGATGAAGAGCAGGGACAGATCCGTGCCGTTGTGGTCGGCGTGGGCGATCTCGTCCTGCAGGCGCACGTGGAAGTAGCGGCTGTTGAACAGGCCGGTCAAGTGGTCCAGCCGGGCCATGGCGCGCGCGCGCAAGGCGTCGAGGGCGTTCTGAATCGACGAGGACATGTAGGCGGCGAAGATACGCAGAAGCTCATTGTCGCGCGCCGAATAGGGGCTGCCCGAGCGGCGGTTGGTCAGCTCGAGCACGCCGCAGATGGATTCCCCGACCAGCACGGGAACGCCGATGACCGAAACCGGCACTTGGCCCGAGCCGTGGCTGGGGATCTCGAGGAGCGGATCGTCGGGCTCGAGATGGTCGCTGCGGTAGGGAAGCCCGGTGCGATAGATCTGGCCGGCGAAGCCGCGATCCGAGGGGATGCGGCGGCCGAGTAGCTGGCTGGAGTCGGGCCCGTACGCGGCGATGAAGGTCAGGCGCGGGGAGCGCATGCCGGCCAGAGTGGCCCGCGGATCGTCGAGCAAGATGCCGCCCGACTCGGAGGGCACGAAATCGTTGGCGCGTTCCAAGATCTCGCGCAGGGCGGCGTCCAGACGCACGTCCCAGCGCTCGGTGTCCTGATCGCGGCGCGAGCGCACGAAGAAGCGGGTGATTTCCTCGGCCGACAGGGTGAGGATGGGTCCGGGCTCGACCGCCGGATTGGGGATGGACACGTCGTCGAGAAGCGGCGCAAGCGGCACCGCCGCATCGCCGGGAACGACGGGACGGGCAGGAGTCTCCCGCTTGGCTTTGAGATCGATGTCGGCCACGCCTGCTCCTCGGCAGGAAGGTTACCCAAAGTCAGGGGAAGGGTCCACCGGGAGGCCCACGACGAGCCCGCCGTCACGCGACACGGCGTCGTTGGCCGCGAGGCCGGTCACGGAAGGGAAGAAGACAGAGAGACAGAGGCGAATGGGAATTGCGGATGGTTGCTTTTCCGGCTCCGTTCCTCGGTTTCTCCCTGTGAATACTTGCCAGGTGACCGACATTGGGATTACACCACGCCCGCCGCTTCGGGATCGTGGGTGCTGCGATAGGCGGCGCGCAGGCGGACGCGGCGTTCGAGGTCGCGGATGATGAAGCCGGCCACGTCCATGCGATAGATCTCGCGCAGGGAGTGGAGGCCGCCGGGAGAGAAGGCGTTGAGCTCGAGGATCTTGCCTCCGGCCACGTCCACGCTGACGAAGTAGAGGCCATCGGCCAACAGCTTGGGACGCAAGAGGTCCGCGATGCGCTCCTCGGCGGGACCGAAGGCGCAACGTCGGCGCTTCAGGCTGGCCTGTCGCGGTTCGGCGTCGGGCAGGCCGGGCGAGCGGCGGTAGATGGCGACCTGACCGCCGATGCGGATGGGCTCGCTGCCGAGCAGCAGGAGTCGCTTTTCCCCCGCCGCCGCCTCTTCGAGGTATTCCTGCGCCAGGGCATAGCTGTCGCGGGTGATGGCCGTGAGGATGGCGTTCAGGTTGTCGGCTTGGCCGCGCCGCACTCGGAAGACCTTCTCGCGCCCGGCGTGGGCGAGTGGTTTGAGCACGGCGTCGCCGTCAAGGGTGCGCACGAAGGCCTTGAGCTGCGCGGGCGAGCGTGACACCAGCGTGCGCGCGTGCGTGTCGGGGGGCAGGTCCGCGAGGTACAGCCGTCCCCAGGCTCGCAACATGCCCTCGGGATCGTTGACCACGAAAGTGCCGTCGAGGCGCAGCCGCCAGCAAAAATCGAGAATGGGCGAGGGCGGGGCGCCCGGCGGCTCGCGCAGCGGGTTGTAGCGAACCAACACCACGTCGAAGCCCGAGAGCGTGTCGTCTTCGCGGACCACCTCTCCCGAAACCAAGGCGCGGTAAAGGTTGGCCGGTTTGCCGTAGCTGCCGGCGCGCACGCGCGAGGTGGTGGCGAAGACGCTGCCGTCGTCGAGAAGCGACAGCTCGTCGGCGGCGACGAAACACACGTCGTGGCCGCTGCGGTGGGCTGCCCACGCCAGGTAGATGCCGGCGAAGGTCGGTTGCTGGGATGCCAGGCTGCCGATGAGGAGGCCGATGCGCACGGTAACTGTCAGTCTATCCTCACTGGATCCGTCGTCGCTACCGCTTCCTGGCCGCGTGGTGGCGGTTCAGGATTTCGGCGAGGTCGTCGAGCGGCAGCGCGGGCGCGAAGTGGTTGCCTTGGCCGCGCATGTCGTCCGCCACGCACAAGGCATTGACGATGGCTTCCTCGGTGCACTCGACGACGGCCTCGTAGAGGCCGTCGCATGCGTCGTCGAGCAGCACGTCGATGTGGTGGGTCATGCCCGAGGTCGAGCGTGGCACCTTGTTGGCCGTGGAGAAACCGATGATGATTTCGCCCGAGGCATGCGCGGCGTACGAACCCACGCGGCCGATGCCGAGCGCGGCGCGCTTGCACAGGCGCGAGATCTGACTGGGCAGGAGCGGGGCGTCCGTGGCCACCACGCAGATGATCGAGCCGGCGTTGTGCACCCGCCTGCCGTCGTCGGAGTAGTCGGGCTCCAGGATTTCGCCCACGGGAACCCCTGCGATGCACAGGGTGCGCATGATGCCGAAGTTGGTCTGCACGAGCACGCCCAGGTTGTAGCTGGGCCCGGTCTCGCTATTGGCGCGGAAGGTGACGACTCGGCGCGAGCTGGTGCCGATGCCGGCCTTGAAGTCGCAGGTGACGAGCCCGGTGCCGGCGCCGACCGAGCCCTCGGCCACGGCGCCGCCGCTCGCCTGCTCGATGGCGCGGTACACGTGCTCGGAGCGTACGTGGCGGCCGACGGCGTCGTTGAGCCACGAATCGTCGCACTCGCCCACGATGGGGATGATCACGTCGTACTCGTCGCCGATGCCCGGGTAGCGCCGGGTCATCCATTTCACGGTGGCGTCCGAAACCTTGCCCACCGACATCGTGCTGGTCAGGAGGATCGGCGTCTCGAGCAGGCCCCACTCCACGACCTGGGTCAGGCCCGAGACCTCGCCGGCGCCGTTGAGCACGAACGAGCCGGCCAGCACGCGCTCGGAGAAGACGGGCTCGGGCGGCAGGATCGCGGTCACGCCGGTGCGCACCGGACCCCTGCCCACCACGAGCGGACCGTCGCCTTCGATGAGCGTGGTGTGGCCCACGCGCACGCCGGGTACGTCGGTGATGGCGTTGGCCGGGCCGGTGGGCACGCGACCGATGGAAAAGCCCAGGTCACGAAAACGCGCGCGCATCTTTCCATTCTCTCTCCCCGCCAGGTGGCTCGTCTCTACCCAGGTCTTCGGGAAGTCGGCTCGGAAGGACGAACAGGGAGGAACAGAGGACTGGAGGGATCAACGATAGGGTTGCCGAGGCGGTGGAGGCCCGACCTCGCAGGGGACGTTCGGGATTGACGTGACGGTGGCTCTCGATGCGAGTGGCGATGGCTTGTCCGGAGAGGCCATTCTGTCTTCGTCTCTCCGTTCCTTCCTGTTCCATCTCCGGATACTCGCCTGCCTAGGGCGTCTCCGGCAACGCCACGGGCGGCGTCTTCTCCACGGGCGGCGTCTTGTTGTCACCCTTGCCGTTGTCATTGCTGTTGCCCTCGCCGTTGCCACCCGCGGGCAGGCGGGCCGCCTCGGCCTCGCGCGCTTCGGCTCTGCGCTTCTCGCGCATGCGCTTGAGCCCTCCCGCCAGGATCTCGCCGATGAGCGAGCGGTAGTCGATATTGGCGGCGTTCGCGATGAGGCAGAGATCGGAATAGCCCGGCGTCAGGCCGGGCAGGGGGTTGACCTCGAGCACGTACATCTCGCCGGTCTCGTCCATGCGCAGGTCGACGCGCGCCACGTCGCGACAGTCGAGGGCCACGAAAGTCTCTCGCGCCACGCGCTCCATGGCTTTGAGTTCGGCCGGGGTCAGTTTGGCCGGGCACTCGTAGTAGACGTGCTTTTCCCACTCTTGCTTGATCTGGTAGTCGTACACGGGGCGCGGGTTGGCCTTGTCGCGGAAGAGGATCTCCATGGGCGGCAGCACGCGCGGCCGCTTGTCGCCGAGCAGGCCGACCGTGAATTCGCGGCCGGAGATGTAGTGCTCGATGAGCGCGGGCTGCCGATACTTGTCCAAGAGCTCGCGCACCACGGCGCGCAGGCCCTCCTCGTCATCGACCACCGAGGCGTGGGCGCTCACGCCCTTGGACGAGCCTTCTTGGTTCGGCTTGACGATGAGCGGGAATTTCATCTTGGGGGAGAGGCGTTCGCGCCCGGTTTCCATGACCTGGAACTCGGGCGTCGAGACGCCGTGCTGGCGTAGCACGCGCTTGGAGAGCGCCTTGTCGAGCGCGATGGACAGCGTGGCCGCGTCCGAGCCGGTGTACGGGATGCCCATCAGCTCGCACAGGGCGGGCACCGCGGCTTCGCGATTGCGGCCGGATACGCCCTCGGCGATGTTGAACACCAGGTCCACGTGGGCGTCCATGAACTGGCGTGGCAACTCGGCGGTGGCTTCCAGCGGCACCACGACATGGCCGTAGCTCTCGATGGCGTCGCGAATCGATACGATGGTTTCGGGCGCGTCGTACTCGGCCTCGGTGTCGTCGCCAGCCTTGGAATCGACGCGCTTGACGTTGTACGAGAAGCCGATGCGCAAGGGCTCGGGCGGCCGTCGGCGGCGGCCTTGTTGCGGCACCGTCAGGCCCTGGCGGCGGGCGGCGCTGGTCACGACCACGCCCAGCGTGGCCTCGTAGTCCAGCCCCTCGCGCGCGGCGGCCGAGAAGGTGCTGGCGCCGGGTTCGAGCGAGGGCAGGGCATTGACTTCGAGCAGGTAGATGCGCCCGTCCTCGCCCAGGCGGAAGTCGATGCGGGCCAGATCGCGGATGCCAAGTGCGCGGATTGCGGACTTGGCCAGCGCGCGCAGGCGCGATATCACGTCGCGCGGCAGCTCGGGCGGACAGCGCACGGACACGCGGCCGGCATCGGCGGACTTGAGCCGATAATCGTAGATGTTGAAGCGCGTGCGCGCGGTGGGCTCGATGAGGTAGTCGACCGGCATGAGCACGCCCTCGTCGCCCACGCCCTCGACGAAAGGCACGGTGACATCGCTCCCCGGGATGAATTCCTCGATGAGCACGCCGGCCGGGTACTTGCGCAGCGAGCGCGGAAGACTGTCGAGCAGGACGCGCAGGTCACGCACCACGGCGTCATCGCCGATGCCCTTGGACGAGCCCTCGTAGTTGGGCTTGATGATGACCGGAAAGGACAGGCCCAGAGTGCTCAGGTCGCGTCCGCGCTGGATGTCGTCCGGCACGACCAGGCGGGCGCGGGGCGTGTCGAAGCCCTGGGCGCCGAGCAC
>JAFGPX010000192.1 GCA_016935975.1 Deltaproteobacteria bacterium
AGGTATTCAAGCGAGCGGCGACGCAGCAGACGGGCCGGAATCCGCCCGAACGGCGACGCGGAGACTTTCGCCACGGGCTGCTAGGCGCTGGGGCTTGGGACGCGAGTGGTTTGGGTGTATGAGGCTTGGTTGGAAGGTGCGAAGAGATGCGCATGGAGTGCCACAGGTTCTGCTCATCGGTTGCTTGGTTGTCCGTGCTGCTCGTGAACGGCGCGCTCGGGACCGCGGGCTGCGGCGACGGTGGGAGCGGCGGCGGGGGCGCCGGCGGCGCGGCCACGGGAGGCTCCAGCGGCGGCGTGACGGGCGGCGGGGGCAGGGCGACGGGTGGCGCCGGTGGCGCTGCCGGGGCTTCTAGCGGGACGGCGGCCCCCGATGGCGGTCGCGATGTGGCTGGCGGTGGGAATGGGGGCATCGGCGCCAGCGGCAGTGGGGGCGTGGCGGGTGGTGGTGGTGCGCCGGGCGACGCACGAGGCGGGGCTGGTGGCGACGAGCCTCACGACGCCTCGGGCGGCGCCTTCGATCTTGGGGGCGGCGACGTTCCACTCGGCGCCGGCGACGGGCCCGCGGGAGAGGCGGGGACCGTCACGCTCGCGGGTCACGACGTGAAGGTCGACCCCTATGGCACGAGCCCGCTCGTCGCCGTCGTCAATCTGCGCGGGCTCGCGGCGGGTGACGTGCGTCGCGTGGAGGTGACGGTCGCGGGACAAGACGGCGGACAGGACTTCGTGAAGACGTACTCCCCGTCGGACGCCGACCTGCTCGTCAACCTGAACACCGCCGACCTCGCCTTCCCCGAGGCCGGCTACCACGTACCCGTCGTCGGCCTCTACGCCGATCGGGAGAACACGGTCCGTATCCTGGTCGACGTCGCTGGCGGCGGTCGCGTCGCTCTCACGCTGCCGATCAAGACAACCCTCGCGCGAACCGACGAGACCGCCTGGGTTCCCACCGTCAACGTGAAGTCCGCCATCGCGGAGCGGATGGAGCCAGGCTGGACCGTGGCCGAGATCAGCATCGAGCCCAATCCCAATCCCCCCATCGTGCTCGTCGATTGGACCCGCACCATCGCCTTCGATGAGCGCGGCGCCATCCGCTGGGCGCTACGGCTCGATCTGCCGAAGGGCGAGGCGTTCACCCTGCGGCGCTCGCTCGACGGCACCATCCTGACCGGGTCCTTCGACACGGTCGTCGAGGTCACGACCTTGGGTCGCACCGTGCGCGCCTTCAAGCTGCCCGACCACACCCTCAACCACGAGATCGTGCAGATCGGCGCCGAGGACAACGGCGTGGCCGTGTCCGCCGCTCGAAGCTCGCCCTACTTCGGCAACCTTCTCGTCCTGGCGTCGAAGAACGGCGCGGCCACCACCCAGGACCAGATCGTCGAGCTCGACGCCGCCACCGGCACCGTGCTCGGAAGCTGGGACCTCACGAAGGTGTTCGACCCGACCCGGATGACCTACATCGACGCGGAGAGGTGGGACATCAGCGAGAATGGCGACTGGCTCCACGACAACGGCCTCGCCTACTCGACCGCCGACGAGTCGATCATCGTTTCGGGGCGCCACCAGGGCGTGGCGAAGCTGCGGCGCGACGGGACGCTGGTCTGGCTGCTCGCGCCGCACAAAGGATGGAAGGAACCGCAGGCCGGCAAGCTGCTCACCGCGGTGAGCGCGACCCAGGAGCCGTATGCCGACGCCGTCCAACTCGGCACCCAGGCGGCGGGGACCGCTGCGAGCCCCGAGTTCGATTGGCCCTTCGGCCAGCACACCCCGACGCTGCTGCCCAACGGGGATCTCCTCATTTTCGACAACGGCGCCAGCCGGCACTTCACGGGCGCTTGCGGGAGCTTCTCGCGCGCCGTGATCTACCGCATCGACGAAGCGGCCATGACCGTCCGGCAGGTCGCGCAGTTCCTGCTCAAAAAGGCCGAGTCGTCCTGCTACTCGTCGAGTGCCCACCGGCTGCCGGTCACGGGCAACATCCTCCTTCAGCCCGCGAGCGCCAACTGGACGACCGTCATCGCCAAGGAGGTCACGACCCGGGTCGGGGACGACGGCACGGTGAGCTTCGAGGACGTCGTCTTCGATGCGACCGTAGACCTCGGCGTCATCGATCGAACCCGCTGGTACGTCTACTCCTCCCGGGGCCACCGCTGGGCTTTCTGAGGGTCATGGGCGCCTCCGCCAACGCGATTCGTCGCTCGTTCGTGCCAGCCCGCGCTGCCGGCGGCCCCCAGCATCGCGTGCACGGCGTAGGTCTTGCCGCACGTAGACCGTGCGAGAGGTGAGATCCCCTGCGGTCGTTTTCATCTGCCGCACGACGCGGTTGCTACCTGTTCCGCGTGGCGGTCGAGCGCTCGGACCTGGTGTGGCTAGTGGTGGCGGCGGTATTGATGAGCGTGGTCAGCGTCTACTACTACCTGCGCGTCGTGGTGGCGATGTGCTTCCGCGAGCGCACCGAGCCGGCGTCGGGCCGCGCCTCGCCGGCCACGGCCGCCGTACTGGTCGTGCTGGCCGGGGTGGTGCCGCCGCTCGGCGTGCTGCCCGGCCCGGTGCCGGCGCTGGTGCAGTAGCGCGGGCGGCGGCGGCGCGGGGTAGCAAGTATCGGCAGGCGTTTGTCGAGACCTCCTGGATGTGGAGGCAGCGGCACACGCACAGGTGAATCCCACCGGCCCGGTGTACACGCGCTGGCAGCCGGAGAAGACCGCTCTCTACCGGGTGATGCAGCGGCATCTTCTGACGATCTGTGATGGGAACCCTGGGAGGGTTCCCGAGCCCTCCCGCGATGGTGCGCGGCTGGCGAAGCCAGCCGGCTCCCCACGCGCCCGGCAGCAGTGGACCGACGAGGCATCCGGTCGCACGCTGCCGAAGTTCGTGACGGACGAGCTGCACGGGTTCATGTCGTGCGGAATCTTGGGGCGAGGCTTTGCCCACCTTTTCTGCCACACTTGCCACGAGCACCATGTCGTGGCCCTTCGGGTTCGCGATCGTCTGTCAGAAGTGCCAATTCCCGCTGCGCCTCATCGCCTCGATCGAGAACGAAGACATCGCCAAGAAGACCCTCGCTGCGATGCACCTGCCGGCGGAGGTGCCGGAGCTTCACCCGGCCCGCCCGCCGCCCCGGGAAGCGGAAGGTGGCGGCGATGACTGGCCGAACTGACCGCGACCTTGGCGGGGCCGCGCTGGGGTAGACTTTGCCCCGTGGTCGAGACACGCCTGCAAGGACGTCCCAGCGCCCCCTGGCGATGCGGAACGCGCCCCGCAAAGCTGGGCCGCCGAGCCCGGAGCCCTGGTGACGCTACGTGGGGGAGAGGTTCTCGGACCAAGAAACCCCCTTCGATCGACTTGGGCGCTGGCTTGGGCGCCCGACCTCTTCCTCGCGCTGCTCCGGCCGCCATGGCCATCGGCGGTGCTCCAGAATGCGGCCCAGGTCAACGAAACCAAGGCCAGCCGGGAACCAAGTGCCGTGGCATCGGCGCACGCGGATCACCGCAGGCGTAATCCGTCGCCACGACAACCGAATTGGCGGGGAATGACAATGCACCATCACACACCTATCGTTCTCGCAGCGATCAGTGCTTGCTCGGTCTTGCTCGGCGTGGGCTGCGGCTCCGGCAGTAGCACGAGCGGAACCACCACCAGCGCCGGGGGCGC
The DNA here is from genome assembly GCA_016935975.1 of Deltaproteobacteria bacterium. Classification (GTDB taxonomy): domain Bacteria; phylum Myxococcota_A; class Polyangia; order Fen-1088; family Fen-1088; genus Fen-1118. The sequence continues at coordinate 3,654 of JAFGPX010000192.1, forward strand.
AAGCACTCAAGGTGGGACCCTGGGCGCCGGTGGACAGATCGCACGAGGCGGTGCCGGCGGCAGCGCGGGGAGTGTGGCGGGGGGCGGCTCAGGCACCGGTGGAAACGCCTCGGGTGGGAACGCCGGCGGAACCGCGGGCACGACCCCGTCGGGTGGCAGCGCCACGGGTGCAAGTGCAGGCGGCACAGGCGGAACCCTGGCCGCGGGCGGCGGCGCGGGCGGAGGCGGAACGGCCCGAGGTGGAGTCACGGGAAGCGGAGGTGGGAACGGCACCGGCGGGACCGGCACGGCCGGGTCCACCAGTACCGGCACGGGCGGAGCCACAGGCAGGGGCGGCAGCACCACCGGGGGCAGGGGCGGCGGGGGAGCCCAATCCGGCGGTGCTGGCGCGGGCGGCGCCAGCGCGAACCGGGAGGGATTCTACAAGGAGATCTTCATGGATGTCGGAGTGGGTCTCGACCACCTCAAGGGCTTGCCTTCGGCCGACAAGCTCGGCTGGGAGTGGGAGTTCGTTTCGACCGACGATGTCGAGGTGCAACACGCCTATATGTGGGGCGACGCCAACGACGACAACGGCGTGCTCCTCTATCCCGATCGCGATCCGCGCTTCATGATCATCTACACCGGCGGCGGCTACGGCGACCATGCTGGCCCGGTCGGCGCCACGGGCATCGAGAACGTCCAGGACTTCTTTGCCAACGGCGGAAGCTACGTCGGGACCTGCAACGGCAACTACATGGCGTGGAATTGGGCCTACAAGCTCTGGCCCGGCCAGATCAAGGTGGACAGCTACGAGGGCCTGGTCGACGGAGTCATTCCCGACGATTCGCCGCTCCTGCGGTACTACGACTTTGGCGGGGACAAGCTGATCTCGGGTCTCTCCCACTACTCGGGTGGCTATGAAACGGGAACCCTTCCAGCAGGAACCGAAGTGTTGCTCATGGGCAAGAGCCACTCGAGCTCGACCCCGATCGACGGGGACGGGCAGGTGACCGGCTATGCCTACAAGCCCAAAGAGACGTCGGGGCGCGTGTGCGGCATCAACGATCACCCCGAGTACGCGAACCAGCCTGGCGAGATCATGAACTACTTGCAGGCGGCGTTTCGCTACGCCCGTGACGGCCTGGGCACACCCGACGTGAAGGCGGCTCTCGCCAACGGAGAGGAGCGGGTGATGGACAAGGCGTCGGGAGACGACGACCCCGCGCACACGAAGATAGGTGACAAGCAGTATCACCACTTCACCGTTTCGTTGCCGGAGGGGACAACGAATTTGGACGTTGCTCTGAGCGCAGACGACGCCTATGACATGAACCTCTATGCTGCAAAGGATACCTTCGCCTTTGCCAGCCGGGCTAGTCAGTCGGATACGGCAAAGGGGGCGAACAAGACACTGACGGTTGCATCACCCGGGGCGGGCACGTGGTACATCGGTGTCGAGTGCGCTACGACCGTAACCGCAACGAAGACGTCGACCGGATACACGTATTCGGGAAACCTCGCAGTCCTGAACGGGGTCAAGTACGCCATCAAGGCCTCCTGGACACAATGAATTGTCGTTCCCCAGGACGCGGACCCCGGTAGGACGAAATCCGCCCGTCCGCCGGCGGCGGCCGTGTCTCACGACGGCCCAGACCGGGCCGGACGGCGACGTGGCCAACCCAGCTGCGATCCTTCGCGATTTCGCGCGTGTTGCACTTGCAGGCGGAGAAGCCTGGGATGTCGTGGTTTGGAGCCGGGCACGAGGATGCAGGATGGCGCTGCTCGTGCTTTGGCTCAAGGCCAAGGCTCGCAGATCGGCTCAGGGTAGATCGGTGGACCGCAGCAGTCGGTTCCCGCCTGCTCGCACGTGGCGTTCGAGATGCTCCATCCCAGCGGGCACATCTCTGCGTAGCGATCGTTCGGGAGACCGGCTATTTGTGGGTAGCACGCCATCGTGCCACCGGCCGCGCATTGACCCGACGGCTGCTCCCACCGTGGCAGGCAACAGATGGGTATGACGCCGTCCGCGCCGGCCGCGCAGCCCAGCGCTCCCTCGTACGCCGATGCGGGCAGCAGGCAGTTACCCGACAAGCTAACGCACCAGGCGTAGGGGTCGGCTGTGAGCGGAACCGACTGGCACTGCCCGCCCCGTTGCTCGCATTCCGTGACGCCGCCGTCCAATCCGCCGTCTCCGCTCGATCCCGCGGAGCCGCCGCTCCCGCCACCGCCACCTGTCCCACCGCCGCCCCCTGCGCCCCCGGTGCCGATAGCGCCACCGGTCCCGTCCGGCATGGCGCAGGTGCCCGGCCGATCTGGAGACACACAGAGGGCGCCACATGGGCAGATGGATTGACCGCGACAACCATCGCTTTCAGCCGGACAGTCCGAGTCTCGCCAGCACTGGCCGGGGCCAAGTGCCGCGACGTACTCGCATATGCCGGGGCTCTGTCTCTCCGCAGTGCAGGTAGCTCCGGCACACTCGTAGCCCGCCTGGCAGTCCTCGTCGAGGAAGCAGCAGTTGCCCCCGGGGGGCGGACACAACCTTCCGGCATCGACTGGTACGCCGCCGCTCCCTCCGCCGCCCCCTCCGCCGACAACACCACCGGTTCCAACCGAGCCTCCCGAGGCCCGTCCCCCACCACCGTCGGGCGTTCCCCCGCTCCCACCCCTGCCGATAGCGCCCCCGGTCCCACCCGCGCCCGTTGCGCCACCCCCGGCAGAGGCTCCCCCTGTCGCCACCGCTGCATCCCGGAGACTGGCGCTTCCGCCAATGCCGGTCGTTCCGCCCAGGTTGAGCGGCCCATCCTGTCCGGGCAGCCCGCCGGAGCCTACGGCCCCACCAGCGCTGGCCGTACCTCCCAAACCGCCCTTCTCGCCACCGGCGCTACCATCTGCCACGCTGCCCACGATGTGCGTCTTTCCTCCGCAGCTCATGCCGAGAAGCAGGATCGCCGGGCAAATCGTTCGAATAGGCCATGCTAAGCGCGTCATCGTTGTCCTCCACGAGTCGTCCACAAGGACCCCTCACGCCGGGCCGCAAAACCTTACATCCGACATTCGGCCCTATTCTGCAAGTGCCCGGCGCACAGGCTCGCTGCGCCAGCCACGCGGAAAGCGGAGCAGGTAGATCTCGAGATCCGCGTGTGCCGCCGCTGTCCGGCCCAGCTTGCTGCGGCAACTGGCGCGACCGAAGAGCGCTCGTTCCTGCGACTCGGGACTGCAGCTCCCGACAGCGGCGCATCGATCGAAATCGGCGATGGCGGTATCCTCTCGACACGCAAGCCGTCGAGGACGCGCAGGGCGTCTGCTCAACGATCGAGAGAGAGCAGCGCCTCGACCTCTGCCACCCGCGCCTCGGAGCGAATGCTCCATCCGGGAATCGCCGGCGATGCTCGGTAGCACTACTGGTTGGAAAAGTCGCCAGTCCGGCAGGAAATCGGCGACATGGTGGGGATGGAATACCCGCTGGATCGTAGAGGAGAA
>JAFGPX010000193.1 GCA_016935975.1 Deltaproteobacteria bacterium
ATCTGCTTGACGACCACCACGACCACGGTATGGGGGTGGGCGGACGTCTTGGCGCTGGTGGATCGCTCCTCGTCCATGGGGCTCAGCATGGCCGGCGACGAGCCGTGTGCTCCCGCTGGCACCCACTGCACGACCCGCTGGGACGCCGTGCGATCGGCCTTGCTCAACCTCGTGCCTTGGCAATCGCACGTCCGGTGGGGCACCTTGGTGTTTCCATCGCCGGGTGCCGAAAGCTGCGCGGTCGGACCGACGCCCCAGGTTCCCGTCATGGAGAATGCGGCGGATGCGATTGGTCGCGCGATGAGCAGCGTCGCTCCCGGTGGGGAATCGCCGACCGGCGCGGCCATCCGAGCGGCCGTGGCCTATCTTGGCGACCTGGCCGACCGGGACGTCAAGGGCATCGTGTTGTTCACAGATGGCGAGCCGGGCTGCGGCGGGGTGGACGGCGGAGCCGCATGGGCCGAGGCCCTCGACGCTGCCGCCGCGGCCGAGGCGCAGGGCTACCCGCTGTTCGTGTTTGGCCTCGGCCCCAACCCGGGCGATCTCGATCGACTGGCGCGGGCTGGCGGAACCGACCTCTACTATCCGGCGACCTCGGGCCAGCAGCTCGACGATGCGCTGGGGTCGATCTTCTGGAACCCAGGAGACTTCGTTCGCTCTTGCAGTTTCGCGACTTACGAGCCACCGCCCGATCCGACGCGCGTCTACGTCTTCCTGAACGGTGAGCCCATCCCTCGGGACAGCAACGACGGCTGGAGCTTCGGTTCGCAGAACAGCTACATTGTCCTCAATGGAGAATCGTGCGAGCGCCTGCAATCGCTCGATGCCGTCGAGCTCGCGATTCTCTTCGGCTGCGGCGACGCCGGCTCTCCCTAGATCAGTTGCTGCGCGTCCCGAAGAGACCCGTCCACCGGTTCCGTCAGGCTGCCCGCCCATCTGCTACATCCGCTCGCCGTCCGGATTCATGCCCATCCCCGGCTCTCTACAGCGCGCCTCTTCAGCGAGATGACGAAGATGCCGGCGCGTTCTTGCTAGAGTTCGTAGACCCGCACGTAGTCGACAACCATGTCCATCGGGAACGCGGTGTTGTCGATGGCGCCTCCCATGTCCCCGCCCAAGGCCACGTCCAAAACGATGTACTCGGCGATATCGTAGAGCGGCGAGGAGGGAGCGTACGTGCTGGTCAGAACCTCGTCGCCGTCCACCTGGAAGACGACGTGGTCCCAATACCAGTCGAGCGAGTAGACGTGGAAGTCATCGCTGGAGGTGGTAGCGTCGGCAAATGCGTACCACGTCTTGTCGGTGCTGCCCGATCCCGCGCCGCTGCCGGCGGACACCGACGCGTAGAACCCACTCTTGTCCTGGCCGAATTGCTCCATGAGCGCGAGCTCGCCGCAGTCCGGCCAGCTTCCGCTGGTCCCCAGCATGAGGATGGCCGGGAAGGAACCGAGACCGGCGGGAAGCTTGGCGCGGACCTCGATGCGATGGCCGGGCTCGAACCACACCTGACCCCTGGTTTCGATCCGTCCCGAGGTGTACGGATTCTCGGCAGCGGGCGCGTAGAGAGCGCGCAGCACCAAGCAGCCCTGGCCGTCTTGGAACACGTTCTTGGTGCTGCTCGAGTACTGCTGCTTCTCCTCGTTCACCTCGCCCGGGGGCCAGGTGACGTAGGTCCACTTGGACGTGTCGACGCCGGTGTCGGCCGCGCCCTCGAACTCGTCCGACCAGACCAGGGTCCGAGACGGACCGTGGTCGATGGCGGCGGCATCGGGACCGTCGCGCCGCGCACGTCCATCGCGTGCGTCGACCGCGGGCTCGCTTGCGGCCAGATCCTGCGAAGGAGCCAGATCCCTCGCGACGTCGCGGTCCACGTCCCGGCCGGCATCCGGCTCGCCGTCTCCGATGGGCACGTCGGCCGCGTCGCGGGCACCATCCGATCCCGCCGAACCGTCCGGACCACTCGCGCCGCCCCTGCCCGTCGCCCCTCCCATGCCTTGGCTCCCGCCCGCGCCCGTCGCTCCTCCGAAGCCCGTTGCCCCTCCCATGCTCGACACGTCATCGACTGCGTGGCCATCCTGGCGCGCCACCGCGACGTCGCCGCTCTGCCCACCGCCCTGCCCGCCGGTGGCCGCCGATCCCGCGTCCCGCGCGCCGCCGGAGCCCGCGCCGCCGCCAGCCAGAAGCCCGGACTCCTCGACGGCGCAACCGGCCACGACACCCAGGAGCGACGCCCAAACCAGCGGCAACGGACTTCTCATGGCGAGGCTCACGGACCGAACACGACGGGCGTCTACTTGAGTACCTTGATCTCGTGCTCCGGAAACAACGACCAGGGCCGGCACGGAATCGTGCCGTCCACGAGGGCCGGTCCGCCGGCCGGATCCTTGACTACCGTACCCGTGCAGTTCGGCAGCTTCGCCTCTGGAGTTGCGAAACCGGTGAGATCGACCGTCCAACCGTCGAGCGAGAATCCAGTCGCTTGGATGTTCGTGGGTATCCACCGCTTGGTGCCCGTGTCCACCTCCTCCCCACGGGAGAGCAGGATGACCGCGCCCGCGTAGTCGGCTGCGAGTTGGGTGTTCGGGCTGTCGGTGATGACCTGGATCTCGGCGCCGTCTTGGACCAAGAGCCCGACCGTCCCCTTGGGGACCGGAGCCGTCCCGTCAAGCGGATCGAGCCAGAGATCCAACGGAGCCATGGTAAGAGCGCTCAGGACGAACTGCGTGCCCGTGCCGCCCTGGGGCTCGACCTGGTGGCTACCGTTCAAGAAGCCCACCACGGACGGCATGACACCCGTGAAGACCAGGGTGTCGCCCTGCGCGATGGGGGAACCGCCGACGCCGACCAGCGCCGTCTTGGTCGTGACCAGCACGCCGCCCGAGACAGACGAGGGCAATTGCACGCTGGCGAGATCCGCGCCACCCGAGTCGGTGGCGGTACACGCGGTGCTGTCCGGCTTGGCGGCCACGCAGATGCGGATGGGCCGCGAAACCTGCTTGTTGCCGAGAGTGTCGCTGGCCACGACCGCGACACAGGCCCAGCCATCATGCAGGTTGTTCGATGCGTCGAACTGCCGTCCCGCACACTGCAACCCATCGCCCACGATGGGCGGGATCGTCCAGATAGAGGGCAACGAACTGGCCGCATAGCTGAGCGCGTAGGTCATGACTCGGTCCTTCTGCTCGCTGTACGTCGTCGGACAGAGGGGCCCGGGGGGATTGCTGAAGCCCGTACAGGAGACACCCGGTTGGTAGGAGAAATCACCCGCACCGGCGTTGGCCGGCATGGATACCATGTCCATGAGCTGGGTTTCCTTCGAGGAGACTGGTGCTACCGACGGCTGCAACTCGGGGTTGATGTCATCGCAGAACCCGTCAGGAGGATTCGAGGTATCCACGACCAGGGGCAGCGACGTCTCGTCGAGGATCAATACCTTCACCGTCTTTGCATCCACGCCGCCGATCGGCACGAAATCGACAACGCCGGTGAGCGGCGTGTTGCCGTCGTCCTCGATACGAGCCCGGATGTCGAAGAGCTGGTTGACCAACGAACCATCGTCGATGGCATCGGGACCGACGGGATCGAACGGCCAACTACACGTGCCATCTTGCTTGACCAGCCGGAAGTTGTCGGGCGGATCGAGATCCAGGGTGGGCGGGGTGTTGTCCAGGGAGACGAGATAACCGACCGAGGACTGGTTGCCCAGGGTGTCTTGCGCGCGGAAGGAGATGCTCGGGAAGATCGTGTAGACAGGTAGCTGGGTCGTGTCGAAGACCTGCGAGTAGCTGTTCCCCGAGCCCTTGTCGAGCTTCACCTTGAACTCCACGTCGCCGTGGGCAACCACCGCGATCACCGACCCCTCCATGACCCCGGCCGGGTCTGTCACCTGGGCCTGCAATGGGATGAGCGTGCCGATGAGCTCCCCCATCGCCGGCTTGGTACCGGTGATCGCCGGGCCCTCGTTGTCGACCGTGAACCTGCGCGTGGCCAGCGACACGTTGCCGTTGGCGTTTTGGGCCGTGACGGTCACGGTCTGCGGACCGTCGAGCGGCGGGTTGAAGCTGCCGAAATCGAGAGTCACCGTGTATTGCGCGCCGTTGCTCAAGACAACGGAGGGATCGAGCTTGACCTGGCCCACGGAGATCTCCACCAAGACGAGCTGCGAGCGACTGTCGGTAACGATGGCCGTAACCACGAGGGAGCCTTTGACGAATACCCCATCCGCGGGCCGCAAGAAGCTGATGACCGGACCGCAATCCACGTACACGGGCAGTTCGGCGCTCGCTATCACCCCACCAGCGGTTGCGGCAGTCACCCGGAGATCGTAGAAACCGCCGTTTACCTTCGACAGGTCAACAGGGGTGTCGCCGTAGAAAGAGATCTTGGTGGCCGATTCGGACACGACCTCGTACTGGGTCTGGTTGAGAACGGCACTGACCGCACCCTTGCCCTCCTCGTCCAAAAGCTCCGCCTTGACCTGCTCGATAACGTCCAACGTGGGATCGCCGCCTTGCGACTGGACTTCCACCCGGACCGTGGGCGCCAGACGATCCGCAGCGGCAATCACGACTGCCGCTGCGCCGCCGCCGTCAACGCCTGCGCCGGCCGCGGGCGCCAGAATGGCGACCTTCACGATGGAGGGAGGAGCCACGTCCAACGCGCCCGCCACGCCATCGCCGGCGAGCGACATGTCCCCCGCCGCATCCCGGCGCCCGACGCTGCTGGCGTCGGCATCGCCGACCTCCAGGGCTGGCGGCCGTGTGTCGGGCGGCAGGGTTGCTCCCCGATCGCCTTGACCGCCGTCGATGGGAGGCGTCCCGGGAGGAAGGGTCGGATTCGCATCGCTGGAACAGGCTCCCACCCCAAGCATTGCCAACGCTGCACACGACACCAATGCTCGCTTCATAGTGCTCTCTCCTTGCCGCGGATCTCTACCGCTTGGCTTTCGGCGCTCTCCCCTCAGGAGCGAGCGACGACGGGTCGGCGTTGTCTGCTCCTGCTTCCTGCGCGCTGTCGACGACTCCTGAGGCTCTGGCCATGTCCTCCAGTACGCTCGGCTCGGGCGCGGCCCTGCCCGGCGGGAAATCCACGACCACGAACTGCGAGCCTTCCGGCCCCGGCTCGCTGTGCGGAACACCGGCCGCGACTTCGCGCAAGGCGATGCGAACCTCGATGTCACGGCCTTTCTGACGAGCCGAGATGCTAGACACCGGTGTGGCGAAGTAGCGCGTGTCAATCCTGCGTCGGTTGTTGGCCATGTGAATGCGGCAACCCGGAAGCCGGATCGTGAGCGTCGACTTGCCCGACTTGGACACCCGGCCTTCCTCGACGTCGAACTGCACCGGCGAGGTCGTCTGCAGAAAGACGCGCGACCCGGTTTCGGTCATCTGGAACCCCGTCCAGACGAGATGAGGCCCCCCCTTGGGCGCCGCGGGCAGGGGGTTCTTCCCCGCGGGCCCCGGCACCACGCCATCGTATTTCTGCTCGCCGCCGGGCGCGGGCGGCGTCTGCATGCTCCGCTCAAGCGGCGTCGGCGCCACGATTGTCTGGGCGGCCGCCGGCCCGGCAAGAGTGCCAAAAGCGCCCAAGAAGAGGAAGGAAGCAGTGCCCAGGAAACGAGTCGTCATACGCACTTTGGCTTTACCCCAACCCCAATCATAAGCCCCGTTTCCGGCTTGTGGCAAATGAAGCAGTGAGCCTAGTCGGCGAACCTACGGAGCGGGGTCCGAGGCCTCGGCCGCTTCAAGGGGCTCGCCAAGCACGAATGCCCGAAGCGCGCCCACGAGAAAGATCGAGCCAGCCACCACGACCTGTCCCCCGGCTACCCGAGCCGCCTCGTGACGCGCCTCCACCAAAGCGGCAAACGGATCCTCCCGGGACGCAACCTGGCGGTCCCCGGCCCTGGTCCGCGGCACCAGCCCAGCCAGCCTTTCCGCTTCCATGGCGCGCTCGCTCGGCGACCGAGTGGCGATCACCAGGTCGAAGTGCGGCGCCAGCGCGTCGAGCATGGCCGCCGCGTTCTTGTCGCGCACGACCGACGTCACCAGCAACCGCCGCGGCGCTTCGGGCAGAGCGGCGGCAAGGGCGCGCGCACCTTCGACGTTGTGCGCGCAGTCGAGCAGCACGTCCGGCGCGATCTGCTCGAGCCGCCCTGGCCAGCACACCCCGGCTAAACCGGCCAGCACCTGCGCCTCGCCCAGCGTGCGCCCGCAAGTCCTGGCCGCCGCGCGCGACAGCGCGACTGCCAGGGCGGCGTTGACGAGCTGGTGCGCGCCGGCCAGGGCCGGCGCCCCAATTGCCGGCGGGTAGTCGACACCTGCGCAGCAGAGAGGCGCGCCGACCGTGCTCGCCACCTCGACGATGCGAGCGGCGGCCTCGGCCGGCAGGGGCCCGAGAAAGAGCGGAACTCCGGGCTTGGCGATGCCGGCCTTCTCGAAGGCGATCTGGGCGAGGGTGTCGCCCAGAATGGCCTCGTGGTCGAGCGCGATGCTCGTGATGGCACAGGCCAGCGGGCGGCAGACGCTCGTCGCGTCCAGCCTGCCGCCCAGACCGGTTTCGAGGATGGCCACCTCGACGCCGGCCTCGGCAAAGGCCAGCAAGGCGAGCACGGTCGCGACCTCGAAGTAGGTCAGCGGCACAAGGGTGCCCGCCACCGCCTCGTCCAGCGTCGCGAGATGGTCGCCGTCGACTTCCACCCCGTCGATGCGAATGCGCTCGGTGAAACGCACGAGATGCGGAGAGGTGAAAAGCCCCGTGCGCGCGCCCGACCGGCGCAGGATGGCTTCCACCATGGCGGCGACCGAGCCCTTGCCGTTGGTGCCCGCGATGTGCACGGCCGGCAGGCGGCGCTCGGGCGCCCCGAGGCGCTGCAAGGCGAGCCGCACGCGCTCTAGGCCGAGCGCGACGCCCTGGCTGCGCACGCGCCGCAAGCGGGCCAGGAAGCGACGGTAGCGCTCGCCCGTGCCCCGCCCGGTCGTCGCATCCGGCATGGCCAGGATCAGCTCTGGCCCGCCCGCGGCCCCGCGCCCAGCCAGCGCAAGGCGTGCGCGATGGTCGCCTTGAGATCCCTGCGTGGCACGATCATGTCGACGAAGCCGTGCGCCTGCAGGAACTCGGAGCGCTGGAAGCCCGGTGGCAGACTCTGCCGGATGGTGTTCTGGATGACCCGCGGTCCCGCGAAGCCGATCAGTGCCCTGGGCTCGGCGATGTGCAGATCGCCGAGCATGGAGAAGCTGGCAGCCACGCCGCCCGTGGTCGGGTGGAGCAGAATGGAGAGGTAGGGAACCCCGGCTTCCCGCAGGCGCGCGATGGCCGCGCTGGTCTTGGCCATTTGCATGAGAGACAAAATGCCCTCCTGCATGCGCGCCCCACCCGAGGACGCGAAGATGAGAGCGGGCACGCGGCGCTCGAGAGCGCGCTCGAACACGCGCGTGACTTTCTCGCCGACCACCGAACCCATGGAGCCGCCCATGAACTCAAAGACGAAGAAGCCCGCCTCCACCTCGATGCCGTCGATGCGCCCGGCCAAGGCGATGAGGGCTTCGACCTCGCCGCTCGATCTGCGCGAGGCCTTGATCCGGTCGCTGTAGCGCTTGGAATCACGGAAGCCGAGCGGGTCCATGCTTTCCACGCCGTGATCGAATTCCACGACGCTGCCTTCGTCCATGGTGACGGCGATGCGATCCCGCGTCGCCATGGCGAAGTGGTGGTCGCACGACGGGCAGACGTCCAGGTTCTTGTGCAGATCCGCGGTCAGCAGCGCCTGCCTGCAGCTCGGGCACTTGGTGAACACGCCGGCGGGAATGCTGCGCTTCTCGCTCTGCGGCTCGTCGTCTTCCTTCTTGCCGCGCTTGTACCAGGCGAGGTTGGGGTCTCTCATGACGGGACCTGGGAATCTGGGCTGCCGCGGCCGTCGTGTCAACCATGTCGGTCGGCTTGGGCACGCGCGGACGGGGCCGGGACGGCGAACGAACGGGAGACGACATCCGGGTTTCTGTTGACTCGTTCCACCCTGCTCCCGGAGACTCGGAGCCCCCAGTGGACACCAACTACTTCGATGTCGTGGTCTGCGGCTCCGAGCTGGCCGGACTGATCGCGGCCAGCCTCCTCGGGCGCCGCGGTCTGCGAGTGCTCCTGTGCAGGCACGACGGTACGCCAGCGACCTTCCCGGCCGGACCGTACACGCTGGCGCGCGAGCCCGGCAGCTTGCCGCCCCCGGACTCGGAGCCGATCGCGCGCGTGCTGCGCGAGCTGGGGCACGCCCAGATCATCCGCCGCCGAGCGCCGCAGACGCAGCCTTCCCTGCAGTTCGTGTCCCGCCAGCACCGCGTCGACTTCTCGTCCACCTTGGAGGCCGTGGTGGCCGAGCTCGCGCGCGAGTTCCCCGCCGAGCACGCCACCATCGAAGGCATCCTGGGACGCCTGCGCGCCACCAGCGCCATCCTCGATCCGCTGCTCGGCTCGGACATGACCTTGCCGCCACAGGGCTTCTGGGAACGCCGGGATGTCAGCCGCGTGCAAGCGCAGCTGCCCCCCCCGGAAACCGATCTGCTGGCGCCGCTTGGTCCCTACCACCCGATACGCGCCGGTATCGCGGCGCTCGGCGCCCTGTCGAGTGGCTTCGCGCCCGCCGACATCGGTAGCCTCGTGCAAGCGCGTGCCTACGATGTCGCGCGCCGGGGGTTCCATCGCCTGGCCTCGGAGGCCGATCTGCGTGCGCTCTTCCTGGACAAGCTCGGTACCTTCTCGGGCGAGATCCGCGAACAGGTCGTGCCCACCGAGCTGGTGTGGCGTCGCGGAAACCTGAACGGACTGCGCGTCAGACCGCGCAACGAAACCATCGGTTTTGGCCGTCTCCTGTGGGCTGGCTCGGCGGCTTCGTTGCTCGCCCTGGCCGGCGGCGAGGCGCCTCGCCGGCTGCGCGAAACCGTCTCCGCCATCCGGCCCGCCTGCTTTCGCTACACCCTCTGCCTGCTTCTCCGCCCCGAGGGCCTCCCCGAGGGCATGGGGCCGAGGGTCGTGGTGGTCAAGGATCCGGCCAAGCCCAGCATCGAGGAAAACGCCTTCACCATCACCGTCGGTCTGCCCCCGCCCCGGCAGCCCCATCACATCCCGGTGTGGGTCGAATGCCTGGTTCCCGCGTCGGCCGGCGAGAGCCTGGGCTATCTATCGGTGGTGCGCGCCAGGCTGCGCGAGGAGCTTCTGCGCGTGATGCCCTTCCACGACCGCCATCTGCACGTCATCGCTTCGCCGCACGACGGGCTGCCACCCGAGCTGGGGCCGGCCGCGGCGGGCGAGCCTGGCCGGCGGGGCCGCCTGCCGGGCGTCCCGCCCACCGCGATGACGCCGGCGCTGAGCTGCGATGTCGAACGCGCGCTCGGTCTGGGCGCCGCCTCGCACGGCACGGGACTCAAGAACGTCTACCTGGTGAGCGGCGAGAATCTGCCGGGGCTCGGACGCGAGGGCCACTTCGTCTCGGCCTGGGGCGTGGCGCGACTCATCGCCGAGCCGGCGCACCACAAGGCTGTCCGTAGGCGCGAGATCCTCATCGAGGAGATCTAGAGCGGCTCGTGCCGACGCAGGTCACGCGTTGCCGTGACGACGGAATTCGCCGAGCAACGCGACCTGCTCGGCCGACGGGCTGACGAAGCGCACGCCGGTGCGGCGGAAAGAACCGCTGCGCCGATCGGTGACCACGAAGCCGTCGACATCGATGGTGGCGCGCGTTCCGGGGAGATCGAACGTCATGGTGATGGCGGTGCGTGGCAGCACCGGCAAGTCCCGCGGCCGGCGCAGCGTGATGCCTCCCGGCCCGATGTCTTCGGCTTGCCCGAGGTAGAGACGACCCGCGATGGTGTTGCGAACCGCGCACACCACGGGAACACGCCAGCTCTCGCGACGGTCACGGTCTGCCCGGCGGCGTTCTGTCTGCATGATGGCATGGTAGGCAGGGCCGCGCCGTGCCGCAAATTTCCGCGCTGATTGTGTTGGGAACCCTGGGAGGGTTCCCAAACCCTCCCGCGCCGCTTCGCCGCCGGCCAGGGCGAGGGCCGAAGGCCCGAGGGGGTGGCGGGAGGGTCCGCGCGGGTCCCGAGGGCCAGCGAAGCGTAGGCTCCGCACGCGA
>JAFGPX010000194.1 GCA_016935975.1 Deltaproteobacteria bacterium
AGGCATCTGTCCAATCGCCCGTCCTTTGGCTCGCTCAGGCAGCCGCATGAGCGAAGCCATTCCCGGCACTTTCACCACGGGCTGCTAACGCCAGGTTTTTCGATCTACACCATGAGTAGCGTTCCTCCCTCCTCCCATGTCGATGTCCGACAATCGGAGCAGCCACACCCACTCTCTCTTGGCCGCCTTCTTCGCGTTGCTCATTCTCATCGAGATCGTGCTCGGCCTGGTACGCCGCTGGCCCGCATTGCTCGCCAGGCGTAGTCGGTCGACGGAGGCCTGCGAGCACTCCGTCGGCTGAAGAGAAACCGCGGCGGGCTAGACGTTGTAGGGGAAATGCAGGAAGGAACCGAGGAACGGAGACGGATAGGTATGGCGGAAGGCCAAGGGCTCTGCGGCTCAGTTCCTCCGCTTCTCGCTGTGGACGTTTCTCAAGTGACCCGCATTGGGGCTAGCGACCGCTCATCCGCTTCGCCGCGCTCGGCATCCTCTCCCCGCTTGCCGCGGCGGTGGTGAAGCGGAAACAGGCGCCGCCTTCGGAGGCCCGATCGACACTGACCGAGCCGCCGTGGTCGCGCGCGATCTCCTGCACGAAGGCCAAGCCCAGACCGGTGCCGCGCTCGCGCGTGGTGAAGAAGGGGGCAAAGACCTTGTCGCGGATCTCCTCTGGCACGCCGGGGCCGCTGTCGCGCACCTCCCAAGCGATGTGATCGTCTTCCTCCCGGCGCGCCGCCAGCACGACGTGCCCCGACGGCCCCGCGGCGGCGCAGGCATTCCTGGTCAGGTTGAGCAGGGCGCGTCGCAACTGTGCACGATCGGCGTGCGCGACAAGGCCCGCGTCGCATTGCACGCCCAGGGCCAGACCGCCGGCCGCAGGCTGGCAGATCTCCACGACCTCCTCGAGCAGAGTCTTCGCCGCCACGTCCCCCAACACCAGGGCCGGACGACGGGCGAATTCGAGGAAGTCGGTGACCACGTTCTTCAGATAGTCGATCTCGCGTTCGACGCGTGCGACCTCGAGCAGACGCTCCGGCTCGGCCGCCAGCCCCTCTCGCAGCAGCCCGGCGTAGAGCTCGAGACCGCCCAAGGGGTTGCGCACTTCATGGGCGATACCGGCGAGCATCATCTGCATGCGTTCGTCGCGCGCGCGCAACGCGGCCCGCATCTCGTCGAGGCGCAAGGCCAGCTGACCGATCTCGTCGCGGGTTTCCACCGCCACCTTGCCCGTCAGGTCGCCCTGTCCGATGCGCTCGGCGGCGGCGGCCAGCCGTTCCAACGGCCCGGTCATGCGGCGGGACAGCCAGGCCGCCAGCACCACGATGAGCCCGAGACTCGCGGCTCCGCCCAGCGCCAGATAGCGCCGGAAAGCCGCCAGCGCATCGAGATACTCGGCGCTGGCTTCGACCACGGCGAAGCCAGCGGCCGGATTGCCGATGCGCGCATAGCCGCGCTTGTAGGGCAAACCGTCGCGTCCGACGAAAAGCGGCGACGCCGTGGCCCGGCCGAGGCTCGCGCTCTCGATCTCCGGCGCGTCCGCCCCGAGCCCATGAGCGGGGGCCCCCAGAGCCAGCGCGCCGTCGCTATCCGCCCGGACAGTCAGATCGCGGGCCACGAGCAATACCCGGCGCACGGCCAGCCGCTCGCGCGTCTGTGCCACACGGCGGCGGAGATTGGCATAGGTGTTCGATTGCTCATCGCCAGCGGTGATGGCGGAGATCTGCTCCGGCAGCACGAGCAACGACACTGCGGTCGCGGCCGTCGCCAGCCTGCGCCCAAGCTCGTCCTCCAGCACCCGGCGCGCGATTTCGTGGGCGGCAATCGCGAACAGCGCCAGGGCGAAAGTCGCGGGCACGAGCATCACCACGAGCAGCTTGGCGAGCAGTCTTCCGCGCACCGGCCGGATCATCGGGCTAGTCTACTGTCGATTCTCGACGAGCGCGACCGCCCGCACCAGCCACGGCGCGGGGCCCGAGCCGAGGGATCCCGCATCGCCTCGCGCGCAGGGGCGGCCGACACGACCGCGTGAGCCGGGATGGCCCCCACGCCGCGAATCCGCGCGGCTTGTCCGGGTGGATG
This sequence comes from Deltaproteobacteria bacterium, assembly GCA_016935975.1. Taxonomy (GTDB): domain Bacteria; phylum Myxococcota_A; class Polyangia; order Fen-1088; family Fen-1088; genus Fen-1118. Next base: position 2,077 of record JAFGPX010000194.1, read on the forward strand.
CCCGATGATCTGCCTGCAGCGACGTGATTGACCTGAAGTGTAATGGGACTTGACGCAAATCTTAGCCTCTGTCAGAACACGAGTTGGCCATTTTCCTGTGCCAGTCTTGCCTGCCTGCGGACACTAACAGACATGGGTTCAAGCCCGAGGGGTGTTGCCATGTGTTCATCAAAGCTCGTGATCCTCCCGGTTGCAGCGGTCAGCACGCTTTCCGTTGTCCTTTTCGGCTCCGCCTGCACCCCGACGCCAATGGGCCCTCCGCTGGGCTCTGGCGGCAGCACGACGACGAACCAAAGCAGCGAGCCTTCGGGCAACGGCGGGACCGGTGGGGTTGTCGGTCCCTCCGTCACCGTGACCCTGCCCGATTTGCCTCCGCCAAGTGACAACGGCGGGACGGGTGGCACGACCACCCCGGCGACCTGGCCGCCCGAGGGCTTCGTCGTGAAAGAAGCCTCCTACGGCGCCTACGCCTTGGGCCCCCTGGTTTCGTCGCTCCCCGATGCCACGGACGGCCAGCTGGGCAGCGAGGGCGGCCCCGGCCGCTGCTCCGGTCTCTTCGGGGTGCTACGCGATTTCAAGATGGGGACGGTGGAGGGAGGGCATCCGGATTTCGAGAAGCCACCCATGGTCAGGGACGAAGGGCTCGTGACCGACATGCTGGGCGACGACAAGAAGCCCGTGTACGCGCATGGCGACGAAACCACCCGGACCACGAGCGGTCAGGCCAACTTCGACCAGTGGTATCGTGACGTCCCCGACGTGAACACGGCCTACGTCATCGGGTTCCAGTTCGTCCCGAACGGCGACGTGTTCACCTTCGCCGCGTCCCTAGGCAATACCGACGCCGACGTCGAGGACACGTCCTACTACCCGCTCGACGACCAGGGCTTCGGCAACGAGGGCAAGCGGCACAATTACCATTTCACCACCGAGATCCATACGAGCTTCACGTACAACGGCGGCGAGATCTTCACCTTCCAGGGCGACGACGACGTCTTCGTCTACATCAACAACCACCGGGTCATCGACCTTGGGGGCATTCACGAGCAGCTAACCCAGACGGTCGATCTGGATGCGCAGGCCGAGGCGCTGGAGATCACCACGGGCAACATCTACGAGCTGGCCGTGTTCAATGCCGAGCGGCACACGACCCAATCGAACTTCCGTATCGACACCACCATGGTCTTCGAGGACTGCGGTCAAATCATCAAGTAGCGGCAGCGGCCAGGCGGGTGGCGGGCCAAGACGAGCGGCAGTCGCTCAGGCACCACGGCGTTTCCGCGTGCAGCGCGGCCGTGCGTGTCGATCCGCTTGGTGTCCGTCCGCCGGACGGCACGCGATCCCTGGCTCGGAGCGTGCGGGCTAGCGAGCCGTGCGTACGAACCGGTAGGCCAAGAAGGCCAGGCACGCGCAGCCTGCGACACTGACCAGCAACGCGACCCAGGCCCGCCAGCGGCCCCAGGAAGTGGTATCTGGCCGGCCGAGCGCCGACACCGCCAGCCACAGCGAGTAGGGATGAACGACCCCCGGCAGCAGGAGGCTGACCAGCGTCACCCGCAAGGCACGAAAGGCCATGCGATCGCCCGCGCTGATGGTGCCGTCGTCGACCGGCCCCTCGGGGCCGGCTGGGGCCGCCCCGGGCGCGGCGGCGTCCGATGCCGCTTCCGCCGACAGCTCCATCGCCGGTTGCGCCAAGATCGCTTGCGCGCGCTCGAGATCGGCCCGCCGCACTTGCACGCGGATGCCGCCGACGGCGCCGTGCCAGCGCCACAGCTGACTCGCCGTGTGCTCGTCGGGCAGGTACGCCGCGATTCCCTCGGCCTGGAGACGCCCACACACGATGCGCGCAACCGTCAGGTCGGCCAAACGGGTGAGAACCACGACATCATCCGGCTTGTCGCTGTCGGACACGGGCCGACCCTAGCACGAAGGCCCTCTGCGTTTCCCGCGGCGAGATGCGGCGTGCGGGAAGCCACAAGAAAGGATAAGAGGACTCCATGAGCGAGCGAGACACCATGAAGGCGGGCGTCGTCTTCGTTGGCGGCGGCCCCGCCGGCCTGTCCGGCGCCCTCCATCTGACCAACCTCATCGCCAGGCACAACGCGGCCGTGGCCAAGGGCGAAAAAGCCGGCCAGCCCATCGACGAGCAAACCCTGGGTGTCGACATGGTCGTCGCGGTCATCGAGAAGGCGGCGAATCTCGGCGATCACTCCTGCTCGGGCGCGGTTATCGAGCCCAAGGCCCTGGCCGAACTGATACCGGACTACAAGCAGAAGGGCGCGCCCATCGAGGCCGAGGTGAAGAGCGAGGGCGTGTACTTCCTCACCAAGCGACGCGCCCTCAGGCTTCCCTGGGTGCCGCCGCCGATGCGCAACCACGGCAACCTCATCATCTCCTTGGGCAAGTTGGTGAAGTGGCTGGGCGAGCAGCTCGCTGCCGCCGGCGTCGAGGTCCTGACTACCTTCGCGGCGCAGGAGGTTCTCTACGAAGACCGAAAGATCGTCGGCGTGAGGCTCGGCGACAAGGGTGTCAATCCCGACGGCACGCCCAAAGGGGTTTTCGAGGCCGGCCCCAACCTTCTGGCCAAGTGCACGGTGTTGTGCGAAGGCACGCGCGGCTCGTGCACCAAAGAGCTCGCCAAGAAGCTGGCCCTCGACGACGGCCAGAACCCACAGGCCTACGCTACCGGCGTCAAGGAGGTGTGGGAGTTCGAAAGACCTCCGCTCCCCCCCGGCCACGTCATCCACACCATGGGGTATCCCATGGACCGTCACACCTTCGGAGGCAGCTTCATCTACGCGCTCTCCGGCAACCGCCTCGCCCTCGGCGTGATCACCGGCCTCGACTACCGCGACCCGCTCCTCGATCCGCACGTGCAATTCTGCAGATTCAAGCAGCACCCGTTTGTGAGCAAGCTCCTTCGGGGCGGCAAGGTCGTCGCGTACGGCGCCAAAACCATCCCCGAGGGCGGCTACTACTCGATACCCAGGCTTGCGACCGACGGGGCGCTCATCTGCGGCGACGGCGGCGGCCTTCTGGCCATGCCCAAGCTCAAGGGTGTCCACTACGCCATGAAATCGGGCATGCTGGCCGCCGAGGTCCTGTTCGAAGCCCTGGAGAAGAACGCCTTTTCGGCCGCGCAAGTCGGCAAGTACGAGGCGGCGGTCGCCAACTCGTACATCGTCAAGGACATGTACCGCGCCCGCAATTTCCGCGCACTCATGAAGTCGGGCCTGTATGGTGGCACGATCCACGCGGCCCTGATGACCATCACCTGCGGCCGCTATCCGCTCGACAAGATCGTGATTCACGAGGACCACGAAGAGACCGGGAAGGTGCTCGAGGTCTACCCGCAGGGCGCGCCCAAGGTCGACTTCAAATACGACAACCAGGGCATTGCCTTCGACAAGCTCACGGACGTCTACCACTCGGGCACGCGCCACGAGGAAAAACAACCCTGCCACCTCAAGGTCGACACGAGCCACTGCGAACGCTGCGCCGAGGAGTACGGCAACCCGTGCGAGAGGTTCTGCCCGGCGAGTGTCTACGTGGTCGAGCGCGACGAAGACAGCGGCAAGTTCCAGAGACTGCGCATCGACTTCTCGAACTGCGTGCACTGCAAGACCTGCGACATCAAGGATCCCTACGGCGCCATCACCTGGGTTCCGCCCGAAGGCGGCGGCGGACCGCAGTACAAAAACCTTTAGGAACCCCGCCGCCTGCCGCGCGCGGCGTCTTCGCGCGCCTTGTGCTCGGCCAGCTTGCGCTCGGCGACGGTCAGCAAGGCCGACACACCGGCCTGCACGACCGTCTCGAAGCGCTTGACCGCCTCCGAGGTATCCTGGGCGCGGCCGAAGATCCGGTGTTTCCAGGCGTCTCGCTCGGCGCGCTTGCGTTCCCGCTCGCGCTGCCGCTCGGCCCGCTTCCGCCTGCGCAACACCTTGTCGTAGGGAAAGATGACGTGCCGCAGTTGCAGAGCCAGCAGCACGCCGCTGCCGACCAGGGGCCACACGAACCAGGTGCCGCCGGTGAAGCGCGTGCAGACCAGGTACAAGAACCCGTTGAGCACGGTATGGCTTGCCACCGAGGCTCCGAAGCGCTTGAGCTGCACCTGGCGTTCAGCGGCGATTTCCGCCGCCTCGTCCTGCCTGGCGATTGCGCGCGTGTGTTCCCGGGCCAGCTCGACCATGGCGCGATCGAGCGACGCACGCTCGATGCCGGCCTCTGCCGCGATCTCGACCAGCTCGTCGTGGCTCAGCACGTGCTCGCGGTTCGCTTCCTGCGTAAGCGCCCGCTTGAGGATCTCGTTGACCTCGTCCTGCGTGTAGCTGGGTTGCGAGCCATCCATGAGCGCGGGTGCGCGAGATTCTACACGGCCTGGGCTGGGCCGAGCCAGTGGGGCGCGCGCGGTCCCCCCTAGTCTCGCCGCAGCGGCCCCTGGTTGTAGCCATGCTCGCCCGGGAGGCCCAACTTCTCGAGCCAGATCTGCTCGAGCGGGGTGAGCTCGTCGTCCAAATTGAACGGCGGATCGTCGCTCGGCTTGACGACTGCGAGGATCTCGAACGTGAAGGCCTCGGCGCCCAGCCGATTCCAGTCCTCCTGCAGCGCAGAATTGTGGTGGCGGCCGATGGACAACGTGAAGCGGTGCTTGTTCAAGGGGCCGTGCAGGTTGGTGCCGCTGCCGAGCAGAACCTTGCCGGTTTGCTGGTTCTTGACCTGGTAGACGCCGGCTTGGCGAGGCGCCTCCTTGTAGGCGCGCCGAAGTTCGGCCCGTGTCTTCGCTTGCTTGTCCATGAGGTTCGTGCAGACCCTCGAGCGCCGCCCGGGGCGTGGCCCCCGAGAATGACCGGCAGAAGCCCCCACGGCAAAGAGAATTGCGACGCACCAGCGGTTGACGGCGCCCCCGCTTTGGCGCGTAACTTGACCCATGCGCAGCAGAAGGTGGCGTCTTTGGACCCGAGTTCTCCTGGCCATGCTTCTGTGCGCGCTTTCCCCGCGCGCCCTTGCGACGCCACGACCGGTGGCCTACCTGACCTGGTACGGTCAGTCCTGCTTCCTGCTCGAAAGCGCCAGCGGTGCGCGCATCGTCATGGATCCCGTCCCGACCAACATCGGCTATTTGCCACCGGCCGATCTGCACGCCGATGCCGTGACGGTCAGCCATGAGCATCCCGACCACGCCAACGTCGCGCTCGTGCAAGGCAAGCCGCGAGTTCTGCGCGGCCTGACCGCCGACAAGAAGGGCTGGATGCGCATCCGCGAGAAGGTGAAGGACATCTCGGTGCGCACGGTGGGCGTGTACCACGACCGCAAACGCGGTGCCAAGCTCGGCCTCAGCGCGGTCTTCATTTTCGAGACCGGCGGCGTGCGTATCGCGCACCTCGGCGACCTTGGCCATCCCCTGACCGACCGGCAGATCTCGGCCATCGGCTCCATCGATGTCGTGCTGGTGCCGGTAGGCGGCTTCGAGACGATAGACGCGCAAACGGCCACCTACGTGGTGGACCAGATTCGGCCACGCCTCATGGTCATCCCCATGCACTTTCGAACCGACGCCGTGACCATCAAGGAGCTGTCCCCGGTTGATCCCTTCGTCGCCGGACGGACCAACGTACGCCGCGCAAAGGGAAATCGCGTCGCCATCACCGGCCTGCGCACCAAGCCCGCGGCCGAGGTCGTCGTCCTCGACTACAAGTGACGGCTCGTGGTGGGCAAGGCCGTGACCCCACCGGGCCGTCCCGCATGCCATAATGCCTCGCCATGAGACGCCGCAGTTATCCTGGTCTTGGCCTTCCCGCTCTCTTCCTTCTCGCCCTCGCCGCCACCGCGGGCGGCATGGTGGCGGCGCGACCGCTCTTGGCCGGACGCTTCGACCCCTACCACAAGCTCGCGATCTTCACGAAGGTGCTGTCGTACATCGAGAACAACTACGTCGAGGACATCTCCGAGACCGAGCTCATGTACGGCGCGGCCCGCGGCCTTACCGAGGTCCTGGACCCGCACTCCCGTTTCATGGATCCCGAGGAGTACGACAAGCTCAAGCAGGAAACCGAGGGCAACGCCGAGATCATCGGCATCGGCATCGACCTGGAGAAACGCAAGCGCGGCTTCGTGGTCGTTTCCCCCATCGAGGGCTCGCCGGCCTGGCGCGCTGGCATCGAGAGCGGCGACCTCATCGAACGCATCGACGGGGTCGAGGCTGGCCCGCTCGACTGGAACGACGCTATCGCGCGCATCCAGGGGCCGGCTGGCAGCGAGGTCACGCTGTCGATTCTCCGCCGCGGCCGTTCCCTCACGGTGCGCATCAAACGCGAGAAGTTCGAGGTGCGGGCGGTCGAGTGGCGCATGCTTGCCGAAGGCTACGGCTACATCAAGGTGCGCATCTTCTCGTCCGTCGCCGATGCCAAGGTGCTGGAGGGTCTGGAGGACTTCCAGAAACAGACCCAGAAAAGCGGCGGTCTCAAGGGCCTCATCTTCGATGTCCGCCACAACCCCGGCGGCCTGCTCGATCAAGGGGTGAAGGTTGCCGATCGGTTCATCGCCACCGGGCTCATCGTGCGCACGGTGGGCAAGGCGGGCAAAGAGATGGACCGGCAGATGGCCCATAGCCGCGGCACCTGGCTGGGCTTCCCCATGGTGGTGCTGGTCGACGGCGCCACGGCCTCGGCCGCAGAGATACTCGCCGGCGCGCTGCAGGACCACGAACGCGCGGTCGTACTCGGCAACCCGACCTTCGGCAAGGGCTCGGTGCAGACCGTGATGACCATCGACGGTTGCGGCGCCAAGCCTTGCGGCCTCAAGTTGACGGTATCGCGCTACTACACCCCGAGCGGCCGGTCCATCCAGGGCCAGGGCATCACGCCCAACATCATCGTCGACGCCATCGCCCCGCCGGCCGACAGCAGCGACGGCGAAGCGGTGCGGGAACGCAGCTTCGACCGCCACCTGAAGAACGAGCAAGGCGACAAGCATGTCGAGGTCAAGCGCCTGTCCGACCACCAGCTCCAGGTGGCGCTCGACTACCTAAAATCTTGGGCCGTGTTTTCCAAGCAATCTGTTAGAAAAGGCTAGCCAGGCGGCGCCCGGTGCGCCGCGTTGAACAAAGGAGAGCATGATGGTTTCCTGTCCAAAATGCGGACACCAGAATCTGCCCAGCTCGACGACCTGCTCGAAATGCGGAACCCCCCTGCCAGTGCAGGCGCCAGCGCCTGCTGCCGTCCAGGTGCCCGTGCCCGGCCCAGCCCAGCCCCCTCCGCCCGCCGTCGATGGCGTCGAGGAATACGCCCGGCAAATGGCCGCGCGCGAGGCCGTTCGCAGGCGCAACCGAATGATCATCGGGGGCGTCGTGCTCGTGCTGATCGGTTTCGTGGCTTTCAAGCAGGTACAGGATCGCAAGCGGAAGGCAGTCGTGCAGGAGAAGTTGACCTACGCCGAGAAGTTCGTCGAACTCGAGAAGCGCGAGACCGGCGCGTTCTGGAACTGCGTGATGGCCAGCGAGGTGGACATCGGCATGTTTCAGAAGGCCGAGCAGTTCCAGCAACGCATCGAGTCCGCGTACTTCACGCAGCAGAAGACCTTCGCCGACTACCTCGTCACCGAGTGCGTGCCCAAGATCGAGCGCGCGCGCCAGGCCTTCGGCGGTCTGCGTGACACTCCGACGGAGCTGGCCGGTCCCATCGAGAAGTACCGCGAGACGCTGCCCAAGCTGCAGACGGGCCTCGAAAACTACGTCGAAAACATCAAGAACCGCGGCTCGGTCAAGGACACCGACCAGCTCATCCAAGAGCTGGGCACGGTCTGGCACAGCGTGTACGACATCACCGCCGAAACCGCGGCGTACGAGAAGTTCCTGTACTGCGCGATCCCGGATCTGGCCAAGATGAAGGACGCGCAGGAAGTCCTCGAGTACATGAAGGACCAGTGCTACACGAAGGATCCGGTTCTGTTCATGGAGCGCGTGCGCAAGGACTGCGGTCCGCTGTTGGTCGTCGCGGACAAGGAAGCGAGGATAAACCCGAAGTCGGTGCCGACGTGGAAGCAGTCGCACAAGTTGTTCCTCGAGGAGGAGATGCGACAGTTGCAGGCTTGGGACAGCTGCGCCAGGAGGTCGCGCAAAGGCAAGAAGAAGGAGGACCTCGAGCAGTTCCTCCTGGCAGTCAACGACTACATGGCCGCGCGCGCGGACGTCGCCAAGGCCGCCCGCGGCATCCAGGAAGGCATGAAGTAGACGATTCGGATGGGCCGCCTGATCCGCCCACCGACCAAGCCGAAGCCCGCAGCCTGAAGCCATCTTGGGTTGCGGGCGAAGCCCGCGCTTGGAAGGGTTCCGCTCTGCACTCGGCGCCCGCGTCCCGTCTTGCCGTCCCCGCGCCTCCCCCTTCGGGGACTTCGGGGACTCCACTTCCCCCACCTGCCCTACGAGCCGCGCTCGCAGCCTCGCGCGCGGCCTCGCGCCGCCGCTTCAGTTTCGCACCACGTCTGCCGAAGTACGGCCTACGAAGGCAGCGACGCCTGCCGCAGGGGGCCGCAATGGAAGACGGCAAGTTCACCATGTATGCGGGCAAGTCGGTTGCCCTGGCCGAGGTCTTCAAGTTCACGGTCGGCAAAGAGCCGTTCGTGGGGCCCACGGTCTGCCGGCTGGAGCTGTCGGCACCCAGCGAGGAATCCACCGACGGCGGCCGCCTGGCGGTGCAGCATGTCTCCATTGCTCCCGAGGACGGGGGCCCTGCCACGGTGATCGCCACCGCCTACCAGGTCGACCGCCGGGCGGAGGCCCGCCAGTACGAGGCCGTGGCCGAGGCCTACAAGCAACGCTTTCGCACCAACGCCTTCCCGGTCAGCCCGGGGCAGTTCGACGAGATGACAAGGAAGCTCAAAGCCTTCTTCACGCAGTTCGGTTTCACCTTCGAGATCCAGCCGCTGGCCCTGGCGCGGCCCAGCGCCACCGCCCCGCGCGCCACGGCCGGCATGCAGCCGGGCGCGGCCCCGGTGGCCAAGCGACCAACCGCCGGCCAGGGCTCGGCGGCGCGCACCGCCGCACGCTCCGCGGTCCTCGATGGGTCGCGGGGCGGATCGCGCATGTGGATCGTGCTTGCCGTCGTGGCGGTCGTCATCGCCGCTGCCGCCGCGGCCACCGTCTACTTCCTGCACGGATAGGCCGCGACCGCCCGCTTCGCGAGAGCACGCGTCACGGCGCCCTCGGTGATCGCGGGCCGCGGGGATGCGCGCCTACATCTGCCCGGTCAACGACGCGGTCAGGACTTCCAGCGCGGCCCGCTGCCCGGCAGCCGTCAGCTTGTAGTAACGGCGGGGCTGGCCGCCACGCTGGCCGGTCGGCTCGCTCATGTAGCTCTCGACGAGAGCCTGCTCCTCGAGCACCTGCATGGCCTGGTAGAAAACCTGATCATCGAGCATGAGCTTGCCGTTGGTCCACTCCCGCACGCGGCGTGTGAGTTCCAGTCCATAGCCCTCGCCCATGATCAACACGCGAAGGAGCGCAGCCTCGGGAGTGATCTGCCCTGCCATGATGTCGAGACTACCCGCCCGACGCCGGAGCCGTCAAATCCGTGCGCCGGCTGGAAACGGTGACTGTTAATCGGAGACCCGGGCCAAACAGGGGGTCGGCCCTGGCCTTGCCGTTCTTCAGGTCGTGACCGGCCGCCTCTCCGCACGCCTGGCGAGAGGCAATGCCTTGACCGTGTTCTTGAGCCGCGAGGCCCGCCATCGTCTGCTCGGCCACGACCGGCCGGGCAACCCTTGCGAGCTGCGCCTTTGCGCCGGCAACGTCCTTGTGCACGCGCTCACCCGCGCGATTGCCTTCTCGTCACTGCACGACCATGACCGCGCCTTGCGCGACCTGGATAGCGCGGCGAAGCTCGACCCGGCCGATGGCGTGATCTGGTACGTCCGCGGCGGCATTCTGCTCGAGAGGAACGCGACCGAGCTGGCGCTGGCGTCCTTCGATCGGGCCTTGGCCGCAGCGAAGGCATGTCCGCAGGCGCTCGAACCCTTCTGCAACGTTCTCTTCTCCATGGACGGACACGATGCCGTGGTCCAGAACAAGCGAACGGTATGCGATCGCCAAACGCCGGATGAAGAGACTCCAGCGATAGATGGCGCAGGCATTGCCAGCGGCACTCTGCCACCGCCGCAGCGCAGCTCGCCACGACCGGCATCCCGGCTCCCGCGGCAAGCAAGATCCCGCCACGGGTCGGTCATGCCCAAGACATTCAACAGCATGCGACGTTCATACCCCCACGCGTCTCTGACCGTGATTCTGCTCGGCGCCTGGCTGGCCCTGCCCGCGAAGCCGGCGCAAGGCGCTCCCTATCGAGGCGAGAGCCGGTTCTTCCAACAACCGAACGGGACGGCGGTCGAGGTTCGCCTGTTCGGTACCGAGTTCTATCTACGGCCCGAGAGCGTGGACGGCTACGCTTTGGCGCTCGACGGCGCAAGCGGGTGGATCTGCTACGCCGAAAGAGCCGGGGACGGCAGCCTGCGGTCGACTGGAATTCGCTATCTCGCTCCCGCCGACGTCGCGAGCCGGGACCGCCTGGCGAAGCGCGGCGTGGTCCCGGGACTGCGCGCCAGCTCCGCCCACGTCGCGGCCAGGGTCGCCCGGGTTCGCGAGTCGCTTCAGCAAGGCAAGCCGCCGACCTCGACATTCGGCTTCGCGGCGAGCCTCGACGTCGTCGCAGAAGCCCGCTTTTCCCCGACCCTGGGCAGCGACAAGGGCCTGGTCGTCCTTGTCGACTTCTCGGATCGGGAAGGCAGCATCCCCATCAGCGAATACGAGAACGCCTTCAACGGCGACACCTACGACGCGCTCGGCTCGATCCGCAGTTGGATCGAGTCCATTTCCTACGGCAAGTACAGCGCCTCGCACACCGTGATCGGCTACATGCGCGCGGCCTACCCGACGAGCCATTACGTGGGCGGCGTGGAGTTCGACTACAGCGCCTCGCGCGAGCTGATGAAGCAGGTCTACACGTACATCGATGACGAGATCGATCTGACCGAGTACGCCAGCAACGGCGCCATGCCGTCCCTGGTCGTCATCTACCCCGGGGCCGAGATCGCGAAGGTCTGGGCCACCGGGCTCTGGCCCCACGCCGGCGAGGGCGGCTACACCACCTCGGAGGGCGTGCGCATTCCCAGCGCCTTCATCTCGAACGGCGGCACGCGAACGCCGATGCGCCTGAGCACCTTTCGCCACGAGCTCGGGCACTCGCTGTTCGGTTGGCCCGACACCTACGACTACGACGACGACTCCGCCGGCGCCGGTGGCTTTGCCACGGAAACAACCCTACCCTGCGCACCGTTTCGCGCCTGGGCCGGCTGGATGAACGTCATCGACGTGGTCGGGGTGAACCTGATGTACTCTCTGCCCGCCAACGGGGACACGTGTCTGCGCTACACGAACGCGAGCAACACGCGCGAGTTCTTCGTGGTCGAGTACATGAGGAAGGACAGCGTGAAGCGGCCGGACGCTCCTGACGAGGGCTTGCTGATCTGGCACGTCGACGAGCGCGGCGACAACAGCTCGCAGGACATGACCGCCACCAGTCACTACCAGCTTTCCGTCGAGCAGGCCGACGGGCTGTTCGAGCTGGAGAAAAACGGCAGCAAGCGCGCCGGCGATCTCTTCCACGCGGACTACAAGGATCGCTTCGACGACACCACCACCCCCGACAGCAAATGGTGGAACGGAACGGCCTCCGGGTTCACCGTGTGCGACATCGGGGCCTTGGATCCGTCGATGAGCGTGTCGGTAGGCTGCGCGGGCCCCGTCGAGCCGGCCGGCATGGACGCGGGTGCCGCGAGTGGAACGGGGGGGGCTGCAGGCGCGGCCGGTACGGGCGGCGCGGGGGGAGCCAGCACAGCGCGCGACGCGGGCCGCGACCGTAGAGACGGCTCGACCGATGGCCGCGGCGCGGCGGAGGCTGGAAACCAAGCCGGCGGCGGCGGCAGTCCCGGCGCTGGCGGCGCGAGCAGGAGTGGCGGTGCGAGCGGCGGCGGCTCCGGCGGCAGCGCTGGCTCCGGCGGCAGCGGAGGCGTCGCCGGCAGCGGCGGATTTGGGGGCGATGGCGGCAGCGGTGGCATATCCAGCTCCGGTGGCACTGCGCCCTCGGGCGGAACCACCGGCCAGGGCGGCACGACGACCGCCTCGGGAGGCGCCGCCGGCGGCGGCGGCACGGCCGGCGGCGGCGCCTCGGCGAGCGGTGGAGAAGGTGGCAGGGACGGCAGCGGCGGCACTTCCGGCTCGATAGCCGGCGGTGCTGGCGGCTCGTCGGCCGGTGGCAGCGGCGGCACGCGCGGGGCAGGCGAAACGCGAGCGACCGCTTCCCAGGCGGGCTGCAGCTGCGCGGTAGGCGGCAAGCGGCCGCCCGGGCTGCCCACACTCGGTCTCGTTTTCTGCGTCGCCGCGACGCTTTCGTGGCGCCGGTTTCGCGGAAGAAGCCTGCACCGGGGTTGACGCGCGCGAAAACGGCGCCGACGGCGCTCTGGCAGCCCAATCATGGATCCTGCCCGCAGCCGGCACCGAACCTCGGCCGGAGCGCGAGAAGAAGCGAGCGTGGAGTCGGTCGTTCCAGGCGCGCTGGGATTCGCTCTCCGCGTGCGACTTCTTCGGCCTCGAGGCCCTGGACTTCGGCGAAACGGCGCACTACCTCGTGTTCTTCGTCATCGCGCTCAAGACTCGCGCGGCAGAGATCGCGGGGATGGGCTTGAACCCCGACTGCGGAGATGTGAAGCAGATGACGCACGACCCTGCGGAGCGGTTTGAGGAGGGTCGGCTGCCGTTCTCGGCGCGGTGGAATGCCGAAGCCACCGCGAGGCCGCTTGAGCGTCCGCGATGATTCTCTCGACACTACGCGGTGGCGCCGTCCGGCAGAACGCCTGACGCCGAACGATGGGCGGCCGCCAGCGGCAGCGTCACCGTGAAGGTGGTGCCCCGATCGATCGTGCTCCTCACGGTCACGATGCCCCGGAAGCTCGTGACCACTCGCTTGACGATGGCCAGCCCCAGACCGGTGCCCGTGATCTCCGAGCTGCGTGTGTTGCTGGCGCGGAAGAAATCCTCGAACAAGCGGGGTAGATCCTTCTCGGGAATGCCGATGCCGGTGTCCACGACGGTCACCACCACGCTCGTCCCCTCCACGACGGCGCGCACCTCGACCCGACCGCCCCTGCGGGTGTACTTGACGGCATTGCCGACCACGTTCCCGAAGACGCGCGCGAGGCCTTGGTCGGTGGCTTCGACGATGATCGGGGTCGCGGGGGCCTCCAGGTGCAGGGCGACGTCCTTGGCCTGACTCTCGGCGGCTTGTTGCTCGATCACGTAGCGCAAGGATGACAGCAGATCCACTTGTCGCGGGCTCTCCTGCAGCTCGGCCGACTGGCTGGCCGCCAGCGCCAGCAAGTCGTTGACCAGCTCGGCAAGCGCGGACAGACGCGCGCTCATGCGGGCCAACATGCTCTTCTGCTCGGGCTGCAGCTCGCCGACCAAGCCGTCCCGCATGGCGTGCGCAAGGGAAAGCGTGCCCGCAATGGGCGAGCGGAGCTCGTGGGTCACGGTGCGGACGAACTGGCCGCGCGCCCTCTCGGCGCGCTGGAGGTGTTCGTGAATGAGAGCGTTTTCGATGGCCGCGGCGCCCTGCGCGGCCACCGAGAGCGCGAAGGTTACGTGCGCGGGCGAAAAGAAGCTCGGCTTGTCCGCGTATACGTGCAGGACGCCGAGGGGGCCGCGCCGCCCGAGCACCGGCACCGCTAGCAGGCTGGCAATCCCCTCGGCAATCGCCTCCTGCTTGCGGGCTACGCGCGGGTCGGTCTGGCTATCCGCGATCACCACCGGCGCTCCCGACAGCGCCTCACGGTCGATCTGAGACTGCGCGACGTCGGTGATGCCGTGATCGAGGTAGCGCGCGGACAACCCGATCGACGCCGCCAAGTCAACGTGGTCGCCCGTTTCCACCAGCAGCCGAAGATAGGCGGCCTTGGCCGATAGGGCGCGCACCACGCTCTCGACGAGATGATCGAGGACCTGATCGATCTCGATCGACGAAGACGCGGCCTGACTGGCCAGCAGCAGGGCAGACACCTGGCGATCGCGCTCGCGCAAACGGACCACGACCAGGTTGGTCATGTGCACGCTGGCGAAAGCCGCTATGGTGAAGAAGGCCAGCGGCGCCGTCACGAAGCGCAGGTCACGGTGCAATTCCGCGCCCCAGGGCAGGACATCGTGGTGCTGGATGATCCCCGAGCCTTCCAGCGCGGCCACCAGGCACAGGGAGGCGGTCGCCAGGGCCGGGTAAACATAGGGCGAACGTGTCTCCAAGAGAGCGGTCACAATCACCATGTGAATCAGGAAGAGCGTGATGGCCGGGCTCGTGACGCCGCCTGTGAAGTGCACGAAGGCGGTGATGGCCACCCAATCGAGGAGAACCTGCAGGAGGACGAGGCGCCGGTACCAGCGGACGCGCTGGTCACGTTCCAGCCCGGGCGCCCGCTCGAGCCAACCATTGAGCAGCGTGAAGACGGCATTGTAGGCCGCGAGACCGGCGGCCAGACCAAGCAGCGGCCCGGTCGGCAACGGAATGGCGAGAGCATGCACGCACAGGAACGTCAGGCCCGCGACAAGCGCTGCGGCTCCCCAGCGGGTGAGGACCAGGCGGTTCACGGCCGCGGCGAAATCCTCGGGTGCGAGCGGTTCCGGCTTGGTCTGCGTCATGCCGTGTCCCGAACGAAGACTACGCCGAATCCTCGTCGAGCGTGATGAGGCCCCGGCGCAGAGCGTACTTCACCAGCTCGGTGACCGTGTGCAAGTCCAGCTTGCGCATCAGATTCGCGCGGTGGACATCGACCGTCTTGCGGCTCAGACCCAGTTGCTCCGCGATGGCTTGGTTGGAGAGGCCCTGGGCGATGAGCCTCAAAACCTCCAGTTCGCGCGGGGTCAGCTCGGGACTCTGGCCGGCCTCTTCTTCGCCTTGCACCCGCCGCACGTAGTCCTTGACCACCTTGGCGGCCACCGAGGGGTCCAAGGGGATGCCACCCGCCACGACCTCGCGCAGGGCGCGCACCAGATCGTCGCTGGTGGCCTTCTTGAGCATGTAGCCCGAGGCGCCACTGGCCAAGAGCCGTTGCACGTGCTCCTCGTCGTCGTACATGCTGAGCACCAGGACCTTCACATCGGGCAGCTTGGCCTTGAGCTCGCGCGTGGCCTCGACACCATTCATGATCGGCATCATCAGATCCATCACGACCACTTCCGGACGCAGCTCGACGGCGCGATGCACCGCCTCTTCGCCGTTGGCCGCCTCGCCCACCACCTCGATATCGCCCTCGCTGGCGAACAGCGCGCGCAGGCCAGCGCGGAAAAGCGTGTGATCGTCGGCAATCAAGACCCGTATGGTCATGTCGGCTTCGTCTCCTTGGCATTCCAGCCCTCGGGCAGCAGAACGACAGCGTAGACTCGGGTTCCCGCGCCAGGCTCGGTCACGATGTTGAATGTCCCGCCCAGCGCCGCAATGCGCTCGCGCATGGAGAGCAAGCCGAGACCTCGGCCGCGGGCTTCGTTGAGGTCGAAGCCGCAGCCGTTGTCAATGATCCTGAGCGCGACGAAGCCGGGCTTGATTTCCAGCTCCACCTCGCCTCGAGTCGCAGCCGCGTGCGCCACGACGTTGGCCAGCGCTTCCTGGGCGACCCGGTAGAGGGCGATCTCGATGTGCGGCGGCAGACGCCGGCCGGCGTCGTCAAGTCGCATGTCGATGCGCAGGCCAGGCTGGTCGGCGCGCGCCTTGGCGTACCAGCGCAGAGCCGCGGCCAGGCCCAGGTCATCGAGCATGGTGGGACGCATGTCGTAGATGGCGCCTTTGAGCTGGTCGAGCGCCCGATTGATGAGCGCCAGGGCGGGCTGCAGGCTCGGCCGCGGCGCCACCCCCGCCGTTAGCTGCCGCTCGACGAGCCCCAGGTTGAGAAGGGCTGCGGCCAGGAGCTGACTGGTGTTGTCGTGCAGTTCGCGACCGATGCGCTGTCGCTCGGCCTCGATGGAGCCGAGCAGGCGGGCCGAGAATTGCAGCGAGGTGTCTTCGATGAGGTCGAGCAGCATGTGCGCCGAGGCGATCACGTCGCCGAGACCCGACGCGCGCATGCCGTCGATGGCCTGCCGGGCGCGCTGTCCGTCACGAATGGCTTCGAGAGCGCGCGACAGCTCGATGAGCGGGCGGAAATGGCCCCAGAACGCGAGGTAATTGACGGCGAAGGTGATGAGCGCGCCGCAGGTCGAGAAGAGCAGCGCCAGGGTGACGATGGAATGGCTGCTCGACAGGCGGAGGGTCAGGAAGGTACCCACGATCGCGCCGAGCAGGACGACCGCGGAATTGAGCAGCATCGTCTTCTTGAAGAGGCTCAGCCGGCGAAACCGTGCGGCGAGCCCCCCGGTTCTGGGTTGCCTAGACGCGTCGCCCCTGCCGTTTTCCGAGCCCATGGCCTCGACCCAACCCTATAAGATACTTCTCGTACCGGCTATACAGTAAAAACCCTAGACAGATACAGATCAAGCTTGTAGTCTTGCGATTGACGTAAGGTTTTCAACCTAGTCTGCACAGCCTTGGAGTAGCCGCATGAGGGTAGGCGTCTTTCTGGGCAATTCTCTGGACGGCGACGTGATCGACCTCGATTCCGTCGCCAACTACGCGCGGAACCTTCCCAGCGTCGAGCATGTCCGCGTGCTCGGCAGCAGACCCAAGCTCGATCCGAAAGCCCTGGTCGGGGAGATCCGCCAAGAGCGGCTCGATCGGATCGTCTTGGCCGGCGATTCTCCCGGGCGTTTCAAGCCTGCCTTCACCCGGGCCCTGGCCCTCGCCGGCGGCAATCCCGACGAGGTGCATCTCGCTTCTTTCCGCGAGCACGGTGCGGGCGCGGGCCGCGAGGCCTTGGAACGCGCCAAGGCGGTAGTGGCTTGTGCGGTGCACGCCGTGCCGTTCACCCTGGTGGCCGTGCCGCAGTCGGCGGCGGTCAACCAGGCCACGCTGGTGATCGGCGCGGGCATCGCCGGCATTCAGGCCGCGCTCGAGATCGCGGACGCGGGCAAGAAGGTCTACCTGGTCGAACGCTCGGCCACCATCGGCGGGCACATGGCGATGTTCGACAAGACCTTCCCCACGCTCGACTGCGCGGCCTGCATCCTGACCCCGAAGATGGTGGCGGTCGGCGATCACGAGATGATCGACCTTCTGACCCTGTCGGAGGTTCAGGAGATCTCCGGCAGCCCCGGCGCATTTCGGGCCAAGGTGAAGAAGCACGCCCGCCGCGTGGTGGAGGCCGACTGCGTTGCCTGCAACTTGTGCACGGAGATCTGTCCCATCTCCACCTTCAGCGAGTTCGACTCGAACCTGACCCACCGCAAGGCCATCTACATCCCCTTCCCGCAGGCCGTGCCTAACGCCTACGTGGTGGATCCGGACACCTGCACCTGGACGCTGACCGACGGCAAGAAGTGCGGCGCCTGCTTGAAGAAGTGCCCCAAGGACTGCATCAAGCTGGACCAAAAAGACGAGGTGGTCGAGATCGAGATCGGCAACATCGTGCTGGCCACGGGCTACGAGCTTCTCGATGCCAAGAATGTCGAGGGCTATGGCTACGGCAAGTACCACAACGTGCTCACCTCGCTGGAGTTCGAGCGCATGACCAACGCCTCGGGACCGACCGGCGGCAAGATCGTGCTCAAGACGCCCAAGCTCAACAAGCGCACCAAGGCCGAGGAATGGGTCGCCGAGCCGGGCGGGCCGGCCCCGAGGAGCGTGGCCATCGTCCACTGCGTGGGCTCGCGCGACGCCCGCTACAACCCCTACTGCTCGCGCGTGTGCTGCATGTACTCGCTCAAGTTCGCGCACCTGGTGCGCGAGAAGCTGCCGGAGGCCACCTGCCACGAGTTCTACATCGACATGCGCGCCTTCGGGAAAGGCTACGAGGAGTTCATGGAGCGCATCAAGGCCGAGGGCACCCACGTGGTGCGCGGCCGCTCCGCCTCGGTGGCCGAGGTCGGCGGTCAGATGATGGTGCGCGGTGAGGACATCCTCCAGGACAAGGTGGTGGAGTTCCCGGTCGACATGGTCATTCTCGCGGTCGGTGTGATCCCCACGCAAGGCACGCGCGATCTGGCGGCCAAGCTCGGGCTGCCCCGCGATTCGGACGGCTGGTTCACCGAGCTCAACTACAACGGCGAGCCCACCCAGACCGAGCGCGGCGGCGTCTACGTGGCGGGCATGTGCCAGGGCCCCAAGGACATCCCCGACACCGTAGCCCAGGCGTCCGCGGTCGCGGCGGGCGTGCTCGGCAGCATCTCCGCCGGCCGCAACGCCGAAGACCTGAGCAAGCTCGGGCTCTCCGAAATCGAGAACCGGGCGGGCAAGCTGGAAGCGACGTTGAACCTTGCCGAGTGAGGTCCCCCCATGCCCACACGCGTGAATCCCAAGCTGGTGACGGAGATCGAGAAGTACGGAGCCGAGGACGTGCAGAAGTGTTACCACTGCGGCAACTGCTCGGCGGTGTGCGTGCACTCCGATGCGCTCTACTCGTTCCCGCGCAGATCGATGCGCCATCTGCAAATGGGGCTCGAGCGCCGCCTTCTGACGTCGCTCGATCCTTGGCTCTGCTACTACTGCGGGCAGTGCTCGACCCAGTGCCCGCGCGGCGCCGAGCC
>JAFGPX010000195.1 GCA_016935975.1 Deltaproteobacteria bacterium
CGCACGATGGCGGTGGCGGTGACGGCGCGGCCGAGCGGCGTGGTGTTGTAGTACTTGCGGCCCGCGGTGTGCAAGTGGAAGGCCCCGCACTGGATGGCGATGAGGCCCTCGCGCACCAGGGCGTCGCGGCAGTCGAGAAGGCGCGCGACCTTGGCCCCGTGGCTCATGGCGGTTGGTGGAATGTCGGCCGGATCCCTCTCGTCGGGTTGCGCCAGGTTGGCGGTGTAGGCGTAGACCTCGAGGCCGTTGCGGGCGAACCAGGCGACGGCACAGCGGGTGTCGAGCCCCCCCGAGTAGGCGATGCCGATGCGCGAACCCTTGGGTGGCAGACTGCGATGGATGCGACTCATGCGCAAGCGCATACCACGTGTAGCCATCGGCCCGCCAGAGCCTCGCGGTCGGGTCTATGGCAGCGGCGGCAGAATGTCGATGGCTTTGGCCCGCCGCAACGCCGCGAGCACCCGCACCGCATCGAATCGCCGAAAGCCCGAGCTGTCGATCAAATCGGCTAGGCTGGTCATGCCGTCCATGCGCGACATCAGGAACGCGGCCCGCTCGTCGAGCCCGTGCTCAGTAAGCGTCTCGGTTGGCACGGCCCGGATGGGACAGGCGTGCGGGTTCCCTAGGAAAGCGCGGAAGGCGCGCTCGAACAGGGCGCGCGCGGGGTCCACGAGGTCGTCCACGCCGGGCGGCGGCGCGCGCTCGGCGAGCTGCAAGGCCAGTTCGGCGGCGAGGGCCGCGGGACTGGCGCGGTTCTCACCGAGCGCGGTCCGGCATTCGCCGAGGAGCTCTTCGGCGCTGGCGCGCACGTCCTCGGCATGGACCGGCAAGTCCTCGAGGGTGTCCGCTGCCGCCGGGACGTCGGTTTCCGACGCCGGACTCGCCTTGCGTTCGGCCGGCTTGTCGGCGGTGGCGCGCAAGCGCAACGCATGGTCGGATGGTGCGGCGGCGGGCCCGTTTGCTGCGCGTTCATCGGGAACTGCGATCTTGTCCGACTTGCGCTCGGTCAGCGCGGCTAGGAACTGGGGGATGGGAGATTCCACGGTATCCCGCCGGGAAGGAGGCGTATGCCGGCCGGCCTCGATCTCGGCGGCGCGTGCCCTGCCGAACTCGACCAGCCGTCGCGCCTGGGCGTTGCGGCCGTCGAGCTTGAGCGCGGTTTCCCAGTCCGAGAGGGCATCGTGCACACGGCTGTGCTCGTGGTGCTCAAAACCACGCTGGATGAGCTGCCTGATTTCCAGCGACGTGTCCTTGGGCACGGCGACCTCGACCCGCTAGCCGGAACGCAGGCGCCCGCTGTCGACCACGCCGCGGAACATGTTGAGCGTGCGCATGAGCGGCTCGGCGACCTGTTCCAGTCCGCCGGCGTCGCGGCGTTCGACCGCCATGCGTGCGTCGTCGAGAATGAGACGGACGTTGTCGAGGCTGTCCTCGCCGAACGGCGTGCCGGCCAGGATTTCCTCGACCTTGGGCAGCAGCCCTTCCGCCTCGTTGACCAGCTTCTCGATGCGCTGGCGCTCTTTCTCTACCTCTTCCTCGGCGCGCGAGGCCACCATCTCCTCTTGGCTTTCGGCGGCCATGCGCGCGATCTCGCTCTCGGTCAGACCGCTCGACGCGGTGACCGTGATGGACTGCTCGGCGCCAGTCTCCATGTCCTGGGCCGACACGCTGACGATGCCGTCGGCCGAGATCTCGAAGGTGACCTCGATCTCGACTTCTCCTTTCATGGCCCGGCGCAAGCCGGAGAGCACGAACTCGCCCAGAAGCTCGTTCTCCTCGGCGCGATCCGATTCGCCCTGGAACACGACAATCTTGACCGAGGTCTGGTCGTCCCTGACCGTGGTGAAGATATGGCTCTTGGCGGTGGGCACGGTGGTGTTGCGGTCGATGAGCCGGTGGAAGTGCCCGCCTGCCACCATGATGCCGAGCGAATGCGGAGTCACGTCGAGCAGCAGCATGTCCGGCGCCGCCGCCGCGTCGACCAGGGCCGCGCCCTGGATGGAGGCGCCCATGGCCACCACCTCGTCCGGGTGCACGCTCTTGCACGGCTCGCGGGCGAAAAACTCGCCGACCAGCTCCTGCACTTTGGTCATTCGGGTCATGCCGCCGACCAGGACGACTTCGGACAGATCCTCGGGTTGGATGCCGGCGTCTTCCATGGTCAGGCGGCAGATCTGGATGGTGCGCTCGGTGAGATCCAGGGTCAGCTCCTCCAGCTTGCTGCGCGTGATGACGCGATGGAGGTGGAAGGCCTGGTTGCGGCCGGTGGAGATGACGAAGGGCAGATTGATCTCGGTTTCGCGCACGGACGACAGGTCGCACTTGGCCTTCTCGGCCGCGTCCTTCAGGCGCTGCAGGGCCATGGTGTCGGCGCGCAGGTCGACCTTGTGCTCCTTGGCGAAGCCCTGCGCCAGCCAATCGACCAGGCGCTTGTCGTAGTCCTCGCCGCCCAGAAAGGTGTCGCCGGCCGTGGCCACGACCTCGAACACGCCGTTGGTGATGTCGAGGATGGACACGTCGAAAGTGCCGCCACCGAGGTCGAACACCGCGATCTTGCCGTCGATCTTCTTGCCGAAACCATAGGCCAGGGCCGCGGCCGTCGGCTCGTTGATGATGCGGATGACATCGAGCCCGGCGATGCGGCCTGCGTCCTTGGTTGCCTGGCGCTGGCCGTCGTTGAAGTAGGCAGGCACCGTGACCACGGCTTTGGACACCGTCTGGCCGAGATACTCCTCGGCGATTGCACGCATCTCCTGCAGGACGTAGGCCGAAAGCTCAGGCACCGAGAAGAGCTGGTCGCGCAGCCTTATGCGCACGTCGCCGTGCGGGCCCTCGATGAGCCCGTAGGGCACCGCCGCCTTCACGGCTTGCACCGCTGGCGAAGTCCACGGCCGTCCGATGAGGCGTTTGACCGCCCAGGCCGTGTTCTCGGCGTTGGTCACGGCTTGGCGCTTGGCGATGTGGCCGACCAGGCGCTTGCCGCTCTCCGACATGGCCACCACGGACGGGGTGGTCTTGTAGCCGCCGCGGTTGGCGATGACCGTGGGGGTCGCGCCCTCGAGCACGGCCACGCACGAGTTGGTAGTCCCTAGATCGATCCCGATAGCCCGTTCTGCCATGTGCCTCGATCGCTGGGGCGAAACGCCCTGGGAAAAATCTATCATGAACCGGGGAAGGCCGATACACCCCGCCTGGCCACGGGTGTCCGAGGCTCGCCGCGGGGCGGGCCCCGGGACAACGGGGACGGGGGGCGCAACGAAGCGCGCCCCTACGCCTTGCCGCGGTGGCGGGAGAAAGCGGCGGGCTCGGTGCCAACGGCCAGACGATAGGCCTCGTCCCACGCGAAGGCGGCCTCGGCGTCCATTACCAGGGCGGCCGATACGGCGGCCGGCAACCAGGCGCCGGCGCCGATCTCGGCTTCGAGCTGGCCGGGCGCCCAGCCCGCGCATCCCAGCAGCAGGCGAAAGTCGGACGGCCCCCGCCCCAGCAGAAGCGCGCTGAAGGCGGCCAGCTCGCCCGTGACGCCCAGGTCGGCACCCACGGTGATTTCCCCGGGCAGCGGCTCGGGCAAGCGGCGGTAGAGGAGCCAGCCCGCGGCGGGCGCCACCGGCCCGCCGATGCGTACGGCGGAGGCGAAGGAACGCGTGTCCGGGATGGCCTGGCCGCGCGGGATCAGATCGGAAGAAGTGAGCAGCTCCCTGACGGACATCAGTTCGCGGCCGTTGACGACCCAGCCCAGGGCGCCGTCGTCGCCGGCTCGCCCGAGCAACACCACGCTGTGCATGAAGTTCGGATCGCGCAGGCTGGGCGCGGCCAACAGCATGCCGGGCGCCAGGTCATCGGTGGGCATGGTGCGCCTATCTTACGCCGGACATCGCCCTGTGGCCGGAAGAACTACTCCAGCTGCAGGCCGCACTCTCTGCACGCGCCGTTTTCAAGTGGTCCGGGCGCGCCGCAAGCCGGGCAGGGCGGGTCGTCGCCCTCGGTCGAGGAGCAGGTCGTTTCGGGGAGCGTGCCCTCCTGGTCGAGCAGGTTCTGCCAGCGCGCGTGCATCATGGCCATGACCTTGGGCAGATCCTCGGGCCGCACGCACAGGTCGATACGCGGGGCGCAGCCGTGGCCCGGCCCGCAGCTTTCCTGCCGGTCGAGAACGGCCGGGATGTCCGCCGCCAGGCAGGCCTCCAGGATCTCCTTGATGTCGGCGATACCCGCCGAGACGCACGGCACGACCTCGGCATCGGACAGCCTTTCGAGAGCTTCGTCCTTGGTCACGATCGTATCTTGGCCCAGGTCGCGGGCCAGATCCACTGCCGGGTTTCGGGCGGAACCGGACGGCGGAGTCTCCCGCAACGGCCGTTCTTCGCGGGCGCCCATCGGGCTCGGCGACGCTTTGACAGGCCCGCGCTCTCGGACGAATAATGAATCCGTGGATTCTCTGGCTCCTGAAAACACAAAGGAGGTTGCGGCCTCTCGCTTCGTGGAGCTGTCCGAGGTCGGCGGCGAGTGGCCGGCCAGGGGGTGGTCGGCGAGGCAATGAACGGCTCCGGACTCCGCTCGCTTCGTGGATTGTTCCTGCGCGCCGACGCGGTCCTGGTCGTCGTGGCCATGGCGGCGGCCTACCTGTTGCATGCGCTCCTGCGCGACAAGTTCGGTTTCTTTCGCGAGCCCGCGGGTCCGGCCGGATTCATACTGCTCGGCTACCTCGCGCTTCCGCTCTGGCTCTTCCTCATCTCGGTCTTCCGTCTGGATCGCATTCTCGAGAACCGCTGGTCGTGGCCGCGGACCGGATTTCGCCTGGCCCAGCACCACCTGCTCGGTTTCGGAGTGCTGTCGGCCATCAGCTTCCTCGCGCAGATCGTCGTCAATCGCTCCATCGTGGTTTCGTTCCTCGGGCTTTCGTTCGTCTTTCTCCTCGGCGAGCGCATGGTGGTGGTGGCGTGGGCGAGGCGGCAGCACGCGCGCGGCCACGCGCGGGCGCGGCTTCTCTTGGTGGGCGAGCCGGGCGAGGCGATGCAGGAGTTCGTGGCCGGCAGCCAGCAGGCCGCCTTCGCTCCGGAGATCGTGGGCTACTTGGGGCGCGGCGAGGATCCCGCGCAGGCGGTGCCGAGGCTCGGTTCCTTGGTGCGCTTGCCGGCGGTGCTGCACGCTCAGGCGGTGGACGAGGTCGTGCTCGTCGAGCAGCTCTCGCATCGTCGCGTGGGGTGGCTGTTGCGCGTCTGCGCCGATTTGGGCATCGACGTGCGCATCGCCCTGCCCTGGCAGAGCCTGCCCAGGGTCCGGCCGTATCTCGAGTCCGAGGGTGGCCGGCAGTTCGTCCGCTTCGGCCAATCCGCGCGGCGGGCCGCCCAGCTGGCAAGCAAACAGGTCTTCGACGTGCTGGCGGTCATCCCCCTTGTCATCTTGCTTTTTCCTCTGCTCGCCTTCGTGGCGCTCGTCATCCTGGTGCTCGACGGGCGGCCGGTCATCTTCTCGCAGGTCCGCGTGGGTTTGCACGGCCGGCGCTTCCGCATGTGGAAGTTCCGCACCATGGTCAAAGACGCCGAGGCCATCAAGCCGCACCTGGAAGCGCTGAACGAGGTGGATGGACCGGCGTTCAAACTGCGGCACGATCCGCGGGTGACGCGCTTCGGGGAGTTCTTGCGTCGTAGCAGCCTCGACGAGTTGCCGCAGCTCTTCAACGTGCTGGAAGGTTCCATGAGCCTGGTCGGGCCGCGACCGCTTCCCGAATCGGAGCAGCAACGCATCCACGGCTCGCAGCGTCGCCGCCTGTCGATGAAGCCGGGCATCACCGGGCTGTGGCAAGTCAGCGGCCGCAGCAGCGTGGCGTTCGCGGATTGGATGCGCATGGATCAGGAGTACGTGGACCGATGGTCGCTGTGGCTGGACATGCGCCTGCTTCTGGCCACCGTCCCGGCCGTTCTGCGGAGGAAAGGGGCCAGCTAGACGGAACGGGGCAGGCGACGGCTTGCCCCAGCTAGCACTACGGATTGAAATTCTCCCGTCGCCGTCGCTGCGGCGGGACCCGTCCGCGGCCTCGCTCCTCGGTCAGATACGTCGAGTGTCTTCCCTCGTCGCTCGTTGCGGCCGGGGCTCCTCGCGACGCGACAGCTCGGTCCGAGTTTCAATCCGTAGTGCTACGTGACTTGCCCGTACACCTCGAGCAGCTTCCCGCACACGTGCTTCCAGGCGTACTTGTCCTCGGCGACCTTGCGGGCAGTCCGTCCCATGCGCGCAGTGCGCTGGCGGTCCTGCAGTAGGTCCGCTAGCGCGGTTCCGTAGCCTTCGACATCATCGGGTGCGAGCACGCCAATCTCGTCGGCCTGGAAGACCTCTACGAGATCGCCGACCGGATTGGCCAAGACGGCGCGGCCCGCGGCCAGGTAGTCGCCCAGCTTGATGGGCCCCCGCGCGCGGTTGGCCAGGGTGTTCGAGTAGGGCAGAAGCAACACGTCGGCGGCGCCCATGGCGACCGGCACCCGGGCGAAGGGGAGGGGGCCCGTGGCGTGGACGGCGCGGTCGAGGCCGAGATCCGAGATCCATCGTTCGGCTTGGCGATTGGGCGGACCGACGAGCAGCAGCCGCGCGTGCGGCACCGTTCGGCGAGCCACGGCGAAAGCGCGCACCGCGAGCGCGAGGTCGTACTGAACGAAACCGACGAAGCAGGCGATAGGGGCGTCGTGCGGCAGGGCAAGCTGCCGGCGGCAGTCTTCTGCGTCGAGCACCGGAATGGTGCGCACGTTCGCGCCGGACGGGATGTGGTGCACGCGCTCGCGCGCAATGCCCAGAGCCAGTGCCCGCCCTTCAAGCGCGCGGCTGGTAACCGTGACTTGGTCGGCGAGGTGCCGAAAACGCTCCTCCAGAAAGGTCTCGAACGGTGCGAAGGCTACCCGTCCGACCCAGCTCTTGCGCAGGGAGATGGCTCCGCCTCGCCCCCACCAATCCGCCCAGTCGCTGATCCATGCGGTACGGCCGAGAGCCTTGAGCGTCAGACAGGGCCCGAGCACGACCGGACGACAATCGAAGCCGTGCACCACATCGAACCGCTCACCGAGAAAGCGCAGAATTCGCCAGGCAGTGTCCCAGGGATCCCATCCGGTGCGGATCAGTGACATGCCCAGATCCGGCGTCTCGACGAAGCGAACGCCTTCGCGCATCCCCACGACGGGACGCAAGACATTTCGGCGCGAGATGCTGGCCAGCGTGACTTCGTGGCCGAGGTCGGCAAACTCGCGCCCGAAGTAGAACGCGCGATAGAACGTGCTCCGTTCCACGACGTTGTGGTTGAGCAGCAGGAGCTTCACGAGGGTATCCTAGCCGGGCCTGGCCAGAAGCAGGCGAGCGGCACGGAGGATGCGTCGCGAGACGCCCGCCACGCCCTGGTCAGCGAGGATCTCGCCGAGGTAGCGGGCCTGGCGGCGTAGCCAGGGGGGATCGTGCAACCTGGCCCGCAACCAGCGCGAGGGAGCGCGGGCCGCAAACTTCGCGATCTCCTCGGCGGAGAGCCCCTCGTGCCGAACCACGGCCGAGCGGTTGCCGTCGAAGTCCGACCACCGCGCGTCCAGCAAGCGTCCATCTCGTCGCGCGCCTTCGTAGTAGGGCGTGCCCGGGAACGGGGTCGCCACCGAGAACTGGATCGAGTCGACCGAGAGCATGCGACAGAAGTCGAGCGTCTCTTGCATGCTGGCGTGGGTTTCGCCCGGGAGGCCGAAGGTGATCGTGGCATGCGTCTTGATGCCCTCCCGGCTGCACCAGCCCACCACGTCGCGCACCTTGTCCAGCCGGATTGGTTTTCTCGCCTGCTCCAGCACTTGGCGGTTCGCGCTCTCGATGCCCAGCTTCATGCCGATGCAACCGGCGTGGGCCATGGCGCGGATGGCGCGCTCGGTGACCGCCATGGCGTCGCCCATGACGGACCAGGGGACGCGCACTTGGCGCGCCCGAATCTCGTCGCAGATCCCGAGCACGTGGACCTCGCGCGCCGTGAAGATGTCGTCGTCGAAATAGATTTCCTTGGCGCCGTACTGGCGAATCACTTGTTCCATCTCATCCACTACGCGCCGGGGGGAAAACGTCCGATAGGCCCCGTTTCCGTACATCACGCTCACCCATAGGCAGAAGGTGCAGCGGAACGGGCAACCGCGGCTCGCATGCATCTGGATCGCCGGACGATGTCGGCAGAAACCATCCCAGTAGGGCCAGACCGACGGTGCCTCGCGCGTGGGGAAGAAGTGACGCGCGGGCACGGGCAGGAGGTCGAGTGGCTCGATGGGCGCCCCGGGTGGACCTGCGACGATCCGGCGCGTGCCGTCCGGCAAAGCCTGCGCGTGTACGAGACCGGCCAGCCCTGCGAGCGCTCGCTCGCCGCCCGCGCGCCACGCCTCGATTGCCCTTTGCGCGTTCAGCTCGTATTCGCCGGTCAGAATCCAATCGACCTCGGGGTGCTCGGACAGGATCGCTTCTGCGAAGGTGGTGGCATGCGCGCCGGCCAGGGCAATGACGGCGCCCGTGCGCGCCTTGAGCTCGAGGCACAGCGCCAGATCGTGGTCTACGGTAGGAGTGGTGGTCTCCATGAACACGATCTGCGGCCGGCACGTACCGGCGTAGTCCAGCAACGCCTCGGCACCGGCATTGAGCGCCACTCCGTCGTAGACCGCCACGTCGACGCCGTCGCGGTCGAGGAGCGCCGCTAGGTAGGCCAGCCCAAACGGGAACGGCACGTAGCGACACGGCTCGTTCACGGCCTTCTCGATGGAGAAAGGCCAGCGGCTGCCCGACTTCACGAAGAAGCGCTCGCGGCCGTTCCCCGTCGGGATGCGCGTGGGGGCGTTGGCGAGCAGGACGGCGATGCGTGGAAGGATGGTGGATCCGTCGGACACGACGACCCTTATGGTGAGCCCGAACCACCCTTGCGGCAAGGCCAAACCGGGGCCGCTGTCCGCGCGGGCGGCGGTGTTTTGCGGCCTGGTGGCGATCATGGCCGCGTCCGTCTAGGATGGGCTCCGGGAGCACACGTGAAGATTCTGGTCACTGGCAGCAGCGGTCTCATCGGCAGCGAAGCGGTCGTGCACTTTGCCGGGCAGGGACATCGCGTCTTCGGCATCGACAACAACCTGCGTCGTCATTTCTTCGGCCCCGACGGGGATACCACTTGGGTACGCACGTGGCTCGAAGAGACAGTGCATGGCTTCGTTCACCGCGATGTGGACGTCCGTGATCGCAAGGCGGTCCTGGCCACCATCGAGGAGATCCGTCCCGAGGCCGTCATCCACTGCGCGGCCCAGCCCTCGCACGATCTCGCCGCCCGCATGCCATTCGAGGACTTCGACACGAACGCGGTCGGCACCCTCAACCTGCTCGAGTCGGTACGCCGCCTCGCCCCCGAGGCCCCCTTCGTGCTCATGAGCACCAACAAGGTCTACGGCGACGCGCCCAACCGCCTGGCCCTGCGCGAGCTGCCCAAGCGCTGGGACTACGCCGGCCGCGAATGGCAGAACGGCATCCCGGAGAGCTTCACCATCGACCA
This sequence comes from Deltaproteobacteria bacterium, assembly GCA_016935975.1. Classification (GTDB taxonomy): domain Bacteria; phylum Myxococcota_A; class Polyangia; order Fen-1088; family Fen-1088; genus Fen-1118. Next base: position 9,524 of record JAFGPX010000195.1, read on the forward strand.
GTCCCTACACAGCCTGTTCGGGGCGAGCAAGGTGGCCGCCGACGTGCTCTGCCAGGAGTACGGTCGTTATTTCGGCATGAAGACCGGCGTCTTTCGCGGCGGCTGCCTGACCGGCGTGCGCCACTCCAGCGCCGAGCTGCACGGCTTTCTCGCATATTTCTTCAAGGCTCTGGCCGAGGGCCGTCGCTACACCGTGTATGGCTACAAGGGCAAGCAGGTGCGCGATCAGATCCACTGCCACGACGTGGTCCGCGCGCTAGATGAGTTCATCCGCGCGCCGCGCCCCGGCGAGGTCTATAACCTTGGCGGCGGCAAGGCCAACAGCGTCTCCATCCTCGAATGCCTCGACCGCGTCGAGCAGCTGACCGGCAAGAAGCTCGACTGGACGTACTCGGAGACCAACCGGGTGGGCGATCACATCTGCTACTACTCCGACCTGCGCAAGCTCCAGGCGCACTACCCGGGCTGGTCCATCACGCGCAGCCTCGACGACATCTTCGACGAATTCGCGCGCGCCGTGCGCGAGGGGGCGCGGGGCTGATTCGCCGCGGCGGAATTCGGCTGCCGCCCGCGGCTGGTCCGCGGTCCGCGGTACCTGCGCCCTCTTCAACTCCGGGTCGTCGCTCTTCGATTGGTCGGAGCGCACGATCCGGACGCAGTTCCCTGCATGGGAGCCATCATGGAATGGCTCGGCCGAGTTCGCGAACAGGGGCCAAGCTTCGCCCCGCCCGAACGCCTGAGGCGTCGAGTCGGAGGCGCTGGATGCGGAAGACCGGCCCGTTCCACCGTGGCGACACTGCGGGGCCCGTGCAGGGTAGAATACGTCCCGTGACCTCCACCATCCTCGACAGCCCCTCGTGGGATCGCAGACTCGATGCCCTTGGGGGAAGTGTTCGCCCGCTCCGGAGAGCGTGGGAATGACCGATTTCGGTACGGCTCTCCGTTGGTATCAAGGGCGCTCGGTCCTGGTCACGGGCCACACGGGATTCAAGGGCTCTTGGCTCACCTTGTGGTTGCACGACCTCGGGGCCAAAGTGCACGGGTATTCTCTTCCGCCTCCGACCGTTCCCAGCAACTTCGAGGCCAGCCGGGTGGGCGAGCTATGTGCATCGCAGACGGAAGCGGACGTCCGGGATGTCGCGCGGCTCGAGCAAGCGTTACGGACGATCGGGCCGGAGGTGATCTTCCACCTAGCCGCGCAGTCTCTGGTGCGCGACGGCTATCGCCATCCGGCCGAGACTTTCGACGTCAACCTGATGGGCACGGTGCGCCTGCTGGACGCGGTGCGAGTCCTCGGACGTCCGGTATCGATGGTGATTGTCACCAGTGACAAGTGCTACCAGAACTCCGAGCAGACGTCGGGGTACCGCGAGAGCGATCCCATGGGAGGCGACGACCCGTATAGCGCGAGCAAGGGAGCCACAGAGCTCGCGGTGGCAGCCTTTCGCCGGTCCTTCTTTTCCCCAGAGCGCCTCGCGCAACACGGCGTGAAGATCAGCTCGGCCCGGGCGGGCAACGTGATAGGCGGCGGGGACTGGGGGCGCGACCGCATCGTTTCCGACACGGTGCTTGCCCTGCACGCGGGCCAGCCGGTGCCGGTGAGAAACCCGCACGCCGTGCGACCGTGGCAGCACGTGCTCGAGCCGCTCTCCGGCTACTTGATTCTCGGTCACCGGCTAGCCACTTCGGACGAGCCGCGCTGGACGAACGCTTGGAACTTCGGTCCTGCGGAATCGAGCGCGATTCCGGTGTCACGGCTGGTCGAGGCCTTCATCGAAAGCTGGGGCGGCGGCCGCTGGGAAGCCACGTCGAGCGCCGACGCGTTCTGGGAAAGGCGCGTGCTCCGCTTGTCCGTGGAGCGGGCCGTGGCCGAGCTTGGGTGGCGGCCGCGCTGGACGGTACTCGAGGCGGTCGCGCGAGCCGCGAGTTGGTATCGCGCCTTCTACGAGGGCAGCCACGACATGCGGGATCGCTGCCGCGAGGACATCCAGAGTTACCTGAATCCGGAAGTACCATGTCGGAGCTAGACCACCGCAAGCGCATCATGTCCGAAGTCCGCGAGCTCGTCGCCGAGCGCCTGCGGGCCCGCGTCTTCGTTCCCGGTAGGACGCCGGTGCGCTATGCGGGGCGCGTCTACGACGCGGACGAGGTCGTCAATTTGGTGGAGGCTTCGCTCGACTTCTGGCTCACTGCCGGGCGCTTCGCAGAGGAGTTCGAAAACCGTATCGCCGAGTGTCTCGCAGGCACCGACGGCATCCTGGTGAACTCCGGGTCGTCCGCCAATCTGGTGGCCATCTCGGCGCTGACGTCGCATCTCTTGGGTGAACGCCGTTTGCGGCCGGGCGACGAGGTCATCACCGTGGCCGCCGGTTTCCCCACGACTCTGAACCCCATCCTGCAGAACCAGCTCGTGCCCGTGTTCGTGGACGTGGAGCTTGGGACCTATGTTCCGACCTTCGAAAGCATTGCCGGCGCGGTCGGCCCTCGTACCCGGGCGATCTTCATCGCCCACACCCTGGCGAACCCGTTTCCGGTCAAGAAGCTCAGGGGTTTCTGCCGCGAGCGAGACCTGTGGCTACTGGAAGACTGCTGCGACGCCCTGGGCAGCACCCATGCCGGCGAGCCCTGCGGCTCGTTCGGCGTCGCTGGCACCTTGTCCTTCTACCCTGCCCACCACATCACCTTGGGCGAGGGCGGAGCAGTGGTGACCGCGGACGCAGAGTACGCTCGAGCCGTCCGTTCGCTCCGCGACTGGGGCCGCGACTGCTACTGCGCCGGTGGCGAGAACAACACCTGCGGCCGGCGTTTCTCCCAGCAGCTGGGCACGCTGCCATTTGGCTACGACCACAAGTACGTCTACTCGCACATCGGCTACAACCTCAAAGCCACCGACATGCAGGCAGCCATCGGTTGCGCGCAGCTCGACAAGCTGCCGAGCTTCGTTGCTGCTCGGAAGCGCAACTACCACGCTCTCCGGGAGGGCCTGCTCGCCTACGAGGATCGGCTGCTCTTGCCCGAGCCCACGGCCGAGAGCGATCCCGCCTGGTTCGGTTTTCCCATTACCGTACGTGCCGGCGCCGGATTCGGCCGCACCGATCTTACTCGCTTCCTCGATGCCAGGAAGGTAGAGAGCCGCAACCTGTTCGGCGGCAACCTGTTGCGACAGCCCGCCTACCAGGGCATCCGGCACCGCGTGCACGGCCAGCTCCCGAACACCGATATCGTGATGAATGACAGCTTCTTCCTGGGTTGCTACCCGGGGATTGGCACTCCCGAGATCGGCTACATGCTCGAGGTCTTCGCCGACTACTTCCGCGGGCGCTAGAAGGCCCACGCCCGCGCGGCTTGCGGCCCGAGTGGTCGAGATCATCGAGCATGCCGATGACCTGCGCTCCTTCCTGCTGCAGCCGGAGCGCTCGCTGCCGCCTTTTCGCCCTGGGCAGTTCCTGCCCCTGGCCCTCGACTCCTGAACGCCGGCGTCCCACTGGCCCGAGTCGCGGGTCTTCTCCATTGCCAGCTCGCATCCAACCTGGGCGGAGCCGCACGTGGGTCGCGGGCGAAGCCGCGCGATGCTCAGATCGGGTCCGCTTCTGGCGCGTGCGACCAGTGATGGCGCACGACGATGCGACCGCGGCTCTGATCGGGCTTGAAGCCGCTCTTGTATACGTCGCTCGGCGCGACTTCAAACTGGAGGACGTTCGGGAGTGCGAACACCACCGCGACATTCACCCGAACGAAGGCGAAGCTCAAAGCGTATGGGCCAGCGACCAGTGGAAGCTCATCGAGGAAGAGCTCCACGGCGCCCGCGGGGTGCAGCCCTTCGATCGGGAAACCGCTGATGGGCAATGTGGTCAGACGGATGAGCTCGATCCCGCGCATGTCCGAAATCGCGAAGGAGAACCCGGGGCTTGCGAATGCGCGTGTGCTCCGGTATCGCAGCCAGATCGACAGCGGATCGCCTGTGCACGGCCCCACGGCGGGGTGTGCAGGATTCCGCAGCGTGATGTCCAGGAGGCGGAGCCCTTCGCACTGCGCAGCCGGATTGTCCGCGAGAGAGATCGCAGTCACCGGCGCGGGAAGGTCCGACGTCTTCAGGTAGTAGTCGACGCCCTCGGCAGCCGGTCCGGAGAAGACGAGCTGGCCGCGGTCGAAGCAGTGTACCTGTCCACAGCGGGAGCGTATCGCGTCCATGTTGTGGCTCACGAAGAGGACAGTCCGACCCTTGTTCGCTCCCGGGCTCATCGCGCCCAGGCACTTCCGCTGAAACGCCGCGTCGCCGACCGCCAGCACCTCGTCCACGAGGAGGATTTCGGTTTCGAGGTGAGCGGCCACCGCGAACGCGAGGCGAACGTACATGCCGCTCGAGTAGTGCTTCACGGGCGTGTCGAGGAAGCGCTCGATTTCGGAGAACGCGACGATCTCGTCGAACTTCCTGTCGATCTCGCGGCGCCGCATGCCCAGGATGGCGCCGCTCAGGTACACGTTCTCGCGACCGGTGAGGTCGGGGTGGAAGCCGGTGCCGATCTCGAGCAGCGACGCGCAGCGGCCGCGAATGCGGGCGCGCCCGCTGGTGGGCTCGATGATGTGGGCCAGGATTTTGAGCATCGTGCTCTTGCCTGCGCCATTGCGGCCGATCAACCCCACCACCTCGCCACGCGCGACCGAGAAAGAGACATCCCGCAGAGCCCAGATCTCTCGCCGGTCGCGCGCAACCGCGCTCGGCATCTCCGGCGCGGGTCGTCGTCCCGGCAGCCGCGCCCTGACGAACCGGGTGATCGCTTCCCGGAGCGTGTCGGCCGGCGCCGACGCCCCCAGCCGGTACCGCTTGGAAACCTCCTCGATGACGATCGCGTCGCTCACGTTCCGGTTTCCTAGATCACCTCTGCCATGTCGCGATCGATACGGCGGAAGAAGATCAGACCTCCAAACAGCAACACGCCGGACAGCCCGAGCGAGATCGCGATCATCGGCGGCAACGAGGGGCTCGCGTCCCCGGTGACGGCCCAGCGGAAGGCGGACACGACCGGTGTCATCGGGTTGATCTCGAGGAGGAAGCGGTAGCGGCCGGGGACCAGGTCAAGGGGGTAGATCACCGGAGTGAGGTACATCCAGATCTGAGTCACGAACGGAACCACGAACGAGAGATCGCGATACCGCACGTTCGCCGCGGAGGCCCACAGAGAGAAAGCGAGGGCGACCAGCGCCAGCACCAAGGTCAAGGGAACGATGAACAGCAGCCGCAACGAGGGAACCGTGCCGTAGACCAGAAGAACGCCGGCGAGGAGCACCATGCCCACCAACAGGTCGACCAAACCCGCCAGCACCGCCGATATGGGGATGAGAATGCGGGGAAAGAATATCTTTCGGATGATGTGCGCATTCGATAGCAGGCTCGAGCACGCCCGGTTGATCGACGACGCGAAGTAGCCCCAGGGGAGCAGCGCCGAAAGCACGAAGATTGGGTAGGGCACGCCATGCGAGGGCACGCGCAGCATGGCTCCGAAAACCGCGGACATCACGACCAGGGTCAGGAGGGGCTGGAGCAAGATCCAGCCGGCTCCGAGCAGCGTCTGGCGGTACCGGACCTTGAGCTCACGCCAGACCAGGATCCGGAGAAGCTCCCGGTACGCCCACAAGTCCATGATGTGGACCGCGAACGAGCCGCCGCCCGCCTGGATCACGGTTTCGTTGGCGGACTGGCTCTCATCCGACCCGGCAGCAGAGCGATGATGGCTTGGCCCTCCGTGGTCCATTGGCCGAGAAGGTAGCATAGAGCGTCGGCGGAAGGCCAACGCGACGACGCGCCCGCGAGATCCCGCGTCCCACGGGGCATACGCATGCCGCAGGGCTTGTCCACGGAGGATGGCGGTCCTACCGCAATGGACGGGCTCGACGAGTTGCAGGCGCTTCCATCTGCCGATATCATCCTCTGTGCCGCACGCCATGGGCAACGACGCTATCCTTGAGAAGCCCTTGACGATCGAGATGGCCAACAACCCCATGGGCGATCTAGAGGAGCCCCGATGACGTCCCCGAACGGGATCAAGGCCGTGATCCTGGCGGGAGGAAAGGGCTCGCGCCTGAGCGAGGAGACGATCTCCAAACCGAAGCCGATGGTCGAGGTGGGTGGCCGGCCGTTGCTCTGGCACATCATGAAGATCTACTCTCACCACAGCATCCGCGACTTCATCGTCTGCCTCGGGTTCAAGAGTCACATCATCAAGGAGTATTTCCTACACTACAGCCTCTTCAACGCGGACGTGACCATCGATACGCGGGGCGGGATGACCGTGCACGAGAGCCAGGCGGAGGACTGGCGCGTGACGCTGGTCGACACCGGCGAGGAGACCATGACCGGCGGGCGCATGAAGCGCATCCGCAAGTACCTTGGCGACGATCCGGTCTTCTGCCTTACCTACGGCGACGGGGTGGCCGACCTTGACATCGCCGAGACGATCGCGTTCCACCGGCGGCACGGCAAGCTGGCGACCGTGACCGCGGTGCGGCCCATGGCCCGTTTCGGGGCGCTGGACATGGGCGAGGACGGGCACGTGCGGCGGTTCGACGAGAAACCGCCGGGCGAGGGCGGCTACATCAACGGCGGTTTCTTCGTCCTGTCGCCCAAGGTCATCGACTACATCCAGGGCGACGCCACCCCCTGGGAGAGGCAGCCGCTCCAGACCCTGGCGCGTGAAGGGCAACTGGTTGCCTTCGTCCACCAGGGATTCTGGCAACCGATCGACACCTTGCGTGACCGTAACTACCTGGAGGAACTGTGGGCGGGCGGCAAGCCACCGTGGAAGGTCTGGCGCTAGGCGAGGGAGACGAGGTCATGAACGCTACCTTCTGGCTCGGCGTATGTCCCGAACTTGATCGGCTTTCCCCGTGTCACGTCGAGGATGTCGTGTGTGAGTCCTTCGCCTTGCCGCGCGCTGGTCTTTCCGCGAGGGTCAAGCCGTGAGGATCAGGGCACCTTCGGGCGAGGCAGTACGGAGGCGCCTGGCGGCGCTTTCCACCAGGGCAGGCAGTGGCCTGCTCAGCTTGGCAACGAAACTGGACCCTGTCGCGTCGGGCGGCAGGCTACCCGCTCCGTTCCAGGGATCTGTGCGTGCCGGATACCCGCCCGTGGTGATCAACGGCATTCCCAAGTGTGGAACCCATCTGCTGTACGCGTGTGCTCGCGCCCTGGGGTTCCAGAGGATCGGCGTTCACCTGTTGAACGGCTACTATCTCGACAGCAACTTGGAAGGGAGCGTGGAAGGAGGGTTGAAGGACTGGGCCCCGCTGGCGGGGCGTTCCGTGGCTTCGAACCCTCGTTCTGTCGGGCAGGATTGCGTGACGGCGATGCGGCGAATGCAGCCCGGCCAGGTCGTGCCCGCGCACCTCGAGTACTCGCCGGCACTAGCGGCGCAGATCGCGACGTTGCCGGTCCGGCACTGTCTTGTCGTGCGCGATCCGCGTGACGCTGCGATCAGCCTGTACCGGCACATGACGTATCACCCCGAGCGGAATCCAGTGCTCAGCTGGTACTACCTGTTCAACTCGCTGCCGAGCGACGACGAGCGCTTGTGGACGTCGATTGTGGGTGTGCCGCAGCAGCGATATCTGCCCAGCGTTCGCGATCGATTTGCGCCATACATTGGGTGGATGAAGGATCCGCACACCCTGGTGTTGCGATTCGAGGATCTCGTGGGCGAAAAGGGCGGCGGCTCGGACGAGGCGATGGTGCACTCTCTTCAGCGATTGGCCGCCTTTCTGGGCGCAGACAGTGGACGCGACGCAGCGATGCGTGTATCGGGGGAGGTCTTTGGACCCAAGGCCAGCGGGACATTCGACCGCGGCCAGATTGGCCGGTGGAGAGCCGAGTTCGGACCGAGGCATCGCGCGGCCATGCGGGATGTCTGTGGCGACTTGCTGGTCGAGCTCGGTTATGAAAAGGACGACGGCTGGGTGTGAGTCGCAAGCAGCGCATGCACCGGCGCCTGACCCACGGGGAGGGGATCGGTCGCGCCGCTCCTGGGATCGGTCAGCCGAGTCACCAGGTGGTGAGTCGATGTCGCACGCGGCCCCTGCGCGAGTTGGGCCTCGGCAGCGGCGACGCGCCGGATGATCTCACTTTGTCCGATGGCCGAGTTTTTCGTTGTGGTGCTGGTGGCCGGACTGGTAGTCCGCAGTTGCACGCGACTGCTGGAGAAGCGTTCGCTCTCCACGGTGAGCGCTGGCCACCCCAGCGCTGAAGGGGATGTTCGCGCTAGCCTACTGATGTACCGTATTCACGGTGCGCCTGCCGAAGAGGCGTTGATTCGGGCGTTGAGCTGAGCGATTCGTTGGACGAGGCATCCCAAACCCTTCGCGCTGCCCGTGAGCACCATGGCCTTGGCAATCGCAAACAGAAACAGGAAAGAGACGTCTTTGAGGTACCGCGCGCGATGCCCTCGGGGAGCCGTTTCGACCAAGACGTCGGGAGCGGGCTCCGGCTCGAAGTAGTCGACGATGCGGTCGTCGCCATCGACCTTCGGCGATAGCCCGTTCTTGCGAAGAAACGCCAGGAATCGACGGTAGCGCTCGGGGTAGGTCTTGAACGCGTCGGCGTAGTCGGCGGCATCGTAGAACTTCGCTGCGTTGAACACGCCAGCGCTGCGCTCGGGGGTGAAGGGAAGGTGGAAGAACTCGCAAACCTCGCGCATTCGCGAATCGGGAGCCAGAAAGTAGGCAGGTACGCCCGCCTGGAGCGCCATCGTGTTGCCGTGCAGCCGGGCGCCAAACACGAAATCCATGCCGGCTAGGAACTCGCGCCAGAGCTTGTAGTTCGTGAAGTAGCGCAGCCGGTCAGTCCTGTAGAGATGCCACAGTTCGTCGAAACCACCGAAGTAGCGATGGGCTTCGAGGAGATCGTCGGTTCCGATGCGTTCGTCGTGGTAGAGCATCATGGGTACGAAATTGAAGCTCTGCTCGACGTACCAGTACTCGTTTCGGGCGGCCACCGAGAGGAACTCCCTCGTGCGCGCGTCCGGCCGGTACTGGTAGTTGGTACAGTTCACGGCGATCTTCGTGACCTGTTCGAACGGCTTCTTGTGTAGCAATGCCGCGGGAAGCGAGGGGCCGTTGGCATAAAGGGAGGCGCATCCGACGGGCTCCACGTTCTTGATCCCCAGCTTGTCCAGGATCTCGGCGGAGTACTCGCCGCGTGTGCCGATGACCCGGGACCGGTCCGCCATGACCTGGAGGTAGCGCCTGACCTTGGGTGATAGCCGCTTGTGGTAGTCGGGTTCGTATTCATAGCGCCGACTCTGTACCGACTCGGCGGCAGTGGTGAAGGGGATCTTGAGTTTCTCGAGGAAGGCCGTTGTCCACTCGAACGGGTATTTGTCGTCGTCGAGGGGAGGCTCAGCGATGCGGCACGGAATGAAGAAGACTAGGTGTTTGAAGCGCTCGTTGACCTCCTCGGCAGACATCGAGAAGTTCCAGGCGTGAATGTCGCGTCCGGCCGTCAGCAGGGCGGCTGGAAACGCATACGCGATGTCGCCGATATTGACGATGGTCTGGTGATAGCTGAAGGCGCGCTTGGAGAGGCCACCCACGGGCGGCAGATAGCCCAGCAGAATCGGTTTCATCCGGTACGTTCCTGTGTGCGACTGCGGCTCTCGGACCCCCTTGCGCATGGTAGAGATGACCGCTCTACCCAGTCAATACGCGGTTCTTCCCTTGGTTCTCGGGGCCGAGGTCGGCCCTCTCCGCCTTGCCGGGCAAACGCGGATCCGGTCACGGAGCCCGCGGTTTGCCGCCACGCATGCCCCTCCGTCGCCGTGACGGAGGCCTGACACGTGGACGCGAGCAGCATGCGGAAGCGATCCTACGGCGTCAGTCCCCGCAGCCGCCGCCACCGCCGCTTGACCTGCCAGTACGCCGGTCGTATC
>JAFGPX010000196.1 GCA_016935975.1 Deltaproteobacteria bacterium
ATCGACACCGCCAAGCGCGATCCCAAGGACGGCCGCGTGGGCCTCATCGGCTACGAGATCAACTTCAACCGCTACTTCTACCGCTACCTCCCGCCCCGCCCGCTCGAAGAGATCGAGGCCGACATCCGCGCCATCGAAGGCGACATCGTGCGCATGCTGGCCGAGGTCACGGGGACCGGCCGGCCTTTGTGAACGTCGGGACATGGCAACCGACCGAGACCGCCCATCCATCGAGATCGTCGGGCCCATCGCCGGCGTCGAGTTGATCGCCGTCGGCGGCAAGATCCGCGAAATCGAGCGGCTCCGGAAGGTCTATGGCCGCGGGCGCTGGCGAAAGATGAAGGGTACCGCCGTGGTCCGGCTCCCGGATGGAACAACTTCCCCGGCAGAGGTACACTGGTACGAAAGTCACGGCATCGGCCGGAAAGAACTCAAGATCAAACGACTGATCGGCATCTCGCGATGAAGAAACCGACGTCAACCAGAAGCTACGTCCTTTGCGTGAGGAACGACGGATACCCGGCCTCGCTCCTCGTGCGAAGGCTGTACCGCCGCCTTCCCGATCGTGGCGCCGCCGCGCGTGGCCTGATCAGAGTGGTGGACGAGTCGGGTGAAGACTACCTCTACCCGGAAAAGCTCTTCGTGCCGATCACGCTTTCCCGACCGGTCGCCCGAGCCATGCAGGCCGCGGCGTAGGCGCTCCCGCTTCACCCCGCCTCGGAAGCACCTCAAGGCGCGCAACCGCGTCGGCGTCGAGGTGGCCGTGGAGGCACTGCGCGAGACGTGGCGGCATGTGCGCCGGACTGCCGACGTTTTCGTTAAGCAAATGTCGGCACTTGGCCGTATGTGCCGACGTTTTGCGGGGCGGAGACATGTTACGAAACGTCGGGACTTGTGCATAACCCCCGACGTTCTGTATCGCGAGTGGGAGGCCATTGACAGAAGCTCACATCTGTGTGACGTTTCCCACATGCCGGTCACCGGGCAGAAGCGCATCGAGGCCCTCGCGAGGAAGCAGGGCTTCATCGACGCGAGGTCGATCGCACGGGCTGGGCTCCACACCCAACACCTGTCGCGCCTCGTGGCCCATGGAACCCTCGAACGCGTCGCGCGCGGCCGATACCGGCTTGCCGATGCCAGCGTCACCCAGAATCACGGGCTGGTGCTGGCGGCCGTCGCGGCGCCGCACGGGGTGGTGTGCCTCCTCTCGGCGCTGAGATTCCATGGCATCGGCACCCAGCTTCCCGCCGAGGTCTGGTTCGCCATCGAGCGCGGCCGGACGGCTCCACGCGTGCACAACCTTCGCGTGCGCGTCGTGCGCTACTCCGGCCCCGCCTTCTCCGAGGGAATCGAGCTGCACCAGATCGAGCGGCAGCCGGTGCGCGTGTACAGCGTGGCCAAGACCATCGCCGACCTCTTCAAGGCGCGCAACCGCGTCGGCGTCGAGGTGGCCGTCGAGGCCCTGCGCGAGGCGTGGCGCGACCGTCGCTTCACCATGCCCGATCTCGACCGGGCCGCGCGCGCCTGCCGCGTGGACCGGGTGATGCGACCGTATGTCGAAGGGGTGGTCGCGTGACAAGCGGGCTGCCCAGGTCGGTCCAGACGAGGCTCGTGCGGCACGCAAAGGCGCTGGGCATCGATCCGAACCTGGTCCTCACTCGTTACGCTGCCGAGCGCCTACTCTACCGCCTCTCGCGCTCGCCCCATGCGGATCGCTTCGTGCTCAAGGGCGCGCTCATGCTGCTCGTCTGGCTGGGAGAGGCGATCCGTCCCACGCAAGACGCCGACCTGCTGGGCTTCGGCGCGCTCGACACGGAGTCGCTGCGGGCTACCTTCGCGGAGCTGTGCACGCTCGAGGTTGAGCCAGACGGACTGCAGTTCGACTCTGCGTCCGTGCGAGTCGCAGCCATCCGGGTCGAGGACGCCTATGGCGGCCAGCGAGTCACCCTCCTCGGGCACCTCGGCGATGCGCGGCTGCCCGTGCAGGTCGATGTGGGCATCGGCGACGCCGTGTTCCCGGAGCCGCAGTGGATCGACTATCCGAGCCTCCTCGGGCTGCCGGCCCCTCGGCTGCGGGCCTACCGGCCGGAGTCGTCCATCGCCGAAAAGCTCCACGCGATGGTCGAGCTCGGGTCGAAAAACAGCCGGATGCGCGACTTCTTCGACGTCCGTGCCCTGGCGGCCGCCACAACATTCGATGGCGCCGTGCTCGGCCGCGCCATCGCGTCCACCTTCGCCCGGCGCCGCACGCAGATACCCGTCGAGGTGCCGCTGGCCCTGACCCCCGCCTTCGCCGCGATCGAGGGCAAGGGCGCGCAGTGGCGCGGATTCGTGCGCAGGCTTCCCGGCACCTCGGCCCCCGCGGACCTCGCGACGGTGATCGACGCCGTCGCCGCTTTCGCCGGTCCGGTTCTCGCAGCCACCGGCCGCGGTCAGCCGTTCGACCGGACTTGGCCGCCTGGAGGACCCTGGCGATGAGCGCGCGCAGGTGGAAGCCGTACCCGGCCTACAAGGACTCCGGCGTCGAGTGGCTGGGGGAGATTCCGGCGGGGTGGGAGGTCACACGAATCAAGTGGGCGGCAAAGATGGAGAGCGGCCACACGCCAGACAAGAAAGTCGACTCCTACTGGCAGGGTGGAGATATCCCATGGGTGTCACTCGCCGATACGGGGCAATTGCGCGAGGTCGACTACATCGCGACCACGGCGGTAATGACGACGTCGGACGGAATTGCACATTCCTCAGCGCACGTTCTGCCCGAAGGCACAGTCGTCTTTTCGCGTGATGCATCGATCGGACTGTGTGCCATCACGCGCGGTGGGCTGGCTGTCTCACAGCACTTCATCGGATGGGTTTGCGGTTCCCGTCTCCGACCAGAGTATCTGCTCTTCGTCCTGAGGACGATGACACAGGAGCTTGAGCGTCTCACGATGGGTGCGACCGTCCGAACGATCGGCATGCCCGATGTGAAGAGTCTGGCGACTCCGATCCCACCGCTTCCTGAGCAGGAACGAATCGTCTCCTACATTCGAGCGGAGACGGGGCGGATTGATGGGCTGGTGGGGAAGAAGGAGCGGCTGATCGAGCTGCTCCAGGAGAAGCGCACCGCCCTCATCACCCGCGCCGTCACCAAGGGCCTCGACC
>JAFGPX010000023.1 GCA_016935975.1 Deltaproteobacteria bacterium
ACGCAGGAGATCGCCGACGCATTCGTCGCCGAGTCCGTGAAGCTCAGAGACGATTATTGGTACAGCAGCTATCTCGGAAATCTCTACCTGCTGGCCATGTCGGGGAACATGTGGACCCCCGACATCCTCGGCGTCAAGTAGCCTTCGCCCAGATTGGCCCAGCAGCCCGCGGCGCCATGTGCCAAGAAGCGATCGCGTCTTCGTCGGTCTTGGTCCGAGCCGACGTTCAAGCGGCCTCTCGGCAGTAGAAGTCCAAGAGACCGCCAAGGCGTCCTTCCCGACCTCTTGCCCAGCGTGGCCAGCCGTCTTCGTCCCGCGTGCGTGAGCCGTATCCGCCCGCCGCCGAGCTTCTCCCGTAGGAGACGGTTCTCCGCCTTCAGGGAATCGACCTGCTTCTGCAGAACGCGGCCGAGCCAGACCGCGAGCCGCGCTGCCGGTAACTGCAGCGCCAGCGGGAGCGTCGGATGTCGGTATCGGCACGAGCTGCGCGGCCCCGCCTGCGAATGCGGATGGGAAGAGTAGCCAACACGGGTGAACGAGAGCAGGCCGCGTCGACGCTCGCGATGCTACATCGTCCTCGCCCTGCCGAGACGCACCACCGCGATGGCGGCAAGGGGCAGGACGAGAAGGAGCGTCACCTGCACGATGAGCAGCTTTCCGAGCTCGGCGTAGTTGGCGGCCTCGAGCAGCTTGCCTGTCGCCTGCTCTTTCACCTCGCGGGTGACGACGAACGCCTGGTTCAGGTACTTGGTGCCGAGCTGCGAGAGCGAAAGCGACAGATTGGTGAAGGAGGCCATGACCGCGAAGTAGGTGGCCTTGAGCCGCGGGGGCGCGCTGTTCGCGATCCAGGCGAGCATGGGCACCATGGCCACCTGCCCGAGCGGCGATTCGAGCGTCGTATCGATGATGGCGATGAAGCGCGCGTCGACCACGCCGCCCGTGTGCGCGGCCGTCCACTCGTGCAGGCCATAGTACATGCCGACGTAGGGCAGGGAGAGGAAGAACCCACAGATCGTCAGCAGGACCACGACGCGTGCAATCGATCGCTCCGCCATGAACCGGCGGAAGATGAAGAGCCCCGCCAGCGTCAAGCTGCCCCCGATCAGCGACAGGACCGACAGGAAGCGCTCGTCGAAGCCGAGCTCGTCGATCATCCACCAGGACATGCCAGGTCCCGCGCCCGGGATCGCTCGGTAGACGAATATCACCACGGCCGTACCCACCAAGGTCGCGCGAGCTTCGGGTTCGAGCTCCCGGGTGAGCTTGTTGATCAGGAACGCCAGGATCGCGAAGGATCCCACGAAGACGATCTCTTGGCTGAACGGGACGTCGACCAGGCCCACGGTCAGCGTGAAAGCCACGAACACGAGGCCACCCCCGAGGATCCACCAGTTGGGTGGTGTCTTCTCGGTGTGCTCGTCCATCATCTCGGCGAGCTTTTCTGGCGTCCAGCCCTGGGCCACGAGCCGGCGCCGCTGGCGGACGTCGAGCACCGAGGCCAGCACGACACCGGCCACGGAGATCGCCGGGATCGCGAGCGCCATCAGGTACACGTTGCGATAGATGCGCACGAGCTCCTGCTTGGGAAGGTGCTCGACGCCCCGGAACATCCAGAGATTGACCCCGGCCACCAGCACCAAGCCCCCAATGATCGCAACCCGTCCGAGCGTCTGCACCGTGGTGTGCATGGGTTTGCGCTGCTCCGGGCTGAGCGGACGCCCCTCCGCGTCCACGCGCGGCACCGCCTCGACGGTCATGGCATCCGCCACGGCGTCCTGAACCACGTAGCCCACGGGGGCGAGCAGCGTGCTCAGCACGTACCATGCCTCCGCCGGCATGATGGCTGTCATCGCGTCTCTGCTGCCGACCAGCAGAACCATGATGGTCAGGCTCGCGGCGGTCAGACAGGCACCCAGATAGACCAGCAGGCCCTTGCGTCGCCACATCAGGTCGACCAAGTGCCCGATCGGCATCTTCAGGTTCCAGGGGATCCCTACCCAGAAGCCGAGCGCTGCCAGGTACTGGGCGGAAAGCCCCAGATAGTCCTTGACGAAGAAGGTGCCGACGATCGACGTCAGCCCGGAGACCCCATACGCCATGTAGACCATCAGCGGGGGCAGGTAGCTCAACCGCATCTCGCGCCCGACGGCGAGGAGGCTGCGGTCAATCCAATGGTAGATGGTCTTGAGCATTCGATGGATGTCGGTAAACGATCTCGCGGCCGTTGTTATTCCCTAACGAAAGCAGGTTCAACCTTCCGATCTCGCGCCGGCATGCCACGGCGCTGATGTGCTGGAGTATCTTCGCTGGGCCCGCGCGCGGCGCAAGGCCCGTGGGATAGGCTGCCCGACCGCGCGAAGACCACCCAGGGCGTTTTCGCCGAGTACCGACTGCCCAGCCTGCCGTTCTGCTGGGCTGGCTGCTTCCGGTCGTCTTGCAGGTCCTGCACGATGACACCAGGTGATCCTGGCCCTACACCTGCGTTTTCGGCGCGCGGCGGGCGTCCCTGCGCTCGATGGCCGGATCGATGAGGCGGGAGATGATCTCCTTGGTGGACAGGCCCGAGGCCTCCCACAGCCTGAAGTACATGGAGATGGCGGTGAAGCCGGGGATGGTGTTGACCTGGTCGACGTAGAGGGCGTCGCTTTGGCGTTCGAGGAAGAGCAGGGGAAGCCCAGCTCGCTCACCCAGAACCCGCGGTTGCGCGTCACCGGCTTGCGGGGGCGGGCTCTAGCAACGGTCCGGCGCAAGGTGGCCTCGGCCAACGACTGGCTTCGCACGTGCGCCGCGACGGTATCCTTGGGGTCCTGGTCGAGCCGCTCGCGATAGAGCCGCCCGGCCGCGGCCAGGGTGCCGGCTTGCAGGCAGTGCTTGAGGAATTCCCCCTTCTGGCAAAGCTCGGTGCCGCCGCTGTCGAGGTTGGCCACGGGCACGCTTTCATCTTCCCGCCACGGCGCGAAAACCAGCCCGCAGCGCGGACAAGACTGCGCTTCGGTCGCGGCCCGAGTGATACGCGGAATCCGCGTGGCTATCCAAGAGGCGCCGCGATAGGCGCGGTCCGCACGCGAGCATGGCCACGCAATGGTCACGGCGTCTGGCCGCTCGCGGCAACCGGCGGCGCTTGGGGTGGCGCACGCACGTTGGCGCGCAGGGGAACCGGCATGAAGATGAGGATGAAGCTCATCACCACGGCCGCGAAAAGGTAAGCGCGGCTTTGCGGCAGCGGCCGATCATCGACGGGCGGATGGTCGATGCCGCCGCACAGACGCCGTAGCAGGCCCAGCATCACGTACCAGACCAGCCACTGCATGCCCGCGGGAATGGCGATCGCCCAGGGAGACATGTGACCGCTAAGGCCGGTGCGCGCCAAGTCGCGGGTGGTGGTGACGTAGACCACGATGGTCACGACCACCGCCAGCGGCAGCAGCAGCCGGCGCAGGGTTTCGCTGACTCGTCCGTAGGCGTTGCCGAAGAAGGCGATGGCCACGTGTCCGCCGTCGAGCTGGCTGACGGGAATCAGGTTGAGCATGGTGACGAACAGGCCCGCCCAGCCGGCAAAGGCGATGGGGTGCAGGTCCACGTCGATACCGCGGTCGGGCAGCCACATGCCGCACACCAGTCGCTTGAGCACGGCGTAGAGCAACGAGTTGCCCTCCTGCAAGCCGCCGGCGCTGGGGCCGACCGGAGAGAGGTAGAGGCCGTAGGCCAGCACGGGGATGGTGACCACCAAGCCGGCCAGCGGCCCGGCCGCGCCGATATCGATGAGCTTGCGCCGGTCCGAGGTGCTCGATTGCAGGATCACGGCGCCCATGGTGCCGAACAACCCGATACCGGGCGGCAGGGGCACGAAGTAGGGCAGGGAGGCGGGCACGCGGTGGATGCGCGCGGCGATGTAGTGCCCCATCTCGTGGCACAGCAGGATGGCCATGAGCGGGATTGAGAAGGAAAGGCCGTCGGCGAGCGCGAAGGCGTCGGGACTGCTCGGATGCATGAGCGCGCCTTGCACCGTGGTGGTGAGCAGCGTGGTCAGGAAGAGTCCGATGTGTAGCGTCGGCATGGTTCCTGACTATCCCCCGCGTGCGGCGTGCGTCTGCGTGCGCGCCCGGAAGGCCGCGCGGCGCGGGTAGGCGGCGGCGCCGAGGGCCGGGCCGAGCCTTTCGAGCAAGGCTCGCGCCTCGTCAGGAACCGCCGTGGGGACTTCGATGGCGACCTGCACATGGGCGTCGCCGCGCCCCCCCGCGGGACGCGGCAGCCCCTTGCGGCGCACGCGAAACACGGCGCCGGACTGCGTCCCCGGCGGGATCTTCATTCGCACCTGCTCGTCGAGCAGCGGGATGTCGATCTCGGTGCCCAGCGCCGCCTCTTCCACCGAAAGTGGCACCTCGATCACCAGGATGTCGCCTTCCTGGCGGTAGAAGGGATCGGGCTTGACGCGCACGATGACGTGCAGATCGCCCGCCGGGCCGCCGCGCCGGCCGGGAGACCCTTCGCCGGAGACGCGCTGGGTGCTGCCCGCCTGCGAGCCCGGCGGGATGCGCACCGTGAAAACGCGCTCCGCTTCGGCCTGGCCGGTGCCGGCGCATGCCTGGCAGCGGACGCGCGCGACCTCTCCGGAGCCGGCGCATGCCTGGCAGGGGCGGCGCGCGGACAGGAAGCCCGACTTCGGGCGGACGTATCCTTTGCCTTGGCAGCGGTCACAGGGCACGAGGCCGGCCGCGCCGCCCTCGGCGCCGGTGCCGCGGCAGCTTGGGCAGTCGGCCGTGCGGGTGAAACGGATCTCCTTCTGGCAGCCCAGGGCCGCCTCGGCGAAGCCCAACTCCAGGGTGTAGCGCACATCCTGGCCGGCGACGCGCTTGCGCCCGGTGCCGAACAGATCCCCGAAGATGGCGTCGAAGAAATCGGTCACCACGCGGATGTCGGCCTCGCCGCCAAAGGGCAGGTCGGAAGCCACGGCCCCGAAGCGGTCGTAGTGCGCGCGCCTGTCTTCGTCGCCGAGCACGGCGTAGGCGAGGGAGATCTCCTTGAACTTCTCCTCGGCCCGGCGGTCGCCGGCATTGCGGTCGGGGTGGTGCTGCAGGGCCAAGCGGCGATAGGCGGCCTTGATCTCGGCTGCGGAGGCGGTGCGCTCGACCTCCAGGACTTCGTAGTGATCGCGGGCAGGGGCGCGCGGCATGCCTGGACTTACTTGCCGCCTTGGGCCTTCGATTCGTCATCGGAGGCGGCGCCGCCCTGCAAAGACAGAAAGACGGCGTGGGCCTCGGATTCCAGACGGTCGATCACCGCGCGCAGGCGGGTCAGGTTGTCCGGCTCGGCGTCGACGGCGTGCTTGCACTCGTTGAGCGCGACCTCCACCTGGTCGCGCGAGGCGGTGTCGAGCTTGTCGCCGAACTCCCGCAGCGTGGCCTCGGTGCCGTAGATCAGGGTCTCCGCGTTGTTGCGCAGGTCCGCCAGTTCCTTCTTGGCCAAGTCGGCGGCACGGTTGGCGTCGGCCTCGGCGATGAAGCGTTCGATTTCGACCTCGCTGAGCCCGGACGTCGGCTGCACGATGATACCCTGGGCCTTGCCGGTGCCCAGATCCTTGGCCGACACGCTGACCATGCCGTTCGAGTCGATGTCGAAGGAAACCTCGATCTGCGGTGCACCGCGGGGCGCGGGCGGAATGCCGGTGAGCTGGAAATGGGCCAGGCTGCGGTTGTCCGCCGCCATCTCGCGCTCGCCCTGCAGCACGTGCACGTTGACATAGGGCTGGTTGTCGACCGCGGTCGAGAAGATGCGCGATCGTCGCACCGGAATGGTGGTGTTGTTGGGGATGATGCGGGTGAAGACGCCGCCCGCGGTTTCCACGCCGAGGGACAGCGGCGTCACGTCGAGCAGCAACACGTCGGGTTGCTCGCCCGCCAGCACCGCGCCTTGCAGGGCCGCGCCCACGGCCACGGCCTCGTCGGGATTGATGGCGCGCGAGGCCTTCTTGCCGAAGAAACCCGCGACCAGCTCCTGGATGCGCGGCATGCGCGTCTGGCCGCCTACCAGGATCACCTCGTCGATATCCGACACGTTCCAGCCGGCGTCCTGCAACACCTTCTCGCACAGGGGCAGCGTGCGGCCGATGAGATCCTCGGACAGCGTCTCGAGCTTGCCGCGCGTGAGCGACATCATCAGGTGCTTGGGACCGTCGGCGGTGGCGGCGATGAAGGGCAGATTGATCTCGGTCTCCAGGCTGCTCGACAGCTCGTGCTTGGCGCGCTCGGCGGCTTCGCGCAGGCGCTGCAGGGCCATGCGGTCGTCGCGCAGGTCGACGCCGTACTGGGCTTTGAAGCTGTCGGCCAGGTGGCCGATGATGCGCGCGTCGATGTCTTCGCCGCCGAGGAAGCCGTCGCCCGTGGTCGCCTTGACCTGGTACACCCCTTCGTGCAGGTGCAAAAGCGAGATGTCGAAAGTGCCACCGCCCAGATCGTAGACGGCAATCCTGGCCTCGGGCACGACCGTAAGTCGACCGTAGGCGAGCGCCGCGGCCGTGGGCTCGTTGATGATGCGCCGGACGTTGAGGCCGGCGATGCGTCCGGCGTCCTTGGTGGCTTGCCGCTGGCTGTCGCCGAAGTAGGCCGGGACCGTGACCACGGCATCGACGACGTCTTCGCCGAGGTACTCCTCGGCGATGCGCTTCATCTTGTCGAGGATGTAGGCCGAGATCTGCGCGGGCGCGTAGGCCTGCCCTTGCACGTTCACCCAGGCGTCGCCGTTGTCCGAGGCCACGACCTCGTAGGTCGAGTTCGCGGCGTGGCGCTCGGCCTCGGGATCGGCGAACTTGCGGCCCATCAAGCGCTTGACGGACGAAACCGTGTTTTCGGCGTTGGTCACGGCCTGGCGTTTGGCGATCTGGCCGACCAGCGGTTCGTTTTCGCCGGTGAAGGCGACCACCGACGGCGTGGTACGGGAGCCTTCGGCGTTGGGGATGACGAGTGGATCGAGGCCTTCGATGACGGCGACACAGGAGTTGGTCGTGCCCAGGTCGATACCGATGATGCGGCCCACGGCGGCTAGCCCTCACCTGGTCTTCCGGGCGGTGGGTCCTGCGCCGGGCTCTCCTCGGCCGGAGCCGGTGTCTCCGCCGGCGGCGGTGGCGCGGCGGCGACCGCGACCAGGGCCGGGCGAAGCAGCCTGTCGCCGATGAGGTAGCCCTTCTGCAACTCGTGTACGATCGATCCCGGTTTGACGTCGGCGGTCGGCACCTGCGCGACGGCCTCGTGGACGCGCGGGTCGAAGGGCTGGCCCACCGACTCGACCGCCTTGACCTGATAGCGTTCCAGCTTCGAGCGGAACTGGCGCAGCACGAGGTCCACGCCGTCGCGGATCGACTTGACGTCGTTCTCCCGGTGCTCGGCGAACGAGGCGGTGGCGCGCTCGAGATTGTCGGCGATCTCGAGGAAATCGCGCAGCACGGATTCCCTGGCGCGCATCTCGCCGTCGGCCAGATCCCTGCGCGAGCGTTTCTTCCAGTTGTCGAAGTCCGCGGCGATGCGCAGCATGCGCTCTCGCAGCTCGGCCTTTTCCGTCTCGAGCCCGGCGATGCGTTCCTCTGGCGTCGGTGGCACGGGCGCGCCGCCGTCGCCTGCGGCTGTCTCTTCTGGCGGGTCGGCCGGCGTGGCGGGAGTGGGGGACGTTTCTGGATCGGTCAGATCGATCTCGACTGGCTGCTTGTCTTTGTCGTCCATGCGGGGGCAAGCTCCGGATGCCTAGATCCTGGGAAGAATCTCCGTGATTGCGTCGGCCGTGAAGTCTACCAGAGGGATGACCCGCGAGTAGTTCATTCGTGACGGGCCGATGACGCCAATGCTGCCCAGGGGGCGATCGTCGCTGCCGTAGCTGGCCGCGACCACCGACATGTCGTCGAGGTCGGCCAGGCGCGTCTCGGTGCCGATGAACACGCAGATGCCGGGCGCGGCCAGGGTGCGATCCAGGAGCTTGACGATCTGATCCTTCTCTTCCAGGGTGCGCAGCACCGAGCGGGCGCGTTCGAGATCGGCCGTCTCGGCCAGCAGGTTCGATTGCCCGTCGAAGAGGATCGCACCGGCGCGCTCTGCAGCGGGCATGGCGGCCGCGGCCAAGCCCAACGCTTTGGCCAGGACCGGATCGCGCGCCGACCGCGCCTTCTCGTTGGCGATCTCGCCCATCACGCGCCGGCGCATGTCGTCGAGAGTGAGACCGGCGAACAGGCCGTTCAGGTAGTTGTTGATGCGGTCGAGATCGCCGGGAGACAGCGAGAAATCGACGTGCACGACTTTGTTCTGAATCTGTCCGCTGGTGGAGGCGATGATCGCGAGAAGCTGGTCTTCGCGCAAACGCACGAACTCGATGTGGGAGACCTCGTCCGACTTGGGGCGCGGCGCTTGCACCACGACGGCCAGATGGGAGAGCTCGCGCAAGAGACGGGCTACCCGCTGCATGATTTCCTGCAGCTCGGTCGCAAAGCCGAGCCGGCCACGGATGGTTTCCTTCTCGGACGCGGTCAGGCTGCGCACCCGCAGGAGCGTATCGACGTAGAGTCGCAACCCGCGGTCGGTCGGGATACGGCCGGAGGAGGTGTGCGGGTGGCGCAGCAGCCCCGCCTCTTCGAGATCGCCCATCGTGGCCCGCACGGTCGCCGGCGAAACCTCGAGGGCATAGCGCCGCGCCACGGTGTGCGAACCGACGGCCTCGCCGGTGGCGAGATACTCGGACACCACGGCGTGCAAGACTTTCCTCGCGCGGATGCCGATGTCGCTCACGAGCTTGATCTAACCTCAAAATCCCGCCGGCGCCAAGGCTGCAACCGCAGGGCGCGCAGAGGAGGACGCGGGCACAGAGCCCGACAGGAACGCACGCAAAGTTCGGGATCCGACTACTTCGTTCTCTGTGACCTCTCCGTCCTCTGTGCCCTCTGTGGCGCATCCGTCCCAGCCCCTCGCCACAACCGGACCGTGACTTCGTCGGCGAAGAGGAAGCCCGCGGGCCGAAGGCGCAGGCGCGTGGGGGTGATGTCGAGCCAGCCGGCGTCGGCGCAGACGCGGGCTGCGGCCTCGCGGCCGGGCAAGGCGAGAGGGTCGTGGCCGTAGCTTTCGGCATGCGCAGCGCGATCCACGCCGTCCGCGGTGCGCAGCCCGAGCCAGAGCGCCTCCTCCTCGAGTTGGGTGGTCGAGCGGTACTCGGCCAGCTCGGGGGCGGGGTCGTCCGCGCCGACGGCGACTTGCCGGAGATACGTTGCGAGCGAGCGCGGGTTGGCACGGCGAAAGCCGCCGCCCGCGGCCAGCGGGAGAAAGGACGCCGCCGAGACGCCCAGGCCGAGATAGGTGCCCATGGTCCAGTACAGGCTATTGTGCGTGCTCCGCCGGCCGGGCAGGGAGTACGAGGAGATTTCGTAGTGCTCGTAGCCGGCCGCGATCAGGGTTTCGTGGCATGTCGCGTACATGTCGGCCACTTCGCCGTCCCCGGGACGCCGGAGTCTGCCCGCGCGCTCCAGCGCGCCGAAGCGCGTGCCTGCCTCGACGGTCAGGGCGTAGGCCGTGATGTGCTCGGGCCGCAGGTCGGACAGAGCGGCGAGCGAGGCTCGCCAGTCGGGCATCGACTGGCCCGGCAGACCGAACATCAGATCCGCGCACAGATTGGCGAATCCGGCCCGGCGCGCCGCCGCCAGGGAGGCGGCGATGGCCGCGCTCCCGTGCCGGCGTCCGAGGCGCCGGAGCAGCCGGTCCTGGAAGGCCTGGGCGCCGAACGACAATCGGTTCGCGCCGCGCCGGCGTAGATCGAGGAGCGTGGCCAGGGGGAGATCCCCGGGGTTGGCCTCGACGGTGACCTCCAGGTCCGGGCCGCCCCGGAAGCGCTGGCGCACGCCTTCGAGCACGCGTCCGAGCGCCGCGGGTCGCCACAGGCCTGGCGTGCCGCCGCCGAAGTAGACGGAAGCGAGGCGCGGGCCGTTCTTGCCGAGGTAGTCTGGCGCGCGCGCAGCCAATTCCGCCAGCACCGCGTCCGCGTAGGCCTCGTGCGGGATGTCGCGTGGCACCGCCACCGCGAAATCGCAATAGGGACAACGGGAGCGGCAGAAGGGGAAGTGCACGTATACGCCGAGAGGCCGCGCCTGGTCGACAACGCCGGTTTCCCTGGGTTCTTTCACCACAGAGGACACAGAGATCGGAACGGAAGAAGAAGGGATCGGGTCTGGATCCGCAAAGACCCCTTCTCTCCGGCCTCCGTGTTCTTTGTGGTTTGTTCCTGTGCGCACGCGCCGACAGCATAGGACAGCCGCCGGAGAAAAAAAGCGCCGGGCCACGCAACTTGGGCCGGGCGTGGCCGATAGAGCCGGTGATGCGCACGCACACCAGCTCGATCCCCTGTCTCTTCCTTCTCGCCTGCACGCCGGAGACGGATCTGCGGCAGGTCCAGACGGCGTTGCCGACCGCCGAAACCACGAGCGACGGCCCCGCCAGCCCCCCGTCCGAGGCGGCGCCCGACCCGCTTGCCGGCCAACTCGTGGAACCGCCGAACGGCGCCACCGGCATTCCAACCAACCTGGCGCTGCTCGTCGTGCGCTTCTCGGAGCCCGTGCAACCCGTGGGGGCGCAGGTCCCCTTCGTGCTTCGTCCGGCCTCCGGTGGCGAGCTGCCCCTCGCCCTGGGCGCCGCCGTGCCTTGCGCGCAGAGCTGCTACGCGCTCGTGCCCGAGGCCGAACTCGCGCCGACCAGCCTGCACACACTGGAGTCCGTGGCCGGGGCACTGCAGTTCCTCGACGGCAAGCCGGTGCCGTCCGGGGCTGCGGGGACGTTTGCCACGGCTGCTGCGGCGGACGGATTCGCGCCGCGCATCTCGGCTTTTTCCGCCGAGATCACGGCGGGCTGTCTCGCCGTGCACCTGGCCGCCGACGAGCCGGTACGCGTCGAAGTGACGGTGAGCGCGGGCGACCAGACGGTCGCTCTCCCGACTCTGGACCTGTCCTCGACGCTCGATTTCGCCCAACCCCTGCGCGAGCTGGCGCCGGGCGCCATCGCGCAGGCGGTGGCGCGCGTCGTCGACCGGGGCGGCAACGCGGCGGAATCGCCGCCGGTGTCCCTGCTTCTGCCTCCTGCGGTTCCGCAGGTCGTGATCACGGAGGTCCTGGCCAACCCCGCCGGCTCGGAAACCACCCAGGAATTCGTGGAAATCCACAACGCTGGCAACGAGGCCGTGGGCCTTGGTGGCCTCGTGATCGCGGACAAGTCCGGCAGCGACGTTCTTCCCGAGGCCATTCTGGTTCCCGGGGCCTTTGCCCTGGTCGTGGCCGAGAACTACGACCCGGCCGACGGCAACGACGTCGCGCCCCGCGAGGGCACCTTGCTTCTGCCCGTGCCCGGACGTATCGGAAGCGACGGGCTCTCGAACTCGGGCGAGGCGGTGCGTCTACTGACCTCGGCCGGCGGAGTCATCAGCCAGTACGGCGGCTTCATCGACGTCGGTGCCTCGGCGTGGTCGGGCAAGAGCGTGAAGCGGTCGGACGCGCAAGCCTGCGACGCGGCATCGGCGTGGAGCGCCTCGCCCAGCGCCGCCACCCCCGGCTGGTAGGAGGCGCACCATCTCCGTCTCCCATCTCTGCGCTCTCCCTCCCCTCCGTGCTCTCTCCCTGATGAGCTTTCCCGCAAAAGGTGGTATGAGGAAAGACCATGTCTGGTCACAACAGGTGGTCCAAGATCAAGCACAAGAAGGGCGCCTCGGACGCAAAGAAGTCCAAGGTGTGGACCAAAGTCATCAAGGAGATCACGATCTCGGCGCGCTCCGGCGGCGATCCGGCCGGCAACCCGCGCCTGCGCGCGGCCGTCGACAAGGCCCGCTCGGTGAACATGCCCAACGACACCATCGAGCGCGCCATCAAGAAGGGCACGGGCGAGCTGGAAGGCGTGAGCTACGAG
Organism: Deltaproteobacteria bacterium; assembly: GCA_016935975.1. Classification (GTDB taxonomy): domain Bacteria; phylum Myxococcota_A; class Polyangia; order Fen-1088; family Fen-1088; genus Fen-1118. The sequence goes on from JAFGPX010000023.1 coordinate 11,913, forward strand.
GAGTTCTCCTTCGAGGCCTACGGACCGGGCGGCACGGCCATCCTGCTCGAGATCATGACCGACAACCGCAACCGGACCACGGGCGAGATCCGGTCCCTGCTCACCAAGAACAACGGCAACCTGGGCAGCTCGGGCTCGGTGGCCTGGATGTTCAAGAAGCAGGGGATGGTCGTCTACGACAAGTCGGCGGTCGACGAGAACAAGGTCACGGACGCGGCCATCGAGCTGGGCGCCGACGACGTGCGCAGCGACGACGACTCGGTCAGCGTGATCACCGAGCCCAAGGAGTTCGAGCGCATCCGCGACGGGCTCAAGACTGCGGGTTTGCCCGAGCCCATGTCGGCCGAGGTCACCATGATCCCGCAGAACAAGGTCCACCTGACGGGGCGCGACGCCGAGGTGGCCCTGAAACTGCTCGACGCGCTCGAGGACAGCGACGACGTGCAGAACGTGTACTCGAACCTGGACGTCGACGACGCCGAACTGGCCAAGCTCGGCGGGTAGCGCCTGCCATGCCCGCGGCCGGCCGCGTTCGCATTCTGGGCATCGATCCGGGATCGCTGCGTCTGGGCTACGGGGTCGTCGAGCGCGCCGGAAGAGCGCCGCCGACCTATGTCGAATGTGGGGTCATCAGCGCGCCCGCGCGCCTGACGCGCGTCGAGCGCCTGGTCATCATCGGCCGCGGCCTGCGCGAGGTGCTCGACGATCTCGGTCCCGACGAGGTCGCGATGGAGCATGCGTTCTACGGCAAGAACGCGCAATCGACCCTGGCCTTGGGCGAGGCGCGCGGGGTCGCCACCTTCATCGCCAGCGATCGCGGGCTGCCGGTGGTGGGCTACGCGCCGGCGTTGATCAAGCGTGCCATCGTCGGCCACGGAGCCGCGACCAAGCAGCAGATCGGCTACCTGGTGCGGGCGCTGCTCGCCCTGCGCCGCGTGCCCGAGCCCGACGCCGCGGACGCCCTGGCCATCGCCATCTGCCATGCCCGGCACCGCCCCTTGCCGCCGGCCGCGAATGAAACGCGACCGGCGCGCCGGCGCGTGCGATGATAGGAGCCCATGATTGCTTCGTTGCGAGGAGCCCTGCTCGAGAACGGTCCGGATGGCGTGGTGATCGAAGCCGGCGGCGTGGGCTATGCCGTGACCGTCACGGTTGCCGCACAACGCGCGCTGCCCCCCCTCGGGGCCACCGCGTTTCTGCTCATCCATGCCCACGCCGTGCCGGACGGACCGCTGCAGCTCTTCGGCTTCGCGGACGCCGAGGAGCGTCGCCTGTTCGAGACCCTGCTTTCCGTGCAAGGGGTTGGCCCCAAGGTGGCGATGGCCATCCTCGGCAGCCAGTCGACCGGCGAGCTGGTGCGCGCCATCTCGGCCGCGGACATCTCGGCGCTGACCAAGATCCGCGGGGTCGGGCGCAAGACCGCCGAGCGCATCGCAGTGGAATTGCGCGATAAAATCGGCATGGGGGTTGGCGAGGCGGGGGGCGGCGGCCTGGGTCTGACCCGAGCGGTTCCGCCGGGACGCATGGGCGAGGTCTATGGCGCGCTCACGGCGCTCGGCTACAAACCCTCGGAGTTCGACGCTGTTTTGGCCAAGCTCGATGAGAAGCAACACGTGACCGCTCTCATCAAGCAGGCGCTGGCCTTGCTCAGGAGGAAGTAGTGGGGCGCCGGAAGCACGACGACGGTACGGCGCCCGTTGCGCCGGCGCCGGGCGCGGTCGAGCCCTCCCCCGCCACCGAGAAGATCCTGGATGGGCAGGCAGCCCCAGGCGACGAGGAGGCCGCGCTGCGGCCGCGTTCGTTTTCGGAGTTCGTCGGCCAGCGCAAGGTCGCCGAGAACCTCGAAGTCTACGTGGCGGCGGCCAAGAAGCGCGGCGGCTCGCTCGACCACGTGCTCTTGTCCGGGCCGCCGGGCCTGGGCAAGACGACCCTGGCCCACGTCATCGCCCACGAGATGGGCACCGCCGCGCGCGTGACCTCGGGTCCGGCCCTCGAGCGCAAGGGCGACCTGGCCGGCATCTTGACCTCGCTCGGCCGCGGCGACGTGCTGTTCATCGACGAGATCCACCGCTTGCAGCCCATCATCGAGGAGAGTCTGTATCCCGCGATGGAGGATTTTCGCATCGAGATCGTCACGGGCGTGGGCGCGGGGGCCAGCGCCATCACCGTGCCCATCGAGCGCTTCACCCTGGTCGGCGCCACCACGCGCACGGGCCAGCTCACCTCGCCCCTGCTGTCGCGCTTCGGCATCACCGAGCGTCTGGATTTCTACGCTCCGGCGGAGCTGGCCACCATCGTCAAGCGCTCGGCCAAGCTGCTCGACATCGCTTGCACAGACGACGGCGCCGAGGAGATCGGCCGGCGGGCACGCGGCACGCCGCGCATCGCCAATCGCCTGCTGCGCCGGGTGCACGACTTCGCGCTGGTGCGTGGCGACGGGACGGTCACGCGTGCGGCGGCCGACTTCGCCCTCCGGCGACTGGGCGTGGACGTCCGCGGACTGGACGAGGGCGACCGCCGCCTGCTACGCGCCATCGTCGAGCGCTTCGACGGGGGGCCGGTGGGCATCGAATCGCTGGCCGCGGCGCTGGCCGAGGATCGCGACACGCTCGAATACGTGCACGAGCCCTACCTCATTCAGGAAGGCTTCCTGGTGCGCACCCCGCGCGGCCGTCAAGCCACGGCCCAAGCCTGCGAGCATCTCAGGGTACCGATGCCTCAGAAAAGCGGGCAGGGCACACTATTTTGATGGGAACCCTGGGAGGGTTCCCATACCCTCCCGCGCTCTGGCTCCGACGGGCGAAGCCCAGCTCCGCCGACGCGTCTAATGGTAGTCACCAGGATTCTCCGGCTCCACTCCTCCGTTTCTCCCTGTTGATACTCCCCCGAGTGGCCGGTATTGGGGTTAGGACGAGCGAGGCGTGGGCAACCGGATCGTGGCCGGGTCCACGGCGGCCTCGAACACGATGGTGGCCGGGCCGCGCATGGCCACGCCGGCGTAGCTTGGTCCGTGCGGGCTCGCGCTTCCGCCGCGCACGGTGACAAAGAGCGTGCCGCCGGGGAGGCGTAGCGGGATTTCGTGGTCCGCGGCCACGCGGCCTTCGAGGCACGCGGCCACCACGGTGGCGCAGGCGCCGGTGCCGCAGGCAAGCGTGATGCCGCAGCCGCGTTCCCAGACCACCAGATCGATCTCCGCAGCGCCATCGGCGCCTTGGCGCACGGTTGCGAACTCGACGTTGGTCCGGTGTGGAAACAGCGGATCATGCTCGATGCCGGGGCCGTAGGTGGTGGCCAGCTCGCGCAAGTTGGCGTCGGGCTGGTCGACGAAGATCACCGCGTGCGGGTTGCCCATGGAGACCGCGGTGAAGGCGAATGCGTGCTCGCCGGCCCGAAAGGGTGCGCGCACCAGTCGCGGCGCATCGCTTGCCACCGGTATCAGGCGGGGCACGAGCTGGGGCTCGCCCATGTCGACCGTGACCGCGGCGACCCGCCCATCCACGGTGTCGAGCCGGCAGGCGCGCAGCCCGGCCCCGGTGTCGATGCGCAACACGTCCCGGCGCATGGACGCATCCGTGTCGTGGAGGATCTTGCACACGCAGCGGATGCCGTTGCCGCACATCTCCGCCTCGCTGCCGTCGGCATTGAGCACCCGCATGCGCGCGTCGCCCTGCTGGCCCGGGAGAATGGCCAAAAGGCCGTCGCCGCCGACACCGAAGTTGCGATGGCACAGGGCGCGAACGGTCTCGGGGCTGGTTGCGAGCTCGGTCAGCGGGTGCGCCGGCTTGCCCGGGCGCAAGTCGACCACCAGGAAGTCGTTTCCCAGTCCTTCGGCCTTCACGAATGGCAACAGGGCCATTCGCCGAATCTACCACGCGGCTGCTACTCGGCTGCCGCCTTCTCGCCGGTGCTCTCGTCGGCCGGCTTCTCGGCCGCGGGTTTCTCGGCGGTCGGCTGCTCGGTCACCGGCTTCTTCGCCTTGGGCGCAGGCGCCGTGGGCTTCTCTTCTTCGGCCGGCTTCTCGGCCGGCTTCTCGGCGGGCTTCTCCGTTTTCTCGAGTTTCAAATCGCCTGCGAGCTTGCCCTTTCCCGGCCTGGCGGGCTTGTCGGCCGCCGGCTTCTCCTCGACCGGGGCTGCCTGTTTTTCGGCCGCGGGGGCTTCGCCTTCGGGCCCCGTGGCCTCGGAAATCAGGCCTTCGCTCTTTCCCGTCTCGGCCTTGGCGTTGGCCTCCCGCTGCTTCTCGATCTCCGTCATCATCTTCGCGTTGGCTGCCTCTTCGGCCTTCTTGGCCTCGGCTTTCTTCTCGGCGATTTTCTGCAGACGCCGCGAATCGGACTGGCTGGAGAGGTAGGCCAGGGCCAGCGAGTTGGCGAAGAAGATGAAAGCGCAGACGGCGGTCATCTTGGTCAGGAAGGTGGCGCCCCCCGACGAACCGAACACGCTCTGGCTGCCGCCGCTACCGCCGAATGCGAGGCCGATGCCGCCACCCCGTCCGGCTTGCAGCAGAACGACCAGCATCAAGAAGATGCAGACAATGACGTGGAGAACTGTCAGGAACGTGTACACGCGGCCACCCCTTTTTGCACGATGCTGGCGAAGGAATCGACGGTCAGCGATGCGCCGCCCACCAGGGCGCCGTCGATGTCCTTCTCTTTCATGAGTTCGGCGACGTTGTTCGGCTTGACGCTGCCGCCGTAGAGAATCCGGACCTGCTGCGCGCGGGCCTGCAACTTGTGCACGAGCTTGCTGCGAATCAGGGCATGAACTTCCTGCGCCTGGGCGGGGGTGGCGACGCGCCCCGTTCCGATGGCCCACACCGGCTCGTAGGCGATGACCGACTTGGCAAGCTCATCGTCGCGAAGGTTGGCCGTGGTGCCGTCGAGCTGCTTGCCGACCACGGTGAGCGCCTGGCCCGCGTCGCGCTCGGGCAGGGTCTCTCCGATGCAGAGGATGGGGACGAGTCCGGCGGCGAGCGCCGCCTTCGCCTTGCGCGCGACCGTCTCGTCGGTTTCGCCGAAGTACTGGCGCCGCTCGGAGTGGCCCACGATAGCGTAGCTCGCCCCGCAGTCCGCGATCTGGACCATGGCCACCTCGCCCGTGAACGCGCCCTTTTCCTCCCAGTACCCGTCCTGGGAAGCCACGGCGACCGCGCTCCCCTTCAGCTTCCCGGCCACGGCGTCAAGGGCCACGAAGCCTGGAGCCACCGCCACGTCTGCCGTGGTCACAGAGGCGACCGCGTCGCGCACGCCGGTGGCCAGGGCCACGGAGTCGGACAGGGTGCCCCACAGCTTCCAGTTGCCACAGAAGAAGGGTCGGGGAATTCGCGGATTGGACATGTCTGTCTGGACTCCTTTCTACTTCAAGTTTCCAGGGCGGCAAGCCCCGGGAGTTTCTTGCCCGCGACGAACGCAAGCGCGGCGTCGCCACCTGCGGAGACGTGCGTGAGGGTGCTTCGGACGCCGGCTCGTTCCACCGCGGTCGCCGTGTCGGCCCCGCCCACGACCGTGGTGCCGCCTATGACCAGGGCGATGGCTTTTGCCGTGCCCAGGGTTCCGGCGGCGAACGCCGGCGATTCGAACACGCCCATGGGACCGTTCCAGAACACGGTGCGGGCTCGCGACAGGAGCGCGCCCAACTCGGCCACCGATTCGGGGCCGATGTCGAACGCCGCCTGGTCATCGGGCACCCGTGCGGCCGCAACGATGGTGCTCGTTTCGGAGGTGGCTTCCTCGGCCACGGCCAGATCGCGGGGCAGCACGATGCGTACGCCGCTCGTCTCGGCTTTGGCCAGGAAGGCGCGCGCGATGGGCAGTTTGCCTGCTTCCACGAGCGAACGTCCGAGGCTCGCGCCTTGCGCCGCGAGAAAGGTGTTGGCCATGGCGCCGCCCAGGCAGATGGTGTCGGCGCGGCCGAGCAAGCTCTCGAGCAGTCCGATCTTCTCCGTGACCTGAGAACCGCCGATGACGGCGACGAAGGGGCGCTCGACCTCGCCCACGACCTTGCCGAGCATCTTCACCTCGCGGTCCATGAGAAAGCCCATGCCCTTGCTGGCGACGTACTTGACCATGCCGGCGGTGGAGGCATGCGCGTGGTGGGCCGTTCTGAAAGCCTCGTTCGCGTACACGTCGGCGTAGCTGGCCAGGGCGCGCGCGAAGGTCTCGTCGTTGGCTTCTTCCCCGGGAGAGAAGCGCAGGTTTTCCAGCATGGCGACACAACCGTCGCGCAGGTCGTTCACGACTTTCTTGGCGCCGTCGCCGGCTGGCTCGTCGGTCAAGAAGACATCGCGGCCCAGGGCCTCGGCGAGGTAGGCGGCGACGGGGAGCAGAGATAGCTCGGGCTTGCTCCGGCCTTTCGGGCGGCCCACGTGCGCGGCCAGCACCACGCGGGCACCGCGCTCGATGGCGTGGGCGATGGTCGGCAAGGTGGCGCGGATGCGGGTCGCATCGGACACGCCGCCGGCCGGGGTATACGAGACGTCGAAGTCCACGCGGATGAACACCCGTCGGCCTTGCAGATCCAGCTCGGCAATGGTTCTTGCCGCCATGAGAGGGCCGCTTCTACACGGAAGAGCCAGCCATTTCCAGGAGTTTGCGCGCCGGATGGTGGCAACAAAAAGGGGACCCGCAGGTCCCCTCTTGTCATTATGAAAAGCAACGAGCTAGGCGAGCGTGTTGTCGTCCTTCATGTCGGTGGTGATCTGCTCGATGAGCTCGCTGGCCAGGGCCACGATCTGCCTTGGCTCGTAGCCGTTCTCGCGCAGGTCGCGATAGAGGGACTTCGAAAGGATTCTGAGAGCGCGCTCTCGGCTGACTACTGGCGGTTCGGTTTGCATGGTTGCCAGGGCTTGTGACATGTTGCCTCCTCCCAAGAGGTTGCTCCCAGCCCTAGCACGACATGTGCCACACGACACATCCCTGACACCACTTCGTAACATTGCGAAAGCATGGGTATCGAGGGAGCATCGCGTCCTGCAGCGCGAAATGCGCTACGCACGCGGGAGCCAATGATGCGAAAGGTCTCGTGCCGTTGGGGGTACCATCCCCACAGCAGGTGCGTAGTCCGTTGCGCAGTTCCGGCATCGGATGCGGCAGCGCGGCAACCTGAGGTCAGGCTACTTGGAATCCAGACCGACCAGCGCGATGTGCAGCTCGTCGAGCTGCTTGTTCGTCACCGCGGAGGGCGCGTCCGTGCAGAGATCCGTTCCCTTCTGGGTCTTGGGGAACGCGATCACGTCGCGGAGCGAATCGGCGCCGCACAGGAGCATGGCCAGCCGGTCGAGCCCGGCCGCGATGCCGCCGTGAGGTGGCGGTCCGTGGCGGAAGGCGTCCAGCAGGAAGCCGAACTTCTGGCGCGCGTCCTCGTCGGAAAGCCCGATGGCGCGGAACACGCGCGACTGCACGTCGCCGCGGTGGATACGAATCGAGCCCCCCGCGATCTCGTTGCCGTTGAGCACGAGGTCGTAGGCCCGGGCGCGCACCGAGGCCGGATCGGATTCGAGGCGTTCGAGATCCTCGGCCATGGGCGAGGTGAAGGGATGGTGCGACGCGACCAGCTTGCCGTCGTCGCCACGCTCGAAGAGCGGGAACTCCGTGACCCAGGCGAACTTCCACTGTCCGGCCGGGACGATGCCGATCTTGTTCGCCACGTGTAAACGCAGTGCGCCGAGCACGGTGTGGGCGAGCTTGGGCGCGCCGAATTGCAGGAAGAAGACGTCGCCTTCTTGCAGGCCCGCCGCCGCGTTCAGGTCGTTGCGCATGGCCTCGCGCATGGCCTTCATGGGCGAGCGCGTCCAGGCGCCGCCGGCCCCGATGCGGGCGCGCGCCAGACCGCGCGCGCCGAGGCCTTTGACGAACTCCTCCAGCTTGTCGATCTCGACGTTCGACAGCTTCGCGGCCTCGGCCGCGGGCAGGCGCCAGCCCTTGACCACCGGCGCCTCGCCGGCGCCCTTGGCCGACAAGGCTTGCCGGAGCATCTCGACGCCGCCGCCGTCGTGCTTGCGCACGACCTCGGTGACGTCACACAGGGGCAGGCCGAAGCGCAGGTCGGGCTTGTCCGAGCCATAGAGGCTCATGGCGTCCTTGTAGGCCAGGCGCGAGAACGGCGTGACCACGTCGATGCCGAGGACGTCCTTCCACAGACCCACGATCAGTGCTTCGACGACGGTCTGCACGTCTTCTTCCACCACGAAGCTCATCTCGAGGTCGATCTGCGTGAACTCGGGCTGGCGGTCCTGGCGCAGATCCTCGTCGCGGAAGCAGCGGACGATCTGGAAGTAACGATCGAAGCCCGCCACCATGAAGAGCTGCTTGAAGAGCTGCGGCGACTCGGCCAGGGCATAGAACTGCCCGGGCGACAGACGCGAGGGGACCAGGAAGTTGCGCGCGCCACCCGGCGTGTACTTGACCAGGAAGGGCGTCTCGATCTCCAGGAACTTGTGCGCGGTGAGCACCCGCCGGGCGGTCTGGTAGATCTGCGAGCGCAGAAGGAAGTTCTTCTGCAGCGAGGGCCGCCGCAGGTCCAAGGCGCGGTGCTTGAGCCGTATCGATTCGTTCGCGTTGGCGTCATCGCCGATCTCGAAGGGCGGGGTGTCCGAACGCGAGAAGACGGCGAGATCCGTGCAGTGCACTTCGATCTCGCCGGTGGGCAGGTTCGGGTTCTTGCGCTCACCGCGGCTGCGCACCACGCCGCGCACTCCGACGCAGAATTCCGAGCGCAGCTCGCTCGACAGGGCGTGGGCCTCGGCGCTGGTTTGCGGCTCGAACACGACCTGCGTGATGCCTCCGCGGTCGCGCAGATCGATGAACACGCAACCGCCGTGGTCGCGCCGGGACGCGACCCAGCCGAACAGCACCACGGTGGCGCCGACGTCGCCGCCGCGCAGGGCGCCGCAGTCGTGTGTGCGCTTGATGTCTTTGAGGAACTCGGGCATGGCGGATATTTACTGGAAGCGGGGCCTGCCGTCGACAGATTAGACCGAAAAAGATATCCAAGCGGGCCAGACGGGCGCTATACCAGGCGCTACTCGGGGACGGGGCCGACCGGACGGACGAGCGGCACGTGGCTTCTCCCCACGCAACGGGCACACCATGAAGAACATCGTTTCGGTCCAGGACGTCTCCAAGAACTACACCCTTGGCACCTTCGTGGTGCAGGCGCTACGCGGGGTGTCGCTCGATGTGCGGGAAGGCGAGTTCCTGGCCATCGCCGGCCCTTCGGGCAGCGGCAAGACGACCCTGCTCAATCTCATCGGGTGCGTGGACACCCCCAGCGGCGGCGCCGTCGCCATCGCGGGCCAGCCCACCGGCCGCATGTCCGAGCGCCAGCTCACGCGGTTGCGCCTGCACACCATCGGCTTCATCTTCCAGAGCTTCAACCTGGTTTCCGTGCTGAGCGTGTTTCAGAACGTCGAGCTGCCGCTCCTCCTGCAGCGCTCGGCGTCCGCCAAGGAGCGGCGCGCGCGCGTGCACGGTCTGCTCGACCGCGTGGGCATCTCCGAGTACGTCAAGCACCGGCCGAGCGAGCTGTCGGGAGGGCAGCGGCAGAGGGTCGCCATCGCCCGCGCCCTGGTCACGCGGCCGCAGCTCGTCCTGGCCGACGAGCCCACCGCGAACCTGGACTCGGTCACCGG
>JAFGPX010000197.1 GCA_016935975.1 Deltaproteobacteria bacterium
AAGGGACTGGTGTCCCATCTGGCCTTCAAAGCCAGCAGCGGGCGGGTGATGCCGTCCGTGGCAGGTTCGATTCCTGCCCTTTCTGCGGCATGGATTCGAAGTCACCCTCAGCGAAGCCGAAGCCCCGGCCAACCGATCTCGTCGCAGCGACCGGCTGCGCTGCCAAGCCAGCGTGGCTAGAACTGCGCGTCCAGCTCGGCCAGCTGGTCACGTGCGCCGACGGGCGGTTGCTTGTCGGGGCCGAGACCATGAATGGCGCGGCCGTGATCCCGTCGTTGGGCGTGGAAACCGCGATCTGTTTCACCACGGATTTCATTCCCCCCTCGGTCGATTTCGGCGCGGTCCGCAGTGGATCCTTCGACCATGGCGGTCGTGTGTCCTTCGCGGGGCCGCAAGCGTGAACCATGTCGCTTACGGGTAAACCGCCGCAGATTGGCAGCAAGCGGCTCATCATGTGCACGGCGGGCCACGTGGACCATGGCAAGACCGCCCTGATCGAGGCCCTCACCGGCATCAATTGCGACACCCATCCGGAGGAGAAGCGTCGGGGCATAACCATCAATCCGGGATTTGCCTATCTCGATCTGCCGGCCGAGGAAACACCGGCGGGGACGCAGGTTCAAGAGACAGTCAGGCTTGGCATCGTCGATGTTCCAGGGCATCACCGTTTCATCGCCAACATGCTGGCTGGTGCCTGCGGCGTGGACCTCAGTCTGCTGGTGGTGGCCGCTGACGACGGTGTCATGCCCCAGACGCGCGAGCACCTGGCCATCCTGCGACTGCTCGGGATGCAGCACGGGATCGTCGCGCTCAGCAAGATCGACCTCGTGGATCCCGAGATGCAGGCACTCGCGACAGCGGAGATCCGTGAAGCCGTGGCCGGATCGTTTCTCGCGGACGCGGAAATCGTTCCGGTCAGCGCGGCCAAGGGCCTGGGCCTGGACGCCTTGCGGGCAGGGATCCGCCACTTGGTGAGTCGAACCGTCGCCCGGCCCGCCACCGGCCCATTCCGCATGTACATCGACCGGATCTTTTCCGTTGCCGGCTTCGGCACCGTCGTCACCGGCTCGGTCCTGGGCGGCAGCGCCGCGCTCGACGACGTGCTCACCGTGCTCCCCGGAGAGATCCCGGTGAAGGTCCGACGGATCGAGCGGCACGGCGAGCCCGTGAGCCGCGTCGGTGCAGGCGAACGGGCGTCGCTCAACCTCACCGGCTTCGAACCCGCCCAGTTCGTGCGGGGCATGCTGGTCGCGAGCTGCCCGTTTCCCGCAAGCCAGCGCCTCGACGTGGAGCTGACCGTGACCAGCCCGCATGCGGAAATGGGGCGCCACACGCAGGCGATGTTTCACGCCGGTACCCATGCCTGTTCCTGTCGCGTGGATCTCCTGGACGTCGATCGCGCCCGGGCGGGAGATCGGGTGCTCGCCCAGATTCAGCTCGCGCGCCCCACCGTGGTGCTCGAAGGAGATCGTTTCATCCTTCGCAACGCGAGTGCCGACCTCACATGGGGCGGTGGCCGGTGCGTGGACGCGATGCCCTTGCGCCACCGACGACGACAACTCCACGTGATTGACTCGCTCCGCCGGCGGGCAGGGGGCGGATTGGCGGAGGCGCTGGTCGCGGAGGCCGAGAAGGGCGCCACCTTCGTGCAGGCAACCAAGATAGCAAGCCGCCTCGGCCGAGAGGTCGCAGAGGTGAAGGAAGCAGCCGTCGAGTTGTCCCAGACCGGCGCGCTCTCCGCCTTCCCCATCGGGCAAGACCTCTTTCTGCTGTCCTTGTCGGCAGCAGCCAGGATGCGCGAGAGGACGCGCGAGGCCCTGACGCAGCATCATCGGGATTGCCCCCTGGGCACGGAGGGCCTGAACCGGACACAGATCGCTTCGAAGCTGGGGCTCCCTGCCCAGGACGGCGCCAAGCTGGTCGGGTGCGTGCTCGACGCCATGGTCCAGGAGGGCCTGGTGACGAAATCGACAAGCGAGAGCTACGTTCTGACCGGCATCGCGCCGCGCCCTTCGTCGGTCATCATGCAAGCCAAGGACTATCTGCTTGCGCATCTCCGGGGCCTTGCTGCCAACGCGGTGGCCCTGGCGGATCTGGAACGGGAGCTGGGGGCCCACTTCACCCTCGGCCCCAAGGATCTCAAGGCCATCCTGAAGCACCTCGTGGAGGTGGGAGAGATCGTGGCGGTCGACGAGTCCTATTTGTGCAAGAGAACCGCCGACGACTTCACGGCACGGTTCCTGCGCCACCTGGCCAGCCATCCCGGGGGAGTCAGCCTGGCGCAGTTTCGCGATCTGGTAGGCGGCTCGCGCAAGACGTGCTTGCTGCTGCTCAGCCTTTGCGACCGCGAGGGACTCACTCGCCGGGACGGGGATGTGCGATTTCTCACCCCCAGAGGGCTTGCCCGGATCTCATCCGAAACGACGTGACAAGCCGTCGAGGCTCGGCCGTCCGGGCGTCTAGCCTGGCCAGCCGGTGCGGCGGCACGAACAGGCGCGGTGCGATAGCATGCCGGGTCACGAAGAAGATCTTCGGACAGCAGTCGCTTGGCGGCATCTTGCTTTGGGACCAGGCTGATAAGAATATGCAATCATTGGGGTTTCAGCCCGAACTGCACCCCGGGCCGCATCTTCTGTTGCTATCTGTCTTTTTGTTTGACAGCCGCTCCCGTCCGAAAGCTACTAAATCCTAGTGTGCATCCATAGGCGGTTGTAGGTCTTCTCCCTTTCTTGCTCCGGGAATCGTGGCTCTCACTCTTCGGTGGAGGGTGAGACGCAAGGCAACGTCAGACGCTATCTACGAGGGATCAAAATGCGGGATCTGATCAGACCAGCATCCTCTATTCACAGAGTATCAACCGGTTTGGCCGCTCTGTCCGTCGCGCTGGCTGGCTGTAGCGCAAGCGTGACTACTCCTACTGGTAGCGGTGGATCCCCCGGCGGCAGTACCGCAACGACGAGCTCGTCCGGTAGCGGTGGGGCGTCGGCCGGCGGCGGCCGGGCTGGCGTCGGGGGGACAACGAGTTCCGGCGGAACGTCGGGCACCGGCGGAGCGTCGGACACCGGAGGAGCGTCCGGCAGCGGCGGAACGTCCGGCACCGGCGGAGCGTCCGGCACCGGCGGTTCCACGGATACGGGCCGCGGCGGCACACCGGGCACGGGCGGCAGGGGCAGTGGGGGTATGCGTCTTGTCGACGCCGGCACTCGTGGCCGCGGAGGTGCCGGGGGTAGGACGGACACGGGAGGTAGGACGGACGCGGGAGCAACGGGTGGAGCGGGCGGGGCTACCACGGACGCCAGCACCCCATCCGGCGATGCTGGGGAATGCGATTTCACCGGTGAGGTGGGACTCGAAATCGGCAATCTGACTCCCGACATCACGCTGTACGAGTGCGACGGCACACCGGTTCAATTCTACGACCTGCTCTGCGGATCCCCGTACACGTTCATCTATAGCTACGCGGGTTGGTGACCGGGCTGCACGGCCTTCGTCGAAGGTCAAGCGGACAACCTGGTGAATCAGTACGGTGATGACGGCCTGCAGCTACTGATTGTGGTCGGCGCAACCGACACTCACATGAACAACACCCCGACACCGGAATACTGTGCGACGCTCCAAGCAACGCAACTGGCTCATGTGCTGTACGACCCGGACGGCCAGGTAACGAAAGTCCTCGGCATAAAGGTCAACACAGGCTCCGCCATTCTCGACGGGAACGGCCTTTGGGTGACGGCGCCGGTGGGTGACAACACGTTCGGCGACGCGTATAGCGCCCTCTTCTCCCTCTTCGGGTTTCACAGGTAGGTAGGGACGGGTCTTCGTTGTATTGACGGTGCTGTGGAGACGATCTCCGCAGCTTTGTGGGCAGGCAGATCCAAGGCACGAAGCGCATCGGCCCAGGCAAGCGCTTCCTCCGGAGCGAGCGTTCGCTTGCCCATGCGAGCGCGCTGCTCCGCGGGTGGCTGCCCAACCCTGCTGTGTCTTTGGACGGTCAAGCCGAAGTGCCGTCTCGCGATCACGCCGACCGCGATCCCCGGTCTCGACACCGACTCGGGATTTCAGGCCATTCAGGCCATTCGGCGCCGCACGCGTGTCGATCGTCGCGGCGCCGAACGGCGCAATCGTCTGCAGCGTTCGGCCCGTCGGCAGCTCGTGGAAGGCAGGGGTCACGGTCGCTTCGGGCAAGGCGTTCCTCAACGATGCCCGCTGCCGAGTTCTCCACGATTCCGCGCGTGTTGCAGGTGCGCGTGAGCGATTCCAGCCTCTTCTGCTTCGTAGCCGCGATTGATCCAAGGGCATATCCAGCGGATGATGGTCGGACCGGCTGAAGTCTCCCCATGCTCGAGATCGATCCGCTCAACATCTCCGGACAAGTTGTCGCCGAGAAGTATCGCATCGAAAATCTCGTCGGCGAGGGCGGCTTCGCCATGGTGTACGTGGCCGAGCACACCATCTGGAAGCAGCCGGTGGCCGTGAAGTTCTTCACCGGCCTCTCGCAAGCCCCCGCCGAATGCCGAGACGATCTCTTGCGGCAGTTCTTCCAAGAGGGGGCTCTGCTGACCGAGCTGTCGAGTCAGACCGCGGGCATCGTGCAGGCCAGAGACGTCGGCGCTTACACCACGAGCGCCGGACGGTGGCTGCCGTTCATGGTTCTCGAGTGGCTCGACGGCACGCCGCTCGATGCCATCCTGGCCGAGGATCAGCGCCAGCGGCAGCCGTGGACCGAAGCCGAGGTCGTGGGTTTTCTGCGGAGAATCCTGCCCATTCTCGACGTGGCTCATCGGCGCGGCATCGCCCACCGCGACATCAAGCCGGCAAACATCTTTGTCATGGGCGGCGACCCACGCGCGCCGGACACGCCCTGCAAATTGCTCGACTTCGGCGTCGCCAAGATGCTTTCCGACCACGCCAAGGTCAGCGCGGCTCTGGCCAAGACTGGCGCGGTCATCACCTCCTTTACACCCCGCTACGGGGCGCCCGAGCAATTCGCGCGCAGCTACGGCGCCACCGGGCCATGGACAGACGTGTACTCGGTGGCGCTGGTGGCCTGCGAGATGCTCACGGCCCGGGTCGCGCTCGAAGGAAACGATCTGGTCCAGTTCGGGTTCTCCTCGGCCAATCCCGCGCGACGGCCCACGCCTCGCGTTCTCGGGGCATCGGTTTCGGACCACCTCGAGGCGGTGTTCGGCAAGGCCCTGGCGGTTCGGCCGGAAGACCGCTTCGCGCACGCGGGAGAGTTTCTGGCAAGTGTCGCTCGTGCCCTTCCCGCGCCGGCCCACACGGGGCCTTCGCCGAGCCTGCCGCTCGCAGCCACGGTGCTCGTCCGCGCCGACGGTCGCGCGGTCTCTCCCGTGACGACGAAGCCCGAGGCTCCACCGGAGAAGGTCGTACCGGCCGAGGTCAAATCCGCCCCTGGGAGCGAGCCCGCGAAGCCGAAGCCGACGAAACCCGAGTCTGAGCCCGAGGAAGAAGACAAGTCCGGGGTGGGCTCGCTCGTATTCGTTCTCGTCGTGCTGGTGGCCGGATTCATCGGCTACGGCACCACCGAGCTTCCAGGGGCAAAAGCAGTGCGCGATCTCTTCTCCCCGGTGGTCCGCCTTGTCCGGAAAGAGGCGGCCCAGCGACTTCCGAAGCTGCGGGAGAAAACCCGCCAAGCCGTGGACAAGGCGGCGGATATCTTGGTGAAGGAGGACGACCAGGCCATAGCAATACCGCCGCCATGCCCGCCGGGCACACGCAAGGTGCCCCCGCCGCCGGTCCACAAGCAGGATGCGAACGACGGCTCCGAAAAGCAGCGTACGAGCGAAGCGGCCTGCGTCGACGTGCAGATGGTCAGCGAAGTCGACTACCACAAGTGCGTCGTATGCCAACAGCCCGCGCCGCGCGGCAAGCGCGCGAAGAAGAGGCCGAAGAGACATCCCGGGTTCTGCGTCGACGGCAAAACGCCGACCAGCAATCCGATTCGCTGTGTGTCCTGGCAACAAGCGAACATCTACTGCGCAGCCCAAGCTGCCAGGCTTCCCACCAAAGACGAGCTTGACGCCGTGGCGCCGATGGTGAGGCTGGCCCCCTTCGAATGGACGTCTCCTCGCCCCGACGCGGGCCACGAGAAGTGGGGCTCCTTTCGCTGTGCACGCGTCCCGTAGGAAGCCTCCGCCAGCAGCTCGCCACCCTGCACTGCCGTCGAAGTCGCCGGTCGCGGCCGCCAGAGGAACCGCCCTCGTGATCTCCAGAAAGCTGTCGCCGGACTCCCCAATGCCGGAGCTTGCGCTCGAACCCACAGCGGCTCTTGCATACAGGATTCGCCGGAGATGAGGCAGTCTGTCCCACGATCCTCGTCGGTGACGCAATCGTAGTGAACAACGCGGGCTAGCAGCCCGTGGTGAAAGTCGGACCGAGCCGTTCGGAGTGGATTCGGCCCGGATGCAAGGAGCGGCGAAGCGCCGAATAC
>JAFGPX010000198.1 GCA_016935975.1 Deltaproteobacteria bacterium
CAAGGTCGCCCCGCCCTTCCGCGACTGCGAGTTCGAGATCCTCTACGGCACGGGCGTCAACGCCGCCGGCGAGATCGTCGACCTGGCCAGCGAGGCGAGCCTGATCGAGAAGTCGGGCGCCTACTACAGTTGGAAGGGCGAGCGCATCGCCCAGGGGCGCGACAAGGCCTGCCAGTACCTCGGCGAGCATCCCGAGGTGGCCGCCGAGCTACGCGAGAAGCTCGTCGCCCTTCGCAAAGCCGAGAACTCCCGCCTGGGCGCACCGATTCCAGTCGCCGGCGGGGAGAGCGTGGCCGCGTAGAGCCGCCAAGGGGTTCCAGCTGGCGCAATCCTGGAGCACCGAAGGGTTCGAAAGCCACCTGATTCCAGGGATCTTCGCCACAGAGAGCACGGACACGGCTGTGGCGAAGGATCAGCCCTCCAAACGCTTCGGTGCTCTGGCAGCCCGCCAGGCGACGCTTCTACTCTTGCGTCGGCTGAGGTCCGGGTACGATGCCGGCGATGTCGGGATCCTCGTCTGGAGCCGATGGCGCGCGTTGTTCCCGCTCGGCCTGGCGCTGTTGCTTTCGTTCGGCTTTTTCCCGTTGCCGCTTCAGACGAATGGCTTCCTTCCGTCGCTTTTCTGCAGCTTTGTTCGTGCCGAACTTCACCAGCGCTGCCTGCGTCCGCCTCGATCACCGCCGTGGCCACCGCGGCCGCCCTCGTAGCCGCCGCGCCCGCCGCCTCCCGAGCGCTCGCGCGCCTCGCTGACGGCAATCGCGCGACCCTGCAAATCCTTGCCGTTCAGCGTCGCGATTGCGGCCTGAGCACCCTCGTCGCTCGCCATTTCGACGAAGGCGAAGCCCCGGGGCCGTCCCGTGTCGCGATCGAGAACCACCTTCACCTCCGTCACCTCATGCCCGGTTGCCGCAAATGCGTCACGTAGATCCGCCTCGGTCGCCGAATACGGCAAGTTGCCAACGTAGAGTCGCTTTCCCATCTTGATTTCCTTCTTTTTGCTGGTTTTTCCGTCGACACCCAGCAGCGGCACATGCCAAAGACGGGAGGCGAGAGAACGAATGGCCGTCCCGAACATGCCGGACCAGCCATGAAACAACGAGAATGATGGGTGCGGTGGCCAAAGTCCAGAACATTCACCACCTGGGCCTTGGCTCTTGCCGCAGCGACTCCGACCTGGGCGGCAAGACCCCGCCAAGGAGCGAGACGCAGGAAGGCAGCGACCGCCTACTTCGGTCTGGCCGGGCATGGGGATCCAATCGCCGCAAGGCCTGGCAGTACCTCGTCGAGCGCCTGGCCCTGGCCGCTTAGGTACGCGACAAGCCGGTCGCGCTCCGCATGACCGAGAACGCGCGCCTGGACGCAGCGACTCCGTGTCTTCTTGCGTTCGCCGCATCCGACTTCCTCCAAGTTACGCCGCCGCCAAACCCGGCGCGCTCGGGTCGGGCTAGAGCGCCGAACGGTTTGATAGCCGCGACATTTCCGGGTGTTGCACCACAGAGGACACAGAGAACACGGAGGCCGGAACGGAAGAAGGGTTCCGGAGCCAGGATCCGGAGCCCTTCTTCCTCTCCCTCCGTCTCTGTATCCTCTGTATTCTCTGCGGTTCTTCCCGGGTTTCGCGGGAAAACCAAACCGTTCGGTGCGCTGGCAGCATGGGCGCCGGCGGCGTGCACGGCTCGGGCGCGGATAGAGAGGCAGTGGACGGCGGTTGACGTGACGGTTTGGAGACTGCGCTACTGACCGCGATAGGCGGTCGACGCGCGCCGGGCTTGACGTGGCACACGCCTTTTACGAGACTGCTTCCCCTCCGTGACGAAGAACATCCTGCTCGCCATCGCAGCAGCCGCGGTCGTAGCGCTCGCCAGGCTGATGGAGGAGCTCAAACGGACGTTCCACGTCGCGTACGTCCACGCCAACAACTATGCCTGCCGTTGGGGCGAGCCTCCGTTTACGTCCGGCGCCAACGAGATCCTCTTCGTCAACAAACGCATCGCCGTTCTCCAGGGGGATGGTGCTGTCCCGGCAAGCCCGTTGGCTCTGTCGAACTACCCGGATTTGCCCGAGTGCCAACCTCGGTGGCCTTGATAGGCGTTCCGAGATGCAACACAACGCGCCGTCGACCACGACAGCCGAGCACGCGCCGGCGCGCGCCGGCCGGCAACCCGGTAAGGACTACTCCCTCCACTTCGTGCTGCTCGCCACCGTTGGCTTCTTCCTCGCGCGCCTCCCCATCATCCCGATCCGGTCCTTCGACCCCGACGAGTTCCAGCATGCCCACGCGGCGTGGTGCGTGTGGAAGGGAATGCTGCCCTACAAGGACTTCTTCGAGCATCACACGCCCTGGTACTACTACACGCTGAGCCCGTTCTTCCGCTGGTTCGAAGTCGACGTCGCCTTCGCCAGCGCGAAGCATTTCCTGATGTTCGGCCGAGGCCTGTCGCTCGCGCTGACGGTCCTGGCGGTGCTTGTCGTCATCCTGATCGGACGCCTGTGGGAGGAGCGCCGGGTCGGGCTCGTGGCGGGGCTGTTCCTCGTCGGTCAGCCCGTCTTCTTCGAGAAGACGCTGGAGATCCGACCCGACGTGCTCGCCCTTCCCTTCTATCTCGGCGCGCTGTGGTTTCTGCTTCGCGGGCTTGGCCGCGCGCCGGGGACAGCGCGAAGGCACTCGCGCTTCCTCGCGGCGGGGCTCTGCCTCGGGGCGGCCATCATGAGCACGCAGAAGATGCTTTTCGTCCTGCCCGGGCTGTTGTCGGGACTGGCTGTCTGGGTGCTGTTCGCCGTTCGCCGTGGCAAAGGGCGCTCTCTGCCGACCACGGGCGCAAGTGGAGCTGCCGGGAACCCCCTGGCGGACGGCTCTGCCGAGCCTGGCCCTCGCTCCCGCGTTCTTTCCAGCCTGGCCTTCGTCCTGGGTCTGTGCATACCGGGCGTCCTGACCTTCGCCGCGTTCGCCGTCCAGCGGGGTAGCGGCGAATTCATCAGCAACAACTTCCTCCTCAATGCGGAATGGAAACACACCGTCGGCGAGCAGCTCCTCAAGTTCCTGGAGACCAGTTGGCCCATACTGCTCTTGTCTCTCTTCGGGGCTTCGCTGGTCGTGGTCGAATTCGTCCGCTCCGCAAGACGTTCGTACGGGGGACTCCTGCTCGTATCGACCTTGCTTGGGCTCATCGCCGGCGTCCTCGTCGTGCCGGCGGCGCATAGACAGTACTACCTGATGCTCCTGCCCATCGTGTGCTTGCTCGCCGCCAAGGCGTTGTCCTTCCTGCTCGAGCGCGCGCGGGCGCGCGTGCGTCCATGGCTCCTGGCGCTCGCCATCGTCCCCTTGTCGGTGCTTCCGGTTCTCGACCTGCGAGCCGCGTTTGCCACGCGCAACGACCGCCAGCTCGATCGACTGCGCGAGGTCCTCGACAGCACGCAGCCGACCGACCTGGTGATGGACGGCTGGCATGGCACCGGGGTATTCCGTCCGCACGCGTTCTACTACTTCTTCGTGCACGAGGAATTGGCGGACATGCTTTCCCGAGAGCGGGTGGACGCCTACCTGGACGCCCTGGAGAGCGGCAGAATCCGGCCGAGACTGATCGCCATGGACGAGAACCTGCTCGCCCTGGGATCGAGGTTTGCGAGGTTCGTCCACACCCATTACGTGAGTCGCGATGGCTTCCTCTATTTCCGGAAGGAAGAAGCCCACTAGGCGGATGGCAGCCAGCGGCTCCCGGCATCGGCCCGGCGTGGCCGCACGCGCATCGATTCGATGGCCGGCCTCCCGCGATCGCGAATCGACACGAAGAGGTTTTTCTCCGGGCTCCGGCTACCAGGCACAGCCCCTAGCCGCCCTCGGCCGTGTGGCGGGTTCGGTACTCCGTGGGCAACATGCCGTGCCAGCGCCGAAAGGCGCGATCGAAGGCTCCCAGGCTGGAGAACCCGAGAGCGAAGGCGATCTCGCCGACGTTGCGCCTGCCGCGCAGCTCGCGCTCGGCAATGTCGCGACGAACCTCCTCGACGATGCCGCTGAAGGTGCCGTTCTCCTCCTCCAGGTAGCGTCGCAGCGTCGGAGGACTGACCCCCAGACTGCGGCTCGCCCAGTGCATGGACACCTGACCGGAGCTGAGGTGCTGCGCCACCAGCTTGCGCACGCGCTCCGTGACGCTCTCTCCTTCGGCCAGGCGCGAAAGGAGTCCGTCGGCGCGCTCCAAGAAGGCGCGGGCCAGCACCGAGCAGTAGGAGTTCATCGGCGTCTCCAGCTGCGAGCGGCGAAACACCATGGCGTTGTGCCTGGCCGAGAATGTCACCCGGCAGCGGAAGAGCCGACGGTACTCGTCGGAGTAGTCGGGCGCGGCGTGCAGCAATTCGATCGCGATCTCGGACTCGTCGATGCTGGTGTTGCGGCGCAAGAACTGCACCATGTCGGTCATGGCGAAGTCCGTCGCCACACGCAGAGCGAGCCCCGTGGCCGTGGAATGGCGACGGAAGATCGCGCTCTCCCCCTCTTCGTGCAGCGAGAAGGTCGCTTCGTCGCTGAGCAACCGGATGTAGCGGATGGTGCACTCCAGCGCCGCCCGCAGCGTCGTGCAATTGCGCGCGGCTTCTTCCAGGGGATCGCGATCCTTGGGCTCGAAGAAGGCCGCGGCGTGCAAGCCGATGGCTTGATCGCCGGTCGCTGCGATGGCGGCCTCGAGCATTCTCGCCGCGTCCGCCAAGGGGATCCGCGTCTCGGGGTCGACCAGTGCGGCGCTCGGTGGGGTCGCGTTCACCAAGGCGACGCCCCGCGGGTGCGTGGCCAGGTACCGGAGAAAGGCCCACACGACCCGGATCGACTGGGTGGGTTTCGCAGCCGAGCTGTTTCGCACTCCGTCTAGGTTACGCCACGACGTCCCAAACAGCAACGCGGCTCCGGCGGCGCCCAAGCTATTGGGTGAGATCTTTGAGCTTCCCGGGCAGATGCCTCACGACGCGGTTCGTGTGATGTTCCGCGCAGAGGAGATCCACCATGACGACACGGAAACACCGGATGACGTTCATCTCGTTCGTGGCTACGGTTGCGCTGCTCTCTGGGTGTGACTCGGGCACCGGCGTTTCGGTGCCCGGCAACCCGACGACCGGCGGCTCGAGCGGCGGTGCGGGGACCGGCGGCAGGGGAACGGACAATGGGGCTACCGGCGGCTCGGCCACGACCTCGTCTGCCAGCATGGGGACCGGCGGCAGGACTAGCGGCGGCGCCGGCAGCGGGGCCGTGGGTACCGGCGGCGGCGCTGGGATGGGGACCGGCGGCAAATCCGCCGACGCCGCTGGCACAGGCGGCATGGGGATCGGCAACAGTGGTGGTACGGGGACCGGCGGCAAATCCACCGGCGGCTCGACCGCGACTTCGTCGGGCCGGGCCGCGGGTGGAAACCAGGGTACCGGCGGCAAGGCCACGGGGGGCACGGGCACGGGCGGCATGGGGACCGGCGGGTTGGGAGGCGGCGGCTGGGCTAGCGGCGGCGCCGGCACCGCTGCCGTGGGAACCGGCGGCACCGGCATCAACGGCACGGGAGGGGCCGCGAGAGCAACGGGAGGCGCGGGAGCCGGCGGCAGCGGGGGCTCGACCGGGACGTCGTCGGCCAGTTGCCTGGACGGAATCACGAGCTACGCCAGCAGCGGTCCGTTCGGCTACAGCACCAAGTCCTCCGGTCGGGTGAACATGTGGATTCCGAAGGTGCCTGCCGGCTGCAAGGTTCCCATGGTCCATTACTCGAACGGCACGGGCGCCACGTGTTCCTTCTACACGGCGTCCCTGGTTCGCCTGGCCAGCAACGGTTTTCTGGCCCTGTGCTACGAAGACACCTACACCGGGGCCGGCAAGTACGGCATCGAGGCGTTCAAGACCGCGCTCTCGCAGTATCCCGACTTGGCCGACTACAAGTTCGGCTCCACCGGGCACTCGCAAGGCGGCATGGCGTCGTTGGTCACCTTGCAGTACGCGGAGGCCGAGTGGGGCGAAAAAGGCGTCTACGCCGGGCTGGCCATCGAGCCCGCCAGCGGCTTCGGCGAAACCCCGTCCGAGGGCTGGGAAACCGTGTACGGCAAGATCAAGTCGCCGGCGTTCCTGTTTTCCGGCCTGGGCACGGACACCCTGGTATCGCAGAGCTGGGTGCAGCAAGCCTTCGATGCCTTGAGCAAGCCCGTCGAGGCCTACTTCTGGGCGAAGCGCGGAGCGAACCACCTCACGACGGTGAACCAGGACGCGGAAGAGGTCCTGGTTTCGTGGTTCCGCTGGAAGCTGCTCGGAGACCAGAAAGCTTGCCAATACTGGAAGGCCATACCGACCACCGACAGCTCGTGGACGGTGGTGGACAAGCAGAACGAGGTCGCGTGCAATTGAGGCGCTTGCCCGCACACCGCCGGCAAAGCTCGGCTTGCCGATGTGAGGGTGGCGCCGGCATGCTGTAGACCCTCGCGGCTGGTGCCGGTGACAGCCGCCACCGCGCAGCCACGCCGGACGGAGGGGGCGACCACACACGGCAGCGACATCGTCGTGGGGCCGGACGACACGATCGCGAAGCGGACGGGCAGCTAGGTCACCTCCCGCCAACGGAAGCAGCCAGGTTGCCAACCTGCCGCGATCTTTTTTCCTTGTCACCTCCCTGGATCTGGCAGCATCCCACAGCCAGCTCTGTTTGGGATCCTTCCCTTGGACCACGGGGACCGCGAGGTCCCGCGAAAGAAAGGAAACGAAGCCATGTCCGATCTCCGTACGACCTATATGGGCATCTCCCTCAAGAACCCCCTCATCGTCGGCTCCTCTCCGCTCTCGACTCGGGTCGACAAGATCCAGGCCTTGGAGGCCGCCGGCGCGGCGGCCGTGGTCTTGAAGTCCCTGTTCGAGGAGCAGGTGCGCATCGACGCCGAGGCCTTCGAGGAAGACCTGGCCCGCCACAACGAGACCTCGGCCGAGGCCACCTCGATGTTCCCGCGCCTGGAGCACGCCGGCACGCGCACCCACGCCTACTGGGTCAAGGAGGCGCGCAAGGCCGTCAAGATCCCGCTCATCGCCAGCATCAACTGCCTGACCGACCAGCAGTGGGCCGAGTACGCCCGTGCCCTCGAAGGCACGGGCGTCGACGGCCTGGAGCTGAACCTCTACTCGCCGTCGCGCGACACCAATACGACCGCGGCTCAGATCGAGGACCGCGAGGTGAAGCTGCTCGACGAGGTCCGCAAGGCCGTGAAGATCCCCATCGCAGTGAAGCTGCATCCTTTCTACACGAACCTGCCCAACTTCGTGAAGCGACTCGAGGATGCCGGCGCCAACGGCTTCGTGATGTTCAACCGACTGTTCCAGCCGGACATCGACGTCGATCTCGAGGTCAAGCGGGCCCGCTACCACGAGACCAACTCGGATGACGCGCTCCTGCCCCTGCGTTGGACGGCGCTCATTTCCGGACAAATCAAGGCCGGCATCGCGGCCAGCACCGGCATCGGCAGCGGCCGCGACATGGCCAAGATGATCCTGGCCGGCGCGCGCGCCACCCAGGTGGTCGGCGTTCTCCTGCGCGAGAAGCCGGCCCACGTCGGCCGCATGCTGGAAGAGCTGACCGCCTGGATGAACCTGCACAACTACAAGAACCTCGAAGCCTTCCGCGGCAAGCTCGCCCGCGTCAACCCCGGCGATCCCTGGACGTTTTCCGCCAGTCAGTACGTCGAGGGTCTTCTAGGTCTCGGCTAGGCCCAGTCACCTCTCGTGACTGGCTCTGGCCAGAAAGGAGAGGAGAAAGCAACGCAATCAAGCAGCGCCCTCCGTTCTCGGCATCCGTTTGGTCCACGGAAGAGAGCCAGCCGAGAACGGAGGGCTTTTTCTAAGACCCGCGAGCCGGCGCAGGATCTCGCAACGTTCGTGCTCCGGCACCAGCGCTTCGACCGTCACCCGACCCGGCCGCGCCGTGCGCGCGGCCCGTCACCCGGGCACGCGCCCGCCGTGCAGTGGGCGATCGGCTGTCCCGGTCTTCACCCAATGGCTTTCCCCCTACCGTTTGCGGTAGCGCAGGCCCGACGCCGAGGTCAGCGGCGCCCGATCCCTGAGGACCGCGGCGTCCTCGACGCGCCCGAGCACGAGCAGGTGATCCCCGGCCTCCACCAGTTGCGCGACCTCGCAGTCGAAATAGGCCACCGCATCGGTCAGGATGGCGGCGCCGCTGTCGGCCGGCCTCTGCGGCACGTCCGCCAGCTTGTCGTCGGCGGTGGTCGCCTGCTTGGCGAAACGACCGGCCAGCGCTGCCTGGTCCTCGCCCAGCAGATTCACGCAGAAGTTCTTGGTGCTGCGCAGAAGGTCGACGCTGTAGTGCAGCTTGTCCACCGCGATCATCAACATCGGCGGCTCGAACGCCACCTGGCAGAGCCAGGAGACGGTCAGACCGTTTTCCACCTGCGCGCCGCCGCGTCCTGTGGTCACCACGGACACGCCGTAGGGGATCTTGGCCAGGACGTCGCCAAAGTCGCTCTTGCTCATGCATCACCTCGGGAGGGGAAGTCTCTGGGAACGACGTGAGGCTATGCGAGGCGGCCGCGCGGGGCAAGCGACCGAAAGCAACCGGCAGACCCCCGCGCTGCCCGGTTCCCCCGGCCCGCAGGGGCTGGTTGCGTTCGCACGACGAGACGAGCCAGACTGCCAAGGCATGAGCCCCGGCCGCGGCCATCTCTCCAGCCTGCTTCTGGCATGGCTCGCCGTCTGGTTCGCCGCGGACCATCGCCACGCGGTCCGCGCGGCGCCGACGACCGAGGATCTCGTGCCGCCGCGAGAAGGCCGCGGCCACACCGTGTTCGACGGGCGCTCGCGCTGGAACCGGGTCCTGGTGGTCGACGAAGGCGACGAACGCTCGCTCTTCTTCGGCGACACCGACGGCGACACCCAGAGCACGGTGTCGCTGCGCGATCCGACCACGGTCCCCATGGAGTACATCCGCCACGCGGCCAGCGCGCTGGCCTTCGCGCCGCGGCGCCGGAGCGCCCTGGTCGTCGGTTTGGGCGGCGGCACCTATCCCATGCTGCTGCGCCGGGCTTGCCCCGACATGACCATCGACGTCGTCGAGTTGGATCGGCTGGTGCGCCGGGTGGCGCGCGACTACTTCGGTTTCGTCGAGGATGGCAAGCTGCGCGTGCACATCGCGGATGGCGCCCGGTTCGTGCGCCGGACGCGCCAGCGCTGGGATCTGATCTTCCTCGACGCCTACGGCGCCGGCGGCATTCCCGAGCCTTTGGCCACCGACGCCTTCTTCGCCCGCGTGGCCCGCAGGCTCGCGGACAAGGGGCTCGTCGTCGCCAACATCACCGACACCGATTCCGGGCGCGAGCGCGCGGTGATTGCCCGCCTGGCCAAGGCCTTTCCCGCCTGCGTCCTCCAGCACACGCCCAAGTCCGACAACATCATCGTGGTGGCCGGCGCCTCCCTGCCCAAGGACATCGCCGCCGCGCTGACGGCTCTGGACCGCGAGGCTCGCCTGCCCTTCGCCGTCGCGCCCATGGCCGGCCTTTATCGCTCCTGCACCGACTAGACGGCCGAGCGGAATCCCAGATCAAGCTCGCACGAACCACAGAGAACACAGAGGACGGAGAACGACGTCGCTTCCGTATCCGGCTCCGAACGCCTCGTATCCAGCTCTGTGTCCTCTGGGGCGAAAGAACCCGTCTGTGCGGCGCCTTGGCCTCGATGTCTTGGGCCGATCGGCAAGCCGGCGCGAATTCCGGTAGACTTTTCGCATGGCCCGCCCGAGCCGAACGCAAGGAAGATCGCGGGCTGTCGACCCGGTGGCCAGGCTGGCAGACTCGGAGAACGCCGTCATCTCCTATTGGGCGCGGCGGGATCTCCTGGACGAGGAGGTCCCGCCCGTTGTCACGCTGCGGGAGCTGTCCGTGCGGCAGAGCGACGGCGGCTGGGCCATCCCGTTGCGCACGGCGCGCCTGCGCTACTCGGATTCCATCGACGTCGAGCGCTTTCCCGAGCCGATCGCGCCCGTGCGCGAGCGGTCCTCCTCGCACTTGGTCACGGGCATGGTGCTGCGGGCCTTCGCCGCGCATCCCACGCGCCGCACGGCCGTCGAGGCACGCCGCGCGGCCGATTGGTTTGCCTCGCGCCTCTACCGGCGGGACGCCTATCCCGATCGAGGCGACCCGAGCTACTGGGAGCGCGTCTCGTTCCCCTTCTGGTTCGTCGACATCGTCTCGGCCCTCGATTCGCTGTCGCGCATGGGATTCCGTCCGGACGGAAACATCGGAGACGCGGTCGAGCGCCTGCGCAAGCGGCAGCGCCGTGACGGCACCTTCGCCCTGCGCCTGCTCAAGGGCAAAGACAAGGACTTGCCCTGGTGGATCTCCCTGGCTATCCACCGCAGCCTCAAACGCTGGGGGATCCTCGCGTAAGGGCGCGATTCATCGCGCCCGCTCGATGGCCACGGGGCGCAATGAATTGCGCCCCTACGGTCGCATCTGCCGACCCTGTCCCAGAACCGCAGGTTGAGATACCGCGGACTATCGGCTATGCAATCCGAGCCGTTCCCGTGGCCTTCCATCCCCAGCCCCCTTCGCCTCCGCCTTTCCCCGGCCGGCGCGCGCTCGCGGCCGAGGATCTGGCGCGCGTGCCCGACGACCGAGCGCCCGCCCTGCTCGCCTATCTGAACCTGCCCCCGCTCGGAGCGCTGGCCGACGACGCACGCGCCGTCTCGGGCCGGGACGACGCCGACTTCGAGTTGCCGGCCCGTGTGCGCGCGGCCCTGCGCGCGCGCCGCGACGGAAACGGCGGCGCGTTTCGCTCTCTCGGCGATCTGGTCGGCGTCGGCGAGGTGGACGCGCAAGATCTCGCGGCCATGTTGGCGCGCCTCGGCGACCGCACGCGCTACGGACACCGCGTGCGACCGGTGTGGGGCGGGCCCGAGGCCGAGCGCGAGTTCTTCGCCCTCCTCGAGGGCGCCCAGCGCTACATCCACATCTCGACGTACATCATCGGCGGCGAGGCCGGCCTGCGCATGGCGCGCCTGCTCGCCCGCAAGCAGCGCGAGGGCGTCAAGGTGCGCCTGCTCTTCTGCGCCAGCGGCTTCGTGATCTCGGGATCGCCCTCGGGCACCGGCTTCGTCAGCCGATTCTCGGAGCTGCGTTCGTACCTCTTCCACGATCGCTACTACCGCAAGCGCATCGTGGCCGAACTCGCGGCCGGCCAGGTGCCCTTCGTCAACTCGGCGCCCGTCTGCCGGCACTGGACCCGGCGCGATTTCCGCGCCCGGGGCATCAAGAACCGTCAGGGTTACGAACGCTGGGCGCGCGCCCGCGGCATTCCCGACGCTTGGCTCGACGAACAAGAGCACCTCGACGAGGTGTGCGGCGCGGCCTTCGCCAACGTCGACCACCGCAAGATGATCATCGTCGACGGCGAGCGCGCATTCATCGGCAGCCAGAACATCGCGGACAGCTACTTCTACGGAAACGAGCTGTCGCGCGATGCACGCGAAAACGTCCGCCGCTGGCAGTGGCACGACAACTCCGCCATCCTCGAGGGCGGCGGCATCCGCAAGCTCAACCAGCTCTTCCTGCAACGCTGGGCGCTCTCGGGCGGCGATCGGTTCGACGCGGACGATGCGTTCTACGCGCCGGCCCCCGCGTGCCCGGGCCACGCCGTGCTGGCCACGCAGACATCGATCCCCGGCATGCTGCGCCTGCCCTGGCGGCGCAACTGGTCCCGGCTTTTGGCCTCGATGCTGGGCGGCGATCTACGGCCGATCACCGAGGGCGAAAACCCGATCCGGCAGCGCATGGTCAACCTGCCCGCGCTGGCGCGGCAATCGTTCGACGCCGAGCACTGCTACCCGAGCGACGCCGATCTGCTGGCGCGCTGGTCGGCGCACGCGGCGCGCGGCCTGGCCGTGAACCTGATCGTGCCCGAGCACTACGACACCGTCGTGCTCGGCTACGAATGCGACCGCTTCTTTCCCGAGCTTCTGGCCGCGGGCGTGAAGGTGTGGGGCTACCGCCGCGCCATCCTGCACTCGAAGCTGGCCATGGTGGACGACTTCTACGTGGCCACGGGCTCGTACAACCTCACCCTGCGCTCCGCGCGCGCGGATCTGGAGCTGGAGTTCTTCATCCAGTGCCCGGACTACGGCGCCGCGGTTTCCGAGCGCCTGGCCCGCGACCGGGAGGAATGCGCTCTCGTCGAGCCGTCGGCCCTGGCTCGCCTGCGCCGGCGCGTCTCCTTGCCCTTCTTCGACGCGATCGTGCGGTATTTCCTGTTCTAGCCCCTACTTCTCCACGCCGACGGACAGCACGACGTGCAGGCTCTGGATGGGCTCCGGCTCGCCGGCGAGCGTGACTTCCCGGTCGAAGGCGATCTCGCTTCTGGCCTTGGCGAAGGCCGATACGAGCTGGGCGGCGGGCGAGCCCGCGGCGGCGAAGGCGAGCTTGGGATGACGGCGTCGGCCGCGAGGCCTCTCGGGCGGCAGGCGCGGGAGATTGCCCAAGAGATCGGCGCCGTTTTCATCCAGGGGCACGCCGCCCAGGTAGGCCACGGCCAGGCGACGAAGCGCGGCCTGGTCCAGGCCGGGCGCGCCGCGCGCCACCGCTTCGGCGGCGTGCCACGAGCCAACCTGCGCCTCCTCCAGCGCCTGCCGGACAAGGGCGCCGGCGAGCTGCTGGAGCGGCCCCCCCGGCTTCGCACCGAGGCCGAGGACGAGTTGCGGCTTCTGCGCCCCGGCGGCCGTACCCGGTCCGGCGGACTTGGGCAGGCGGCGGTCCAGGCAGTCCCCGATGCGCGACCTGAGGGTGCGTCCGTTGAGCGAGAGCAGAAGGTAGTCCTTGCAGAAGGCGTAGTAGAGACCGAGATCGCCGGTCAGCCGGTGCGCCTCCCCGCCACGCGCCGCCGAGACGCGGACGAAGGGAACGCCCCGCTCCTTGCCGATCTCGCGCCAGTCGACGGCGCCGGGGGCCGCCTCGGCGATCATCTTGCGAATCGTCCCCAGCATGAGCCCGGCCGCCAGCGCGTTGCGCACGCCCACGCCGGCGAAAAGCGGCGCCTCGACGGCAATCCGGGCCATGTCTTCCTCGCGCCCGCGGCCTTCCCGGTTGTAGATCTCGAGATACGCCCTGGCGTCGAAACGATCCTCCACCCCCACAAAAGCCAGGTCGCCCAGCCAGTCGAGATGCGCGCGCAGAGCGGACGGCATGTCGCGGGCCATCTCGCCCAGAAGCTTGCGCAGGCTGGCCCGCGGCCCGATGCCCAGCGCGGCCATGGCGCCGCCGCCCGGCCCGGGAACCTCGAGGCGCGCGTCCCCCACCGTGCGCTGCATTTCGCGGTACTCGCTGCTCTCGATGATGGGCAAGACGCGCAGGTCGACGCGCAGCGAACGGCCCGCCGCCGGATCCAGCTTCGCGCGCAGCGCGACCGGATCCATGTACTGGCCGAAGTTGCGCTGGTAGGACTCGGCGAACATGCGATAGGCATCGCGTTCGGTGGCGGTGACCTTGGTGACCGGCGGCAAGTCGACAAGCGGGGTCAGCGCCGCGACCTTTCCCCACGCCGAGCGGGCGGCGCTCCCCGGCGCGAAGGCGATGGCGCCGCCCGCCACGTGCCGAAGATCCTCGGGCGCCAGCAAGCCCGAGGCGAGAAGCTCGTTTGCCGAGCGCGGCGGCCGGCCGACCATCCAACCGTGGAGCAACGCCGCGTAGCCGGGCACGAGCAGATCCGACTGCGCGAGCATGCGGCGCGATTCCAGGATCTTCTGCCGGGGCCCGACGACCTCGGCCACGAAGGCGTCGCTCAGAAAACCGAGCACGTCGGCGGGCACGGCCGCGTCCCGCGCCAGAAAGTAGCGAAAATCGAGCGCGTCGGCCAGGGCCGGGCTCTTGCCTTGGATGGTGTCGATGACGATCTTGATGGCGCCCGGGCTGTTCGACACCAGGTGGAACTCGCCCACCTGGGCCCGGTGCTGCCGGACCACGCCGTCCTCCGACCGCGTGACGGTGATGGCCTCGCCTCTGTGCGTGACGGTCTCGACCGACGGCTTGCCGTGCTCCTTCTGATGTCCGGCCAGCGACGAGGCCAGGCCCGCGGCGAAACCTTGCGCGCTCTTGGCGCGAAAGATGAACGTCAGATCCGTGCCCTCGCGCACATAGGGATCGCTGCCCACCACCGCCACGTCGGTCACCACCTGCGGTCCCAGCAGTCGGCTGGCCAGGCTGCGCTGCAGACCGAGCTCGGCTTCGTAGCGCTGGCCAAGCGCCTGGTCGACCGAGAATCCCGAGCTCATGGCGGCGCCCGGCGTGATCCAGGCATCGGCCTCGTCGAGCACGCGGAAGAGATGCGACAGCGAGGCGAAGCGCAGGTAGTAGAAACGCGCCGGCGCCGCGCGGGCCAGCGGCTCGTCGGGGGCGGCGCGGCCGAGCGCGGCCAGCATCTTCTGCCAGGGGTGCTGGGCGAGGCGCGGCCCAGCCAGAGCGGCGATGGGCAGGCTCGCCGCCTCGCCGGCGAAGCGCGTGCGCAACGGCCGGTCGGTCTGCAGGGCCTCGCGCAAGGAGGTCAGGCCCGTGGTCGTGTCCATGAGGTTGCGCAGCGACGTCGGATCGGGTCGCCTCCGGCCGCCTTCGACCCCCACGCGAACCGCGCCGCGGGGCCGCTTGCCCGGGCTCGCGGCCTTGTCCCCCTTGGCTTCTTGGGCCTGCACCATCTCGGCGAGCTTGGCGCGCGCGAACTCGTGCCACGCGCCCGCGCCGTGCGCAAGCCCGTCGCGCAGCGAGCGCAGCCAGTCGAGCTTGAGCGAGGCATCCGCCGGCGCATTGGCCGCCGCCGGGAGGGCGAAGCGCATGGGGACCGGCGCCTTGCTCTTGCGGCTGCGCGCGCGCGGGAACACGAGCGCGCTCTGCCGCTCCCCGAGCGGCGGGATCTGCCGCCTGAGAAGGAAGAGCATCTGCGCGTCCTCGGTGTGCACCACCGCCGACCACGGCGCCGGCCGGCCGGCCGGCTGCTCCAGCTCGATGCGCGCCCCGTTGCCCAGCCCGGTCGGTGGGATCTTCGGCCTGAGCGCCAGGATCTCCTGGTCACCCTCGACGAAACGGCCGACCACGGCCACGTCGAGGTCGGCGGCCGCCGGGTTCCTGGCGCCTTCGGCGCGCGCGGTTGCCCCACCAAACGCCTGTGCCGCGAGCATCCCGAGGCAACAGCAAAGCGATCTGCGCGATCTCATCGTGCCATGGTACCGCGATCCCCGCCCGCGCGGCGAACGCCACGCTGGCTAGAAATCGACGACCGCGTGGAAGGCGGGCTTGGGCTGCTTGTTGACGTCGAAGAGCAAAGGGAAATCCTTCCTGCCCGAGCTGAACTCCGACAGCCAGGTGTTGTCGTCGGAGATGCCCCAGAAGGTGACCCCCGTGATCACGTCCTTGTACTTGCGGAACAGGTCGAAGAACTCCCAATAGCGGGCGGCCTGCTTCTGCTGCAAAGCCTGCGTGAAGGTCGCGGTCGTGTAGTACTGGTCGGCGGTGTAGGTGACGCCCGGGATGTAGAGCGACAGATCCAGCTCAGTGACCTGCACCTCGAGACCCAGCGAGGCGTAGAGCTTGATGGCCTCTTCGAGGTACGGCACGGTCTGGTAGTAGGCTTGGTTGTTGGGATCGGTCGAGGGCTCGATGTTGATGTGGCACTGCATGCCGACCCCGTGCACCGGCACCTTGGCGTCGAGCAGGCCCTTGAGCATCTTGTAGATCCCTTGGTTCTTGGCCGGCAGCCAGTCGTAGTAGTCGTTGTAGAAGAGCTTGGCGTCCGGGTCGGCGGCGGCCGCGGCCTTGAACGCCTCGGCGATGTAGTCCGGACCGGCGATCTGGTACCACTGGCTGCGCTGGTCCTCCTTGGTCTCGTCGCCCTTGCGGTAGTCGCCGTCTTCCATGATGGCCTCGTTGACCACGTCCCAGGCGTACACCTTGCCCCGAAAGTGCTTGACCACGTTCGAGATGTGGTTGCGCATGCGGGAAAGCAGGGTCTCCTTGCTGGCGCCCGCGAAGACCCACGACGGGGTCTGCCGGTACCAGACCAGGGCGTGGCCGCGCACCTTCATGCCTTTCCCCACGGCGAAGTCCACCATCTGGTCGGCGGTGCCGTAGCTGAACTGGCCCTCGTTCGGCTGCAGTTGGTCGAACTTCATCTCGTTTTCCGCGACAACGCTGCCAAAGTGCTTGGTCAGAAGCGACGAGTTGTAGTTCGTCGTGTCCACCGCGGCGCCGATGGGGAAGTAATCCTGATACTTCTCCCAGAGATTGGGCGCGGCGCCCGTGCCGGTCCAACCGCCCGTCGGCCGGGTGCCGCCCGTGCTCGTGGCGCCGCCCGTGCGCGCGGCGCCGCCGGCGCCGCCGGTGCCGCCCGTGCCCGCGCCGCCCGCGCCCGTGGAGCCACCCGTCGCCCGGGTGCCGCCGGTGCCGGTTCTGCCGCCACTGCCAAGGGGCGCGTCCCTCGCCAAGAGGTCACCCGCGATCGCGTCGCTCGTGGCGCCGTCCCTGCCCGCAGCCCCGTCCTCTTGCGGCCGTCCCCCTCTGCCCCCGCTGCCGAGCGTGGAAGAGCCGCCGGCCTGGCTGCCACCTGTGGCCGAGCCGCCGCTACCGCCTTTCGCCGAGCTGCCGCCTCCTGCGCCGCCCGCGCCGCCCGAGACACCGCCGCTCTCCATGCCGCCCGAGCCGCTGCCGCCCGACGCGACCTGCGCGCTGGTTCCGCCGCTGCCCCCCGAAGACTTGCCGCCCGTGCCGCCGCCTAGTCCCCCCGCCCCACTGTCCGTGCAAGCAGCCAACAACGCAGCAAGGACGACGGTCGTTATCGCGACGCTTCGACGTGTTTCCGAACGCGTCATCGTCAGTGCCTCCGCCAGCTATCATCCCCGACCGAGCACAATTCTCCAGTGCTTTCTTGGCGCCCGAGCCGGTGGGGACGTCGAAAACAAGCAGTTTCGCGTCAGACTAGACCGGAATCATCACGCGAAAGCACGCGCCCTTCTCGGTCGGCGCCAGCTCGATTGTCCCACCGCAGGCGCGCAGCAGGGCGCGGGCGATGGTCAGACCCATGCCCGTGCCGCCGCGGTCGCGCGCGGTGGTGAAGAAAGGCTCGAAGACGCGGGCACGGTTCGCCTCGGAAATACCGGGGCCGTCGTCGAAGAAGTCGATGGCCACCGCGGGCGGCGATCCCGACCGGCGGGCGACGATATGCAGCGTGACGTCCTCGCCGCCGTGTTGACGGGCGTTGTCGGCAAGGCTGCGCAGGATCGCGGCCAGGGTTTCGCCGTCGATACGCGCCTGGCCGGCCGCTTCCGCGCCACTTGTCTCGACGCTCATACCGCCCGCCCGACACGACTTCGCGACCTCGGCGATGACCGCGCCGACGTCCGCGCGCACGTCGCCCGGCGCCATCATGTCGGCGCGAGCCAGCTCCAGCACGCGATGAACCAGATCCGTCAGGCGTTGCGCGTCGGCGCCGAGGTTGGCGACGAAGCGCTCGCGCTCCTCCGCGGTCATGTCCGCGCCGTGATCGCGTAGCAGCTCGGCCGTGGCGACGATGGCGGAAAGCGGCGTCTTGAACTCGTGCGAGACGCTGGCCGCGAAGCCCTTGATGTACTCGGTCCGCTGCGCCAGGCGGGTCGCCATGTCCGCGAACGATTGCGAGAGCTGCGCGATCTCGCGCGTGCCGGCATGGGCCAGCGCCCGCAGACCGGCGGCCTCGCCCGCCGCGATGGCCTGGGTCTGGCGAATGAGCGCCCGCACCGGGCGCACGATCAAGGCCGCGGCCAGAAGCGACACCGCCAGCACCGCGGCCACGAGAATCGCGGCCATGGCGAGCAAGCTGTAACGATCCTGGTAGAAGGCCTTGCCCAGGGTCATGGGCGTGCGCGACAGCACCACGGCGCCGAGCACGCGATTCTCGGCCACCACGGGCAGCGCGACGAACACGCGCACGCCGGTCTCGCGGCTGAGCGAGCTGTAGGGGGGCGGCATCTGGTCCGAGACACGGCGGCGGAAGAGGCTGACCATCTCTCCCTGCAAGGCCCGGCCGACCTCCTCGCGGTGGGCCAGACTCTGACCGAGCTCGAGATGGCTGCTGGCCACCACCGTGCCGCGGAAATCGACGATGCGGAGGCCGGCCAGGGTGGTCCGCTTGGTCTCGCGCAGCACCTGGTCGAGCGTCGCCCCGGCCGCGAGGGCGAGCGGCTCGGCCGGCTCGGCTGGCGGACGCGCCGGCTCGGCCGTGGGCCGGATGGGCTCGCTGCCCAGGCTCAGGACCGCGGGCCGCGGCCGCAGCGCCAGGCGGGGATCGTGGAGCGAGCGAAACGCGGGGGCGACCTCGATTCCGTAGCTCGCGACCGCGGGTGCGCCGCCGGCAGGCCCAGCCTGCCGCGCCAGCCCGGCGAGCAGGGCCTGGCGGTAGATGCTGGCCAGGGCCGCGCCCTGCGCGACGAGCTCGGCCTCGGTCTGGCGGATGAGCTGGTTGTCGTAGACGCGGAAGAGCACGAGGCCGCCACCCGCGATGAGCAGCACGAGCAGTCCGAGCAGGACGAAGACGGAGCGCAGGCCGAGACGCAGGCGCGCCGCTGGCGTCCGCATCAGTCGATCCCTAGTTGGTAGCCCACGCCGAACACGGTGCGGATGGGATCGCCGCCCACCTTCTCGAATTTCTGCCGCACGCGGCGCACATGGCTGTCCACGGTGCGGTCGCTGACCACGGTGCTCTCGTCGTAGGCCCCGCTCATCAGCTCGTCGCGCGAGAAGACCTTGCCCGGATAGCCGAGGAGCGTGCGCACGATACCGAACTCGGTCACGGTCAGCACGACCTCGCGTTCTTGCCAGAACGCCTTGTGCGCGTCGAGATCCAGCTTGAGCGGGCCGCGCGCCAGCACCTTGGGTCGGACGGCTCGCTCCGATCCGGGCGCGGCCTGTGCGCTTGCCGGCGCGGCCCGGCGCAGGACCGCGCGCACGCGCGCCACCAACTCGCGGGGAGAAAACGGCTTGCTGACGTAGTCGTCGCCGCCCAGCTCCAGCCCGAGCACGCGATCGATCTCCTCGTCGCGCGACGACAGAAAGATGATGGGGACGCGCGAGGTGGCGCGCAGGCGGCGACAGACCTCCGTGCCGTCCAGCTCCGGCATCATGATGTCGAGCACGAGCAAATCCGGCTTGCGCGCCTCGAACTCGGCCAAGGCTTGCTGGCCGTCCGCGGCCTCGGCGGTGCGAAAACCGTCCTTTTCCAAGGCGAAGCGCACCACCTCGCGAAGGTGGGCGTCGTCATCGACGACCAAGACTAGGGGTGGCAGAGCCATGGCCGCTTCCTTGCAGGAGATCTGCACGACTTCCGTGCGAGCTTTCCACGCCACCACCATCGCATCGCAACCTCGCGCAGGCAATCTGGCAGCATGCAAACCATCGGACGCATCGTAGCCATTATCGCAGTCTTCGTCGGGGCCTGCATCGGCTGGGCAATCCTCGGCGCCACCACGGCCAGCCGCACCGCCGGTCAGGGGGCTCGCCTGGGCCCCGAGGTGCAGAGCCTGTGGGGCCAGGAGCAGCGGCAGGTCGCCCCCACCTTCGGCTTCCGCTGGCAGACCCCGCGCGTCGTCGAGCGCACCGAGGAGGGCGACGGCCGCAAGCGCCTGGTGCGGGAGACCGTGTGGGACGAGCACGCGAAGTCCATGTCGGCGGCGAGCACCCGCGTCACCGCCGACATCCGCCTCGACCAGCGGCTCAAGGGCCTGCTGTGGTACTCGCTCTACGACACGGTCTTCGACGGGCGCTGGACCTATCTCCACGAAGACAGCCACCAGGGAACGCTCGATCTGGCTTTCAGCTTCCCGGTGCCCGACGCCACCTACGACGATTTCAAGCTCGTGCTCGACGGCCGAGATCTGGCGGCCGAGCTGCGGCCCGAGCGCGGCGTGGTCTCGGTGTCGGTGCCGGTGGTCCAAGGCCAGAAGGTCGAGCTGGCCGTGCACTACAAGACGCGCGGCAAGGACGCCTGGCAATACGCGCCGGCCGACGGCGTGGCCAGCCTGCGCGACTTTCGCCTGGCCATCCACTGCGACTTCGGCGCCATCGACTACCCGCGCGGCACCATCTCGCCGTCGACCCGCGTGCGCGAAGGCAACGGCTGGCGCCTGACCTGGGACTTCCGCCAGGTGGTCGGCGGCCAGGCCATGGGCTTGGTCATGCCCGAGCGCATCCAGCCCGGCGAGCTGGCCAACCAGCTCACCTCGACCGCGCCGATCTCGCTCTTGCTCTTCTTCATCGTGCTGTTCGCCCTCGGCGTGCTGCAGAAGCTCGACATCCACCCGGCCAACTACCTGGCCATCGCCGGGGCCTTCTTCTCGTTCCATCTCCTGTTCGCCTACTGCGTGGATCACGTGCACATCGTCACCGCCTTCGTCATCGCCAGCACGAGCAGCATCGTCATGGTGACGAGCTACATGCGCCTGGTCGTGTCCCCGCGTTTCGCCTTCCGCGAAGTCGCCCTGGCCCAGCTCGTCTACCAGGTCGGCTTCTCGCTCGCCCACTTCGCCAAGGGCTACACCGGCCTGACCATCAGCGTGCTCGCCACGCTCACCCTCTTCGTCCTCATGATGCTCACCGGCCGCGTGCGCTGGTCGCAGGTCTTCGCCAAGCGCGACAGCCGCGGCCTGGCGGCGGCGCAGCCCGGTCAGGGGTAGGGAGTCAGGGGTAGGAAGCCGGCCAGGACACCCAGCCGAGCACGGCCCGGCAGCAAACCGACGAAGGCATGACCGACCGGGGCAGCGCGAGCCGGTGGCCCGCCGAAATCTGGCCTTGTGATGGCCATGTTTCCTGGCTAGGATAGGACCATGTCAGTCGTGAAGATCTCCGAGCTGAAGAACCGGCTCAGCCACTACCTGCGCCAGGTGCAGCGTGGCGAGCCGGTGCTGGTGAGCGATCGCCATCGCGTGATTGCCCGTATCGATGCCGCCGGTGACCTGCCATCCGCCGCAACGGAAGATGGGCCGTGGCTTGCCGATCTCGAACGGCGCGGGATCGTCCGACGCGGGACCGGCCGGTTGCCCCGGGGCTGGCTGGGGCAGCGGCCCAAGGTGAAAGCCGATGTGCTTGCCGCCCTCCTCGACGAGCGCCGCGAAGGGAGGTGAACGCCGTGCGCTTCTGGGACAGCTCGGCTGTCGTGCCGCTCATCGTCGCGCAATCCGCCTCGCCCTTGGCGGACGGATGGCTGGCGCAAGATCCCGAGGTAGCCCTGTGGACGATGACGCCCGTGGAGCTGACCTCGGCCCTACGGCGCCTGGTGCGCGAAGGCAGCCTGGGCGAGAAAGAGGCGGCGGTCGCGGAGTCCCGTGCGGATGATCTCGTCCGGGCCAGCCACGTCGTTATCAACATCGAGACCGTGAAGCTCCAGGCTCGACGTCTGCTCAGGCTCCACACCTTGCGCGCCGCGGACGCGCTGCAACTCGCGGCCGCGCTCGAATGGGCAGGCGGCCGCGCCATGGGACGCTGCCTGCACACACTCGACGCCCAACTCGCCCGCGCGGCCATGCGCGAGGGCTTCGATGTCGTCCCCGGCCCGGCGTGATCCCGAAATGAACCGATGGCTGCCTGCCGCCATGGGGTCAGATCCCAAACTGGGGACCGGCATCCCCTGTCGCCGACCGACGGCTCGGGCTAGGCCCTGCGGTTCGTCCGCATCGACTTCGCTTGGATTCTGCCCCTGGCCGTGCTGGGGTTGGCCGGATACGTGCGCGTCTGGCTGCGATCGCGGGCCGGACGTGCTGCCGAGAAGCACGAGCAAGGCCATCGAGATCCATCCGGACGATGGACTTGCCCGGCACGGCATCGGCGTCTCGCTGGCGCATTCGGACCCTCCAAGGGGTGTGCTGAGGCGTGTGCTAGGGCTGTGCCAATATCGCACCATGTTGGCGCCGGACAAGCTGGCGGCGTTGCGCGCGGCTCTGGAAACAGAGCCGGCGGTGCGTTTGGCCTATCTGTTCGGTTCCGGGGTTCGCGGCGATGACGGGCCGGGCAGCGACATCGACGTCGCGCTGTGGCTGGCCGACGAGGTCGACCTGTTCGCGCTGGGGGCGCTCGGCGAGCGGTTGAGCGCCGCCGTGGCGGGCAACGTCGACGTCACCGATCTGCGTTCGGCGCCGCCGCTGCTCTGCCGGCAGGTCGTGGCCGAAGGCGAGCCGCTGGTCGTGCGCGACCCGCTCTTCCGTTTCGATTTCCAGATCGAAACCGTGCGGCGCTACGAGGACACGAAGCCGCTGCGCGCCCTGCAGCAGCAGCTTCTGAGGGAATTGGTGGCACATGGTCGTGCGGCGTGAGGTTCTGCGCGAACGCCTGGCCGGGCTGCGCGAGGCCTTGCGCCTGCTCGACGAGCTGCGTTCGCGTTCGGCGGATGACATGGCGTCGGAATAGGCAATCGAACGCGGTTTGCAGGTGGCTGCCCAATCCGTCTTCGACATCGGCAACCAGGTACTCTCGGGAGCATTCGGCGAGCGTCCGGCTGACTACGCCGCGGTTCCAATCGCGCTCTGTCGCCGCGGGGTGCTCAGCGGCGACCTCGAAATCAGGCTGCGGGGACTTGCGGGATTTCGCAATCTGCTGGTGCACGACTACGCGCGTGCGGACCCGGCGCGCATCCGGGAGGCGCTGCGCAAGCGCATGGGCGACCTGGCCGACTTCGCAGATGCGATCGAAGCGTGGCTGGACCGGGAAGCGAAGCCAGGGGATTGACAGACAGACGGCAACTGCCGGAGCTTCGGCGGTTCTGCATCCGTTCGACCAGCACGTCCGCTCCGACAAGACAGAGGATCTGGCGTATCGCC
The DNA here is from genome assembly GCA_016935975.1 of Deltaproteobacteria bacterium. Classification (GTDB taxonomy): domain Bacteria; phylum Myxococcota_A; class Polyangia; order Fen-1088; family Fen-1088; genus Fen-1118. Next base: position 22,821 of record JAFGPX010000198.1, read on the forward strand.
CCCTGCGAAACCGGGCGCGATCCTGTCGGGAATCTGAGGAGCGAGCCGCGGCCTCGGCGCAGAACGCAGCGAAATCCTTTTCGCCGTGGTTCTGGCCGACGCCGGTAACAAGGACGAGGCCTGCGCCATGCTCGCGCGCGGCGCCGAGGCCATTCCCGAGTCGGCCGCCGAGTTCGAGCGCGTGGCGGCGGGCATCCGGGCGCGGGGATAGTGCCGAAACCACAGAGAGCGCAGAGAGGAGGGAGGGCGCAGAGACGGAGAGGAGGGGCACCGGGTGGCACGGTTCTGGCAGCGTGTTTTTCGCATGAGACCCGACGACCGAAATAGCAGCCAAGGCGCAACCATCATTCCCCTCCCGCGGCCGGATCCCGGCCAGGCCGACCGGAAGTCGGACAGCCCGCCAGGCTTGCTCGACCGGGTGCGCGAGGCCCTGCGCGCTCGGCACTACAGCCCACGGACCGAAAAGGCCTATCTCGGATGGGTCCATCGCTACATCCTTTTTTACGGCGAACGCCAGGTCGAAGACATGGCTGAGGCCGAGATCGGGGCCTATCTGTCTAGCTTGGCCGAGGCCAAGGTCAGCGCGTCCACCCAGAACCAAGCCTTGGCTGCCATGCTATTCCTGTATCAGCAGGTTCTCGGGCGCAAGCTCGCTTGGCTCGGCAACTTGGTCCACGCCAAACGACCGAAGCATGTTCCGGTCGTGCTGGCCCGCGACGAAGCGCGCGCCGTGCTGGCCAACCTCGACGGCGTTCCCTGGCTGGTCAGCGCGCTCCTCTACGGGGGAGGCCTGCGCTTGCTCGAGGCTTTGCGGTTGCGCGTGAAAGACGTTGACCTCCGCCGTCGCGAGATCACCGTTCGCCGAGGCAAGGGCGGCAAGGACCGCCGAACCGTGCTGCCGAACGCTCTGGTCGAACGTCTGCGTTCCCATCTAGCAGCCGTGAAGGAATTCCACGACCGCGATCTCAGCCTCGGCAGAGGCGCCGTCGCCCTCCCCGAGGCGCTTGCCCGCAAGTACCCCCATGCCGCGCGCGAGTGGATCTGGCAGTGGGTGTTCCCGGCCACCCGCACCTACCTCGATCCCGACACCCGCGAAACGCGCCGTCATCATCTGCACGAGACCGTCATCCAGCGCGCCGTCCGCCAAGCCGCCCTGGCCGCCGGAATTCCGAAGCCCATCAGCCCCCACACGCTGCGCCATTCCTTCGCGACCCACATGCTGGAGGACGGCTACGATATCCGCACCATCCAGGAGCTGCTCGGCCACCGCGACGTGAGCACCACCATGATCTACACCCACGTCCTCAATCGGGGCGCCTGCGGCGTCCGCAGTCCCCTCGACCGCTGAGAAACGGCAGCCTCGCTGCATTTTCTTATCGCGATATCCAGCGGTGGAACTACCCGATTCGAACCGCACGCGGTAGACGACGGCGAACGCTTCATCGCCAACCCCGCGGAATCACGAGACGCCGCCACGCCCCCGTCGCCGGGATCCTCGCAGGAATATTGGGGTAAGCTACGCAGGCTAATAGTAAGTTCGACGGACTTGGGAGGTATCGTGACAGCCAAAGCGCGACCGACGAAGGGATGCGACGACGGTGAGCGCGGGACACACGGTCTGACGATCTCGATGGTCAGGCAGCCGCGCGGACGGGTGAAACTCGTATTCGACGACGTGGTCAGGGTTGGGACCGCCCGGCCCGCGCAATGGTCGACGAAGTCCTTCTTCACCACGATCGGATTCGACTGGGACGACCTGCTCGAGGTTCGGCTGACGGACCAGGACTTCGTCAACATCGGCTTCGCGGTCGCCGTGAGACTGGCTGCCCAGTACAAGGCGAGCCGTCGAACAAGCCGTTGAACCTGCCGATCCCGCCGCAGGGCAATCGCAGTATCATCGAGAGGCCGGGAACGTGCGGCGGGCTCGCAGGTTAACGGCCAGGCGTTAGCCGTACAGGGAATCTCATGGCAACAAAGCTTCCGACATTCGACCGGTTGATGAACCCACTGCTGCGGGCCTTGAAGGC
>JAFGPX010000199.1 GCA_016935975.1 Deltaproteobacteria bacterium
CAAGGTCGCCCCGCCCTTCCGCGACTGCGAGTTCGAGATCCTCTACGGCACGGGCGTCAACGCCGCCGGCGAGATCGTCGACCTGGCGAGCGAGGCCGGTTTGCTCGAGAAGTCCGGCGCCTACTACTCGTGGAATGGCGAGCGCATCGCCCAGGGCCGCGACAAGGCCTGCCAGCACATGGTCGAGCACCCCGAGTTGTTCGAGGAGCTGCGCACCAAGCTGGTCGCGCTGCGCAAAGCCGAGAATGCGCGGCTGGGCGCGCCCCTTCCCGTGGCCAGCGGCGAGAGCGCGGCGGCGTAGCCTCGGGATCTTCGGCCCGTTGACCCGAGGGAGCTCGGACACGGGCCGAGCAGCATCGTTCGGCCCAGACCGATAGCACCCGCGGATGCAATCGCAAGCCGCACCCAAGGTCAGGCTCCTAGAGCACCGAACGGTTTGAAAGCGATGGAGCATCAGGGAATTGCGCGACTAGCGTGGAGTGGGTCGCGTGGGCGTGAGCGGTAGCGTGCGCGTGTTCGCGTGAGCGACGCGGGGATCGTGAGCGAGGGCGTGGTCGTGAGCGGGTTGGGTTACGGCAAGTGGCTGAAACGTGAAGGCTGCGGCATCCCTGCCGCTGTGTGGAAGGGGCCAACGCGAACCGCGTGACGCCGACGGGGCCCGCTCACGCGAACCGCCCACGCCTGCCGCGCGACGCCGGCCGAACACGCTCACGCGACCGCTCACGTGTTACGCGAATCGACTCCGAAACCCTGCGGAACCACGGTCTTTTCAAACCGTTCGGCGCTCTAGGGGAAGGTTCGTTGGACGCGCTCGCGCCGGCCGTCGCCTACTGCACCATCCAGTCGGCGCGTTCGGCGAATTCCTTCTGATACGCGTCTCGGCCGGCGGATATGCTGGCGCCGCTGCCGTCGAGCCAACGATTCGAGCTGCCATCTCGTTTGTACTGCCCGCCCCAGCCGGCCTGATCGGGTTTCTCCGGATCGTTGATTCCGCGATAGCCGCTGATGAGATGCATGAAGGCGGGAGAATCGCCCTCTTGCACACCCGAGACGGCCGAGCCGTGGTCGGGATAGATGGCGCCCAGAGCGCCGTGATTCTGGATGACATTCGTGGTGACCCAGTCCTTGTTGCAGTTCGACCCGCCGCCGCAGAAGAACGCGGCATAGGTGCTCTTCGACTCGATCACGAACAGACCGGGGACGCTCATGATGTACTGATGGGTGCCGTCCTGGCAGGCGATCAGGAAGACGCGGAGCTTGGCGATGAATGCGCTCGCCTCGGCCTCGCTACGGGTGTTCTTCACGTCCCAGATGGCCTGGGCGACTTCGCGCGGGCCGCCGGCCACGCCGATCCAAAGCGGCCGTGGATCCGGCTTGTCCACGATGGCGATGAGCGCGTTGGACGCCTCGCTGTCCTTGCCCTTGCCGATGAGGGAGTCGGCCGACTGCTTGTTGCACCCCCACTGGATGGAAATGCCGCTGTTGTTGCCCTTGCCTTCGTAGGTGATCGCGCGCATGGCGGTGGGGGTGGGGTACTTGGCGTCGTGCTTCTTGAGGCTGTCGTAAACCTTCTCGTACGCGGCCCACACGGTGTCGTAGTTCTTCTTGTTGGCCACCATGCTGTAGGTGCCTGCCGACGCGATGAAGCCTTCGATGTCCAGCTCGTTGGAATAGAGCAGCAGCCGCACGATGGTCTGAACGTCGTCCGGGTCGCTGTTGGTAACGGGAATCGGGGGAAAGTCCGAGGTGTGCACGTAGCGGTAGCGCTTGGGATCGATGGTCCCCGTCGAGCCGCCCGTGGTCGTGCCGCCTCCCGTACCCGTGGCGCCGCCGGAGCCAACGCCCCCCGTGCCGGTCCCCTGGCTGCCGCCCGTGCCGGTTCCACCCGAGCCGGTCTCTCCCGCCGTGCCGCCGGTGCCTGACCCGCCGGTCCTGGTCGATTGACCGGCCGTCCCTCCCGTGACCGCTCCACCCGAGCCGGTGCTGCCACCCGTGGTGGTACCACCCCTGGCTGACGTGCCACCCGTGGTGGTGCCGCCCTTGGCCGACGTTCCGCCTGTGGCCGCTCCGCCCGAGCCGAGGCCGCCGCCGGTGGCGGAGCCACCGGTGGCCAAGTCGCCCGAGCCGGAGGTGCCGCCCGTAGCAGCTCCGCCGCTGCCCGAGCCACCCGTGCCGCTGGTGCTACCTCCGGATCCGCCATGACTCGCACCGCCCGCGTCGCCGCTGGTGGCAACCGTCCCGCCGATGCCCCCTCCGTTGCCGGATTCCGAACAGGCCGCAATGGCGAACGCGCCACCTGCGATGACGGCAATCACGAGCGATGCACGAGTCTGTGTCATGTCCGTTTCCCTTCCCGTAGTAGTGCCGTGAAGCGGGGTGATTGCATCGTCACGCTCGATCGCCGAACGATGCGAGCGCTCCGCTCAGGGCGTGGCGACGAAGCGGTACACCACGTCGGCCTTCGCAGCCGTGAAGGCGTATGCGCCGGCGGCGGTGGTGCCGACCGAGGTCGACGTGGCGCTCTCGTCGAGCGCGGCGCCATCTCTGTCCAGTTCCTTGCTCCTCCTCGCCGGGGAGCCTCTTCGGTCTGCTACGGCATGACACCGGCAGTGGGAGCCTCGTTGAACGGATCTGCCAGTCTGGCATCAATGAACGAGGCAATGGCAGCGTGGCCTGCGCTCTTCGAGTGGAAACCGAAGACCCCAACCGCTTGAGTTCCCTCCCAGGCGCGCAAGTCGTTGGGATAGGAGCCAAACCGACCGTAACTGACAACGACCATGTTGCTCGCCTGAACGTAGGCATCGCCTCCCTTCCCCGGCGTCCCGTCCTTCGCGCCGATATACCAAACCTGCGTGTCCTTCGTATTGGAATCCTCGAAGTAGATGAATGGCGAGAAGCACTCGGTGGTACTGCACAGCTTGCCATTCGCCTGGCCATCCTTGAGCACCCATTTGTCCTTGTCGGTGCCCTCCTGCTCGCCGCCGATGGGGCCTTCGTAGAGGAATGCGTACTTGTCGGCAGCCTTGATGATCTTGATGGCGGCATGGCTGGCGAAGAAATGGTACTCGAGCTCGTACTTGGTGTTGGCGGATCTCATGATCAGATGGCTCCCCGTCAGCACGCTCGTGAACGGGACGTCCTTGCCGGTCTCGTCCACCCAGCGGGTCTTGCTGCCGCTGGCTCGCTGGGGATGGTCAAAGTCCCCATTTCCGAAATTGGGCCAACCACGGTACTCGTGCTTGCCGGTCCCCTTGGGAGACGTGTTGTAGCCCTTGTCGGCATCGTTGCCGATCCAGTCGTTTCCCGCCTGGTCGAAGGCGCTGTCGAACCCGGTCTTGCCCCCGGTCTCGCCGTTTTCGAAGTAGAGGGTTCCCCCCGCCGCTGCGATCTTCCAACAGCTCACATCGAAGTGCATCACCTTGGTGACGACCACCCCGCTCGGATAGGGACTGAACGGGTTGCCGGCTTTGCTCTCGGGCGGTTGTTTCGTGGGGTCGAACGTTCCCACCTGTCCGCCGGTCGCGGTTTGCGCGCCGCCCGTCGCGAGCCCACCGACCCCGCCGGCTCCGCCGGGCCCTTGCCCGCCCGTCGCTGTCCCCGTGCCACCCGTGGTCAGGCCACCTGCCCCGGTCGACCCGCCCGACCGCTGACCGCCGGTCACGGTTTGACTGCCTCCGGTCGCTCTGCCGCCGGTCCCGCTGCCGCCCGCCGAGCTACCGCCGGTCCCGCTGCCACCCTTCCCACTGGACCCGCCGGCTGCCTGGCCTCCGGTCACGGTCTGGGTCCCGCCTGTCGCGCTGCCGCCGTTCCCGCCGGCTCCGGCAGTCGATCGACCGCCCGTCGCCGTCTGCGTTCCGCCCGTCGCGATGGCGCTGCCCCCACCGCCAGCACTCCCTCCACTGGCCGTCGTTCCTCCCGCACCACCCCCGCCGTCGTTCTGGCTCCCGCAGGCGACGAGGGCTGGCAGGAGAATCCATGTGAATGCCGCTTTCTTTTTCATCCGGAGCCTTTCTTCGACGAAATCGTCAACAGCCGGAATGCATTTGCTGGTGCGATTCCAGCCCGACTGGTCAGGGGGTCGCAAATACGCACCGTGGTGACCGACTTCGATCCCACGGCCAGGCTAGTTGGGGGTGAAGATGATCCTGCGGTAGGCGCTCAGGTTGGGCTGCCCGTCGTCGGTCACCTCGCAGATCACATGAAAGCTCTTCCCGGCCGCGTCCGAGGGGATCTCGACCGTGGCGGTATTCGCGCTGGCGTTCGCGATGTTGACCTTGCCGGAATACGTGCCCGCGTCGGTCTGCACCCACCAGTTGAACTTCAGGCCGCTGCCGTCGGGATCCGTGCTCTTCGAGGCGTCGAGCGTGACCGACGTGCCCGCCTTCGGTGACTTGACGAGGACGGTGACGGAGGTGTCGCCGTCGACGACCACCGCGGGATTCCGGTTGCCGACGCCGTCCTTGGCCCAATCCATCCGAGCCGCGAAGTTGTTGAAGGCCGCCGGGTAGAACCGGCCGAAGTACGAGTTGCACGTGCCCGCGCCCTGCCACAGGTTGTTGGCGTCGCCCTTGAAGGTTCCTCCCCAGCTCGTCTGGCTCGGGACGTCCGGGTTGTTGAGGCCGTTGGGCGTGACGAACAGGAGCGCGGGGGTGTCGCCTTCGACGCCGTACTTGTACTTCGGGTATTGGCTGCCGAGAGCGCCGTGGCCCTGGATGTGGGTCTCGTACTGGCTCCAGTTGCTGACCCCGGTGCCGTTGTGGGCCTTCCAGGCGCACTCGTCCCAGATGAACAATAGGTCGCTGCCGGCCTCGCTGCGCATCCAACCGTGCGAGCTGTAGCTGAGCGGCTCGGCTCCGGTGTACGTACGGTCCTGGTCTGTGATGGCGTAGACCCGGAGCTTGCGCAGGAAGGCCTTGAATTGCTCCGCGGTTCGGTCCTTCTTCACCCGGTAGATCGACTGCGCGACGGTATTCCCGCCACCCCACACGGTAACCCAGACCGGCCGCTCGTCGCTCTCGTCGGCCAGCTTGATGATGAGATCGCTGCCCGGGGAGTCGTTGCTATCCCCGATGAACTTCTGCCCGCGGTTCTTGCTGCCGAGCATGCTGCGGTCACGCAGGTACTTGGGGCTCGGCCAGTAGCCGATGGCCTGCTTGCTCTCGTCGGCCAGGTGCCCGCTCTGATTCGATCGCTTGAGCAGCTTGGGCAAGTCCTTCTCGTAGGCGTTGATCACGCCCTTGATGAGCCCGATCTGTACCGTCGCGTCGGCGACGTCGTAGCTGTAGCCCGTGGTGGCCACCAGTCCCTCGATTTCGTAGAGGTCCGCGTGAACCAGGAAACGCGTCATCGACTCGTGATCGTCCGTCTCCCAGGTCGAGATGTCGGTCAGCGCGACAACCCGCGGCTTGAGCCCCACCGTGCCGGGCTCGCCGCCCGAGGCGGGGCCCGTGGTGCCACCCGTGTGAGCCCCGCCCGTGCCGGTCGCGCCTCCCGTGGCCGACACACCGCCGGTGCCGCCAGATCCGCTTCCCGCGCCTCCCGCGCCGCCGCCGCCCGCCCCGCCGGTGCCCGGGGTACCGCCCGTGCCGCTTGCACCACCCGAGCCCGTGCCGCCGCTGCCGGCCCCACCCGAGCCCGTGCCGCCGCTACCGGAACCCCCCGAGCCCGTGCTGCCCCCGCGCGCCGACGAACCGCCGCTGCTGGAACCGCCGCTCGAGGCTCCCCCCGAACCTGGACTTCCGCCCGAAGGCGGCGAGCCACCGGTGCTGGCGCCGCCCGTGCCATTGGCCTGACTATCGGACGAGCAGCCGGTCGACCCGACGCCCAATCCCATCGCCAGGGCCTGCACGGTCGTGATCGTTCCAAACAGAAGTCGACGGCTCATCGAAAAGGAACCTCCGGGTGGGTGTAGTTGACCTGGTCGGCGTCGTCGGACACGGTCAGATGTGGTGCAGCGACGCGAAAAGAGCGCTCAGAAGCTTCGGCAGCCACAGACGATGAACGTTGGTAATGGAGGTGCCTCTACCTTGTTCTTCATGGTACCTATCCTTCGTGGGAATATCGTCGCCGCGGATTGCGGCGGTTTGCGGGCATGGGGATTTCAGGCGCTGTTTCGGCTCCGACCATCGGCCACCGGCCTCGAGCGTTGGTGCTTCTCGAGCACTGCTCTCGGAGTCCTGGGCTACTGTATCTTGATGACCACGCGACGATAGGCAACGAGCGCGGGCTTTCCGTTGTCCTTAAGCTCGAAGATAACGTGGATGGTCTTGCCGCTGGCACCCGTCGGAACCGCCACATTGGCGGAGGCCGAGGACGCACCGTCGATGGTGACCGAGCCGGTATACGAGCTGGGCTCCTTGTAGAATTGCCACGCGTACGCCAGCGTGTTGCCGTCCGGATCGCTCGATCCTTCCGCGCTGAGAGTGACACTGGAGCCGCCAGCAGCCGAGACCTCCAGCACGTTTCTCGACTTGTCGCCATTGACGACTGCGATGGGTTGGTGGTTGGCGTCGGAGTACTTGCTGGTGATGCTCCAGTCCATCCGAGCCGCGAAGTCATTCTCAATGGCGGCTTTCCAGCGGCTTATCGAATTGCCACCTTCCGCGGCATCGGTGTAAAGGCAGTAGGGATTGTACGTGCCTTGTCCGGTCACCGGCTCCATCGCCCCAACGCCGCACGATTTCTGCGGTCCGAACCGGCCACCCCAACCGCCCTGGTCGGGAACACTCGGGTCGTGCAGACCGTTGGGTATCAGATGGAGGAAGGCCGGCGTGTCACCTTCATAGGCATAGGCCTTGTTCGGATAGACCCCTCCCAAAGCGCCGTGGCTCTGGACCTCGCTCTTCACCCAGGCATCGGATGGCTGCCAAGCGTAAACGAGATTCCTTGCCCGAATGACGAGAAGGTCGTCGGGGAAGGTGTGGGCCAACCAAGCAGCGGCCTCGTCCTGTCCCAGGACGTCGTACACCCGCAGCTTCTTCACGAATTCCTTCAGCTCCGTCGCGGAGCGTGTCTTCTGCACCTTCCAGATGGCCTGCGCGATGGTGTTGCAACCACCCCAACAGGTTACCCACACTGGACGCGGGTCGGGCTTATCCACCGAGGCGATGATCAGGTTCGATCCGGCGCTGTCCTTGCCATCGCCAACGCCGCCCATGCTGTACCCGGTCTGTCCCATGACCGAGACGGACTTCATGTATTCCAAGGAAGGAAAATCCGGGCTGTGAACTTTAAGATTGGAGACCACCTGACCGTAGGCATTCACAATCTTGTCGAGCAAGGCCTTGCCGGAGGAGTCCTGGGTCTTCCGCCAGCAACCGGTTGTGACGACCAAACCCTCGAGATCGAACCAGTCGGCATAGACCAACTGACGCACCATCGACTGCTCGTCGTCGGGGTCGGCCTTGAGGTCGGTGGTGTTGATGACCCGGGGCTTGAAGGAGACGGCCGAGCCGCCACCAGACCCACCGGCCGAGGTGGCACCTCCCGTGGGCGTTCCGCCACCCGTTGCCGTGCTGCCGCCAGCCCCCGTGGTGCCACCCATCGAGGAGCTGCCGCCGGCCGCCGTGGTACTTCCCGTGGCACTGGCGCCGCCGGACGATGCCGTTCCCCCGCCCCCGCCTTGCGCCGAGCTACCACCGGCGCCAGAGCCTCCCGCCGCCGATCCGCCGAAGCCCGTGGTCCCGCCCTTGGCGGAAGCGTCCCCCGTACCGGCCCCACCCGTCGCGGCTCCGCCAGAGCCCGTGCTCCCGCCCTTGGCCGACGAGCCACCCGAACCGGAGCCACCGCCGCCCGAACCTCCACTTCCGCTGCTTCCCCCGCTGGCGGAGGCGCCCCCCGAACCGGCACCACCGCCGCCCGAGCCGCCCGAACCGCTCATTCCCCCGGCAGTTCCGCCCCCCGCGCCCGAACTGCCTCCAGAACCACCGGCGGAACCACCCGCGCCGCCCGAATCGCCGTTCTCCACCACGCCGTCCGAGGAAGAGCAACCGAGAGTCGCTGAAAGGCAGACGGCCATCGCCGAGATCGGGAAGTTGGAGCGGAAGTGCAGCATGGCGGTTCTCCAAGTGAGGGGTTCACTAGGCAGTGCCGTGGCCGTGCCCAATCCATAGGCAAAATCGACACATCCTCCACTTCGGCAGAATCGAGGCTTCGATGAACGGCCCGGGGCGCCGTCAAGACGGGGGTCGGATCGTCACGTCGTCCACGTAAAGCGTGGAGTCCGTCGGTATCAGGCCTTTGGCAAGGTTGCCCACGTACCATTGGGCGAGATCGCTGTCGTCGGTGACCACCCCGGTGAGCTCCAGGAGCAGCACTCCATTCTGGTACAGGGCCACTCCACCCGTCGCGTCCTTCGCCCGTTTGAAGCGAAATTCGACGTGGAACCACTCCCCGACTGGAACCGACACCGTCGGGTTGGGTACTCGATACACCCCACGCAACGCATCGAAGACGCGAAGGTACAAGCTGCCATCCGCCGCGTTGTTGAGGGAGACGTCCCACAGATTGTGCCAGGCATTCGGGGCCCCTCCCTGAAAGTGCACGAGGTTCCAGTTGTCCGTGTTCCTCGCGAGCGAGGACAGGTAGAACCAAACGCCGTATGAAGCCTCGGGCGGCAGCGCGCCCTGGAGGACGCAACGGGCTTCGTACCCGTTCCTGGATGAATCGCTGGTCACGGTGAATGCCGCGGCTCGACGTCCACTGTGCGCGGGCGTATCGACGATCTGATACG
>JAFGPX010000200.1 GCA_016935975.1 Deltaproteobacteria bacterium
GCTGACCCAGAGCCTCATCCGCCTGGTCGACGAGAACGGCATGGACTGGATGTACTCGAACTGCTCGGCCACGGCGCAGCGGGGCGCGCTCGACTGGCGCCCGCGCTTCAAGCAGGCCGTGATGCCGGTCTTCGAGCTGCTCTACGATCGCGTCTCGTCGGGCAAGGAATGCGCTCGGGTGCTGGCGTCCACGGGTGGCCCCAACTACCAGCAGGAATTGGGCAAGGAGCTGGCCGAGCTCGGCCAAAGCGAGATCTGGCGCACCGGCAAGGCGACGCGCGCCTTGCGCCCCAAGGAGCCCGCCCGCCAGATCTCCGCCGACACCAAGGGCATCGGCGGCCGCAGCGAGAACTAGTAGGGGCGCGATTCATCGCGCCCGACATCACGGCAGGGCCGCGATCAATGGTGCCCGTCATCGCGTCCTGCGGTCGAGGGCGCAACGAATTGCGCCCCTACGGATGTCTTTGCGGTCGAGGGCGCAATGAATTGCGCCCCTACGGGTTTCTCTGTGGTTAGATCCCCTCGATGCTCCTACCCAAGTCTCTCCTCGCCTCGAGCATCACCGCGCAGATCGGTCCCACGAACACCGGCAAGACCCATCGCGCGGTCGAGCGCATGCTGACGCACGAGACGGGGATGATCGGGCTGCCCTTGCGCCTCTTGGCGCGCGAGATCTACGACCGGGTGTCGGCGCAGGTGGGCGAGGGCGCGGTGGCGCTCGTCACGGGGGAGGAGAAGCGCATGCCCGCGCGGCCGCGCTATTTCGTCTGCACCGTCGAGGCCATGCCCGCGGATCGCGAGGTCGATTTCCTGGCGGTCGACGAGATCCACCTGGCGGGGCACGTCGAGCGCGGGCACGTCTTCACGGATCGCCTGCTTGGCTGGCGAGGGCGGCGGGAGACCTGGTTTCTGGGCGCGGACACGATCCGGCCGATCCTCGAGCGGCTGGTGCCGACCGCGGGCATCGAGCGCAAGCCGCGCATGTCGCGACTGTCCTGGGGCGGGAACGTGCACCTGCGCGGCCTGCCGCCGCGGACCGCGGTGGTGGCGTTCTCGGTCGACCGCGTGTACGAGCTGGCCGAGCGCCTGCGCGCCCGGCGTGGCGGTACCGCGGTGGTCATGGGCGCGCTCTCGCCGCGGGCGCGCAACGCGCAGGTGGCGCTCTACCAGTCGGGCGAGGTCGACTACATGGTGGCCACCGACGCCATCGGCATGGGTCTCAACATGGACGTCGACTGCGTTGCCTTCGCGGATCTGCGCAAGTACGACGGCCGCAAGCTGCGCGAGCTGGAAGACGCCGAGCTGGCGCAGATCGCCGGGCGGGCCGGCCGCTATCACAACAACGGCAAGTTCGTGACGCTGGCGCCGCTGCCGGCCCTGCCGCCGTCCACGGTGCGCGCCCTCGAAGAGCACCGCTTTCCCGTGCAGACGAGCGTGTTCTGGCGCAATGCCGATCTCGACATGCGCTCGCTGGCCGCCCTGGCGGCCTCGCTCGGCCGCCGGCCGCGGCAGGGCTGCCTGCAACTGGTCGAGGACGCCGAGGACACCCGGGCTCTGGCGCGCCTGTCCGCCGATCCCGAGATCGCCGCGCGCTGCCGGTCGAGCGCCAACGTCGCCCTGCTCTGGCAGGTTTGCCAGATCCCGGACTATCGCCAGCTTCAGCTCGACGATCACTTCAAGCTGCTACGCGCGGTGTTTCTGCAGCTCAGCGGACCGCGCGCCCGTCTGGAGCGAGACTGGATTGCGCGTCACCTGGAGCACCTGTCGGAGTTGCAGGGAGACATCGACACCTTGCTGGCCCGCATGGCTTTCATCCGGACCTGGACCTACGTCACGCATCACACGCGCTGGCTCGACGACGCGCAGGCCTTCCAGGAACAAGCGCGCAAGCTCGAGGACGATCTCTCCGACGCGCTTCACGAGCGACTCGTGCGCAGGTTCGTGGACGCTCGCAGCCAACGCAGCCGTGGCCGTGCGGCCGCGCGCAGCTTTTTCGCGGAGCAACTGCGCCACGCCGTCGGCGCCGACACGGACGGTGACGGGCCCGGGCTCGGCGATCTGGACGGATGGATTGACGGGCTGGTCGAGGCGGGCGGTGAGCGGTTCGGATTGGATGACGGGGGAAGAATCGTGGCCGACGGCAAGGTGCTGGGCCGCATGACCCGCGGGGCGGATCGCCTGCGGCCCGAGGTTCAGGTCACCCTCGCAGAGTTGGGGCCGGGGGCCAGGCTGCGGCTGCAGCGCCGGCTGGTGGCTTGGACGCGCGATCTGGCGCAGACCCTGCTGTCGGCGCTGCGCGATCCACAGCTCGGCAAGGTCGGCCCTGCGGCGCGCGGGGTTCTCTACCAGCTCGAACAAGGCCTGGGTACCGCGCTGGCCGGACAAGCGCTGGCGCAGCTACGCCAGATCGAGCCAGCCGACCGCAGCCGCCTGGGGCGGGCTGGCATCAAGCTGGGCCGGCGCGTGCTCTACGCGGCGCCGCTCCTGCGTCCCGAGGCGCTGCTCGTGCGCGCGGCGCTGTGCCAGGCTTTCCTGGGACCCGGGCTCGCCGTACCGGTGCCAGGGCCACGGACTCGCTATTTCGTGCCGTCCGACGATGTGGACGACGACACCTGCCTCGCTCTGGGCTACCCGGTGTTGGGGGGCGTCGCCATTCGCGCCGACGAAGCCGAGTTCCTGGCCGCGCGCATCGCCAGCGGCATGCGCGCCAGGCCGGTCGCAGAGCGGCTGGGCTGCGACCAAGCCGTGGCGGAGGCCGTCGTCGCGGCCCTGGCCGAGCGGCGACGGCGGCGGGTGCATCGAGGGCGAAGCGTCTGATGCTTGGTGTGTCCTGCTGCAATGGGTCTTGCGCCGGCCGACGGACCGCTGCGGGAGGGATTCCTCCGGCCCCATGCGACAAATCGTCACGGCGCCGGGGGAACATGGCAAGATAGGGCCGCGTCGGGGCTTGCGACCAGGCGGAGAGTTGGGTTTCTCCTGGCTCAAGTCGCGGCGTTTTTCCGACGAGAATTTGCAGTGGGACAGGGTGTCTGTGCGTCCCGTCATGCATGGATTTCGCACCCGGCAGACCTGTTCCGCGAGAATCCCACCAAGGGAGGTTCAGGTGAACGCTATCAAGACCCGCAAGGTGCTCGTGGTCGAGGACTCGCGCCTCATCCACAAGATGTATGAGGTCATGCTGCGCCCCTGCATGCTGATCGCCGCGCATGACGGGCGCGAAGGCCTGGCCCGTCTGGCCGAACACCCCGACGTCGATGTCATCATCCTGGACATCAACATGCCGCACATGACGGGCCTGGAGTTTCTGGGAGAGGTGAAGCAGACCCCGGACTTCGCCGCCATCCCAGTCGTGATCGTCTCCACCGAGGGCAAGGAAGAGGACGTGGCGCGCGGGCTCAAGGCCGGCGCCGTTGCTTACTTGAAGAAGCCTTTTCAGCGGGAGGATCTGCTCAAGATCATCGGGCGGCTGACCACGGATCGGACCGCACCGCAAAGGAGGTGATGGCATGGCGTTTCGAGAGCAGAACCCCAACGCTGCCGGCACCGACAACGGCGATCCCCTGGCCACCCTGATGCGGGCGCGCCAATTGATCCACGACGCGCAGCAAGCCATCGAGGAGGCCAGCCAATCGGTCGTGCAGCAACGCGCGAGTTCGGGCGAGATCCCCGAACGCGAGGCCCGGCTGGCGCGCGCCGAGAACGATCGCGAAGAGCTGGCCACCCGGCTGCTCGAGGTCGAGCACCAGGTCGGACGCCTCATGACTCTTTACGTGGCGACCTACCAGTTGCACGCGACTCTCGATCCGGCGGACGTGCAGTCGACCATCGCCGAGATCGCCGTCAACCTCATCGGCGCCCAGCAGTTCGCCCTGCTACTGCGCAACGAGGATGGCAGCGCCCTGGAAATCCGCATGCAAGAGGGCAACATCGACGCGCCATGGTCGAGCGCCGCCACCTACTCGGGAGGCGATCCCCTCGTCGACGCGGCATTGCTCGACGGGGTTCTGCGCTTCGGCCCGGTCGAAGGCTCGCCGGTCTTGGTGGTGGTGCCTCTGCGCGTGCAGGACGTGACGGTAGGTGCCTTGCTCATCACCAGGCTGCTTTCGCACAAGGCCAAGCTCGATGAGGAGGATCGGGAGATCCTCGATCTGCTCGGCGCCCACGCCGCCTCGGCCTTGTTTGCCTCGCGGGTCTACGCGCGTGCCGCGCGCAAGCTGCGCACGCTCGAAGATCTGATCAAGCTCGTCAAGAAGGGATGACAGGTGGGGCGCGCCCCGCACGAGGAACGCAATGAGCTTCCGAGGGATGATCGAAGACGTGGCGGTGGCCGACGTGATGCAGTTGATTCGTGTGGGCGGTCACACGGGGAGCCTGACCGTCAACGACGGTCAGGAGGAAGGCATCATCGGATTCGAGCATGGGCGCATCGTCAGCGCCTGGAATCCGCGCACGCGCCGGGTGGGTGAGCTCTTGCTGGCGGCGGGCGCCATCGACGAGGACATGCTGGCCGCGGCTCTGGACGCGCAGAACACCGATCGGCCGCGACGCGCCATCGGCCACTACCTGGTGCGCGCGGGCGCCACCAGCCCCGAGATCATTCGTGATGTCATGGCCCAGGAAATCGAGCGTGTCGTCGGCGAGATCTGCGCCTGGCGCTCGGGCTCGTTCGAATTCGCCATCGACGATCTCACGCCGCTCGTGGAAGTCACGCGCTTCACGGGCGCGCCCAAGGTGGACCTGGACACCCAGACCGTGCTCATGGATGTGCTCCGGCGCATGGGGGAGCAAGGCGTGCCGCCCGCCGGCGTGCCCGTGGCGACCGTGGGGGAGCCGGCCGAGGCGGCGGAGTCTGCCTCGCCCATCGTGGAGAATGACGCAATCGAGGTGCCGTTCGTCGAGGGTGCGACACGTGGCAAGGGGGCTTTCCCCCTTGCCCCAGGCCCTGCTCCAGAGGAGGAGACGGTCATCCCCCGCGAGCCTACGCCCCCGGTGCTCTGCGAACAGGCGCGGTTCGAGATCGTGTCCCCGGACGGCGCGCTGGCCGAGCAAATCAACCAGCTCATGGCGGCAAGCGGCCAACGCGTTTCGGCGGTCGCGCTGCGGGACGCGGGCACCTCGCTTCTGGGCGAGGCGCCGCCCATCGTGGTGGTCGATCTGCGCTACCAGGTGAACGCGTTGGCCACTTTGCACGCGTTGTGCCGCTCGCGGCCCCGGGCGGCGGTCATCGCGCTCTTCGAGGGGCGGGCTCCCTTGCGCGAGATGTACAAGGCCGGCGTGCTCTCGGTGACCTCGGCGGTGCCCGAGACCGTGGTCGCGTGCATGCAATCGGCGGCGCGGCAACGCAAATACATGTCGAACGAGCACGCCATCGCCGAGGGGATTCGCACCAGCTTCGCGCGCCTGCGCCGGATCATCGCCGACCTGCGCTCGGGACTGCTCGGCACCTCGGTCTCGTCGAACCTGATGGCGGCGGTGGCCGAGTCGCTCGATCGCGGCGTGCTCCTGGTGCCGCACCTGGACCGCCTGGTGGCGCTGGGGGCTTTCGGCAACACCTTGGGCGGAGCGCCCTTGAGCAGGACGACCCAGGGGCTCATCTTCGCCATCGGGGAAAGCGGGGTGTTCAAGAGCTGCGTGACCGACAGCCGTTCGCGCCGCATGGACTACGAGCGGGCCAAGCTGCCGCAGGCCTTCACCGAGGCGGTGGACCGGCCGCGCACCGGCGAAATCGCCGTGCTGCCGGTGCCGGGCAGCGAACGGGTCATCGCGGCCGTCTACATGGACAACGGCAGCCGCGAGCGACCCATCGGCGACATCGAGATCTTCGAGCTGGCGGCGTTTCAACTGGGCTTGGCGCTGGAAAACGAGTTCTTGCGCCGGGCGCACCCCACCGAGGACGTGACCGCCGCCGTTGTCGAGGGGCGCAGGACCGGGTAGGCGGAAGGCCAAACGTGGAAGATATCTTCTCAGCTCTGGTGAAGGACTTCGTCGACGAGACGCAGCCGATCGCGCTGGAGGTCGGAGCGCAGGTGCTCAAGCTGGAGGAGGCCTGGGGCGTGGGCGAGGACGGCAAAGCCCTGCTGCGTTCGCTTCGAAGCGGCCTGCACACCATCAAGGGCAATGCCGCCATGATGGGGCTGTCCCCCGTCGCGCAGGTGGCGCACGTTCTCGAAGACGTCTGTGCCCGGGCCGCCGAGGTGGAGCCCGAGGATAGGCCCGCGTTGGTGCAGGCTCTGCTCGAGGGCGGCGATCTCTTGGTCATGCTGATTCGATCGGCGCCAGCGGGGAGTCTGGACGCCGGGCGGGCGGACGAGTTCGTGGCGCGCACGGCGGTCTCGATCGAGGCGGCACGTGCCGCCGGCGCGTCCGCCGGTCTGGCCCAGATGCCGACGGAGACGGGTGCGGCCGGCGTCGTGACGAGCGCGCCGAGCGACGGCGAGCGGGGCAGCGCGCGCATTGCCGATGGAGACGTCGACGAGCTGCTGGAGCTGGCCGGCGAGGCCATCGTCGGCCAGACCGAGCTTTTGCGTGTGCACGCGCGGCTTCTGCGCGGCGAGTTCGAGGCGGGCGATATGGAGGTGATGGACCGCGTTTTGACCGGCCTGGGCCGCACCACCCGCGAGATGCGCGATCGCTTGTTGCGCGTCCGGCTGGCCCCCATCGCCACGCTGTTCGGCCGCTACGGCCGCTACGTGCGCGATCTGGCGCGCGAACGCGGGCAGCCCATCGAGCTGTGCATCGAGGGCGGCGGAACCGCGGTCGACCGCGCCATCATCCGTCGGCTGTCGGAGCCGCTGGTCCACGTGGTGCGCAACGCGGTGGCGCACGGAATCGAGACCGCCGAGGAGCGCGCGGCCGCCGGCAAGCCGGTCAAGGCGCGCATCCTACTTGGCGCGGGGCTGCGCGAAGGCCGGGTGCAGGTTACCATCGCCGACGACGGCCGGGGTCTGGACATGCAGGCCATCGTGGCCAAGGCGAAGGCCGAGGGGATCGATACCAGCCGATACGGCGAGCAGGATCTGCAGCGGCTCATCTTCCACGCCGGGTTCTCGACGGCGAAGACGGTCACGGAGCTGGCGGGCCGCGGGGTGGGACTCGATGTGGTCGCCGGTGTGGTACAGGGGCTCGGCGGCCGTATCGACGTGCGCTCGACCAGCGGCCAAGGCACGGTGTTCACGCTCGATCTGCCGGTGACGGTTTCGCTGCAGAAGGCGCTGGTTTTCGGCGTCGACAGCGAGACCTTCGCGGTGCCCACGGGATTCATTCTGGACACCGTGGAGAGCCGGGAAAAGGATCTGCAGGAGATCAACCGGGTGTTGCTGCTGTCCTGGCGCGACGATTTCGTGCGCGCGACGGATGCCGGCCGCTTGCTTGGCTGCCAGGGATTGGCCGAGGCCTGGGCGAGACCGTACGCCATCGTGCTACAGGCCGGGAACAAGCGCGGAGCGTTGCTCGTGGACTGGCTGTCGGGCGTGCAGGAGATCGTGGTCAAGCCGCTCGATGCGGCTCTGCTCGGGTGCCGCATGCTGTCCGGGGCGACCGTGCTGGCGCAGGGGAAGGTGGTGCCCATTCTCGACTGCGTGGAGGTGGTCAGGCGCGTGAACCGGACGCTGCAGCCCGAACGGTCCGGCGAGACCAAGGCCGAGGTGGTCTACGATGTCTTCTGAGGAGCGCAACGCGGAGGCCATGGCCGTCGTCGCGGCCGGCAAGGCAGAGACTCTGCTCGCGTTCGCCGATGCTTTGGTGGCCCAGGGCCAGCGGGGACAGACGCAGGCTCCGGCGGAGGTTCGCCAGTACGTGGCTTTCTTCCTTGGGGAAACCGAGTACGCCATTCCGATCCTGCAGTGCCGCGAGATCGTGCGTTTGACCACCGTCACCCGCGTGCCCGAGGCCCCTGCGCCGGTGCGCGGTGTGGTGAGTCTTCGCGGCCACATCATGCCCGCCGTCGATACGCGCCTGTGCCTGGGGCTGCCCGGCGCGCCGCCGACGCCGAGATCCCGGCTCCTCGTGGTCGAGGTCACGGGCCGACTGTTCGGTTTCATCGTCGACCGGGTGGCCCGCATCATCAAGCTGTCCGTGCCTGCCATCGAGTCGTCCGCCGAAGGCACGGCGCCCCTCGGGGTGACGGGCGCGGTTCGGGTGGGCGATGGGACGGTTCTTCTGATGGACGCCGACCTTCTGCTGCACGCGAGACTGGGGGCGGTCGCGCCAAATACGAGAGGTGAAGAAGCATGACCAGGCAAGAAAGCAGAGCTTCCTCGACTTCCGATGCTTCCCACACCGAGGCGACTTCCGCCGCCGGTGCCAACGGCGTGACCCGCGAACGGCGGCGTCGCTGGTGGCTGGGCCGCATCGAGGGCGCGCCCGTGCTGCGCCACCTGTCGTTGTGGCAGAAGCTGCTCATCATCGTAACGGTGCTCTTGCTCCCCACGGCGCTCCTGCTGCGCGATTTCGTCGGCAAGAGCAGCGAGGAGATCGTTCGTATGCGGAGGGAGCTGTGCGTGGTCAGCTACGCGCAGCAACTGCGGCGAGTCCTCAGCCAGCAGATCGCCTTGACCACGCAGGCGGGGCTGGCGCGCGGCGAGGACGCGGACCGAGACACCAATCTTGCCGCGGCCACCGCGCTGGCCGAGATCGAGAAGCTGAGCACCACCGGCTGCGGCATGGCGAGCGGGCTCGAGCGCTTGCGTTCGCCGGAGGCAATGGCCCACCTGCGCACGCTGGCGGCCGGGCTCGCGGCCGAATCCAAAGGCGAAGTGCAACGGCGCATGCGCCAGGCCGTGGCGGCCTGGTTCGGAGAGATCGCCTTGGTGGCGGACGAGGCCGGCATCTTCGAGACTGGCGCCGCGCACCTGGAAGACGCGACTCTGCGCCAGCTGCCGAAGGCGGCGTGGCACCTGGAACGCATGGTCGAGTTGAGCGGAATGTGGGAGCTGGGGGCCGAGGTCCCCATCCTCGGGCGCGCTCACATGCTGAGCAACATCGACGCCTTGGCCACGGACCTGGCAGAGATCGAGCGCGATCTGGTCGAGTTCGCGCGCGCCGGCATGCCCCTGCTTTCCCCGCGGCTCTTGGCCACGGTGAAGGGGCCGCTCGAAGAGTGGCTGGCGGCGGGGCGCAAGGTCATAACCGCCGCCGAGCACCTGGCGGCGGGCGAAAGCCGGCCCGGCCGAATGAAGACTTTGGATGAGCTTGTCGCCGAAGAGGAAGCCAAAAGCGGCGCCGCAGGGGCGCTGCGGGCGGCGGCCAACTCTGCGCTCGATGCCTTGTTCGTGACCTTCGACAACGCCCTCGGCACGCGGCGCGCCGATCTGCAGGATCGGGTGGCATCGCGCGAGGAACAGCGCAACCGGACCATCCTGTTGGTGCTGGTGGCCGTGCTGGCCGCGGTCGGCCTGGTGTCGGTCATCGTTCGCAGCATCACCGCCCCCATCAACGTGGCGGTCGAGTCGGCCAACAGCCTCGCGGCGCAGAACTTCGCCATCGAAATCGGCGAAACCCGGTCCACCGACGAGGTCGGCCAATTGTTGGTGTCGATGCGCAAGATGGCGGCCAATCTGCGCCACACAATCCGGACGATCCTCGATGCCTCGCGCATCGTGGCTGCCGCCTCCGAAAAGATATCGTCCTCCGGCTCCCAGCTTGCCAAGGGCGCCGAGACGCAGTCCTCCGCGACCGCCGCTACCTCGACCAGCATGGGCCGCATCGCCGACCAGATTCAGCAGCTCTCAGGGACCGCCAAGTCGCTGTCGGCCAGCGTGGAGGAAACCACCACGGCGTTCCAGCGCATGTACGAGACCCTGGAACGGACCGCCCTGCACGGCCAGACTCTGCTCGCCTCGTCGCAGGAGGCCACGATGCATCTGGCCGGGCTTTCCAACAACATCACGCAGGTGACGGCCCAGGCACGCACGGCCAACGAGATGTCCAAGGCCACGCTGGACTCGGTCAAGTCGGGCAGCGAAGCCTTGCAGCGCGCCATCGGCGCGATTGGCGACCGCGCGCAGGAGATCAGCAAGATCCTGCGGCTCATCGAGGAGATTGCCGATCAGACCAATCTGCTGGCGCTCAACGCGGCCATCGAGGCGGCACGGGCCGGCGAGGCGGGGCGGGGCTTCGCCGTGGTGGCGGACGAGGTCAAGCGCCTGGCCGAGCGCAGCGCGCAGGCGACCCGCGACATCGGTTCCATCATCGAAGGCGTGCAAAAGGACGTCGGCGCGGCCGTGACCTTGACGGATGACGTGTTGGTGGGAATGATGGCGTCCATCGACAAGACATCGACCATCATCGCAACCGGCGCTCTGGCCACCGAGAGCCAGAGCGAGGCCGCGCGGCAAACGCTCAAGGTGGCCGAGAACATGTCGGGCCTAGCCCAGCAGATCGCCATGGCGGCGCGCGAGAACGCCGGCAGCGCGGCCGAGATCGTCACCGCCTCCCAGCGCATGCGCTCCCTGACGAGCTCCATGCTCGACGCGACCATGGAACAGAAGCGCGGCGGCGAGACGGTCGTGAAGTCCACCGAATCGATCTCGGAAGTCGCGCGGCAGAACCTGCAGGTGGTCGAGCATCTCAATCTGGCCGCCAAGGAGCTGGCGGCCGAGGCCGAGTCGCTGCGCAAGCGCATGGAGGCTTTCACCGTCTGATGCAAACCCCCGGTCCGGCCCAGTTTTTGGACGAGGAGCGCCCAGCATCGCAAGGCGGCTCGTCTGGTCCAGGCGGCACGCCGACCCCAGCACCTGACGCCCCGACCCCTGCCACCGCCGGTCCCGAGTTGGACGAGGAGCGCGACGGGGCGGGCCGGGACGACGAAGAGGGCGGGCGCACTGCCGTGCTCGACGCGCTGGCGCGCGGAGGCAGCCGCGGTATTTCGGCGCTCATTGGTGCTTTGCGCAGCGCCGAGGCCGATGTCGTGATGTACGCCGCCACGGCGCTCGGCGAAGTGCGCGATCCGGCGGCCGTGCCGCACCTGATTCGGCTGCTCCAGCATCCCGATCTGAACGTGGCGCAGGCGGCCATCGACGCCTTGGGCAAGCTGCGGGCGCAGGCTGCTGCGGCGCCCATCGAGGCGGTCTTGGAAGCCGACCCATGGCTGCGTTTCGCCGCCGCGTACGCGCTGGGCGAGATCGGACACCCGGGCAGCGTGCATGCCCTCATGCGCGCGGCCGGGGATGCCGTCATCTCCGAATCTGCCATCACGGCGCTCGGCAAGATCGCCACGGTGCCCGCGACCACGGTCCTGGCCGAGCTGCTTTTCCAGCGCGCGAGCGCCAGCAACTTCGATGTCTGTCTGCTGGCCATGGGCAACGCCGTCCGTCGCATGGTTGATCGCACCGGGCTCGATCGCAGCCGCGCGTGGCAAAGGCTGGCTTCGGCGGAGGCGAGCGTCGTTCATGCCCGGCTGGTATCCATGCTCGTGCGCCGCGAAGGCGAGCCTTCCGCGCAGGAGCGCGTCCTCAAGGAGGCCGCCATCGCGGTCATGCGGGCGCTTGCGCTTCCCGTGCTGTGTGACGCCCTCATCGAGGCGGCGTGGGACACCTCGGTCGGCGAGCCGCTTCTGGACGCCGTGGTGTTCCTGGGGGCGGTGGCCTGCCCTGCGATACTGGTGGGCCTGGGCCACGCCGACGCCGACGTGCGGGTGTTTTGCGCGACCGCCGCCGCCGTCCTCGGTGTCACGGAGGCCGCCGGACCGTGCGTGGAGTTGCTGGCGAGCAGCGAGACACGCGTGCGTGTTGCCGCTCTGCGGGCGCTGTCGGGACTGCACGTCGAGAACGCAGTGCCCGTCATGCTGCGCTGTCTTGCGGATCGCGCCGAGCCGGTGCGCAAGACCGCGGTGCGCTCGCTCGGGGCCATGGACGCGAGCTTGGTCACGCGCGCTTTGCTCGCCGACCCCGACTACGCTCAAGCCCACGCGCCCCTGGTGCTCGAGATCATGCGCATCGCGCCTTGTGCTGCCCAACGCGAGTTCGTGACCAAGTCGCTCGCGGATCCGCGCGAAGACGTGCGGCGTGTGGCGGTCGGGGTGATGGCCGCAAGCGAGCCCTCGGACATCCTCGACAATTTGGAGCCGCTGCTTGCCGATCCCTCGGTCGCGGTGCGGGCGATGGTGGTACAGGCCCTGGGCCAGCGTCGCTCGCGCCGCGCCCTTGTGTGCTTGCAGGTCCAATTCGAACGCGACCCCGAAACCCGCATTCACGCTCTACGCGCGATCGGCCGCATCGGCGACGGCGCGGCGGCCAAGCTCCTGATCGCCAGCTACCCCGAACAGGAACGCGCGGTCCGGCTGGCCATCATCGACGCGTTGGGAGCGATCGCCGCGCCGGTCGCCGAGCCATTCCTGGCACAGCTCTTGTGCGACCGCCGTCCGGATATTCGCGGCCGTGCGGTGGTGGCCATCGGTCAGTACGCCACCGATGGCGCCGTGGGCCGGCTGGTGCACGCGACTCTCGACACGGATCCGCGCGTGCGCCTGGCCGCATTGGAGTCCCTGTCGGCGTTTACAGGGCGCCCAGCCGCGGCCGAGTCGTTCGAGCGCCTGTGCCTCGATCCGGTGCCGGCCATCGCCGCCCTGGCGCGGCGGTGCTTGCGCAAGGGGTAACCACGGAGATCCTGGAACGTGGGGCGGGGGCGCATTCTCTTGCGCCCATGGCGTCCGTGGGGCGCGAGCAATCGCGTCTACGCCTCGGCAGGTTTCATGTCTTGGCGCCGGCCTTGCCGCCGCCCTTGCCGAGCTTCTTCCACACCAGGGTGTCGAGCGAGAAGCGGCCGCAGCCGAGCAGCAAAACCGTGGTACTGCCGGCGAAGTAGAGCGCCCACACCTCGCGCTCGCGCCAGGCCGTGCCGTGCAGGATCCAAAACAGCGTCAGGGCCGAGGCCACGGAAACCAGGAAGGCTCCGGCGCGGCCGAGCAACCCGACGGCCATGAGAATGGCCCCGAAGAACTCGCCGGCCACGGCCAGCCCCAGGGAGTACTTGGGGGTGATGCCGAGCGGATCGGGAAAGCTGGCGGCCTTGGCGCCGAAATGGCTCAGTTTCTCCCACCCGTGCAACCACGCCATGTTGACACCGACCACGGCGCGCAGCACGAGCAGTACGATGTTCGAAGTCCCTTCCTTGCTGATGATCACGCCCAGAGATTCGCACGGCCGCACCGGCCCGCCAAGAAACCTCTCCGCCGGAATGAGGCGCCATCGTGGCCGGGGCTTCTCCCGGGAGGCTCTTCCCAGTCCCTGTTCTGGATTGCGCCGGCGCGAAGCGTGGCTGGTCTTGCGCAGTGGCCGAGTCGTTTCGAGTCCCACATGATGTCGCGTGACCTTTTCGATTGCCACAGCCGGCCAGCAGCGAGCATCATGGCCGGCACGAGCCATGAAGCGCATCCTCATCTCTGTTATTTTGGGCCTACTCGGCGGTCTGGTGGCGGGGGGTGTCCTCGGCCACAAACTGCCGCCCACCCGGGACCAGGTGCTCGACTACATAGGCCATCTCAGCGTGAGCGAGTTGGGCGAGTTCAACCGGGATCTGAAGGAGAAGTGGGGGTTGGTCGTCTATCAGGCACAGCTCCTTCCCAACACGCCGATCGTGCCGGCGGTTCCCAACATTCCGGCGAAGTAACGCCGGTCCTGGCCGAATGCGGGCGCAGCCCGACCGGCGCGCGCCCCGCCGACTACTTGTTCCCCATGGCGGCCATCACCTCGGCGACCGTGGGCAAGGCGGAGCGAGCCCCGAGACTGCGGCACACCAGGCCGGCTGCGGCGTTGGCGAAGGGGACGGCCCGTTCGAGCGGCCAGCCCTGGAGATACGCGTAGGCGAATGCGCCCGCGAAGGCGTCACCGGCGCCCGAGGTGTCGGCCACGAAGACGTCGAGGGCCTCCTGCTCCACCAGCTTGCTGCCCTCGAGGCCGACCGAGCCGGTTTCTCCCAGGGTGATAAGGGCGATCCTGGGCCCCAGGTTCAGAATCTCGCGCAAGCTGTCACGCAGCTCGTCCGAGGGCGCCAGCTCGTTGGCGAAGCGCTCCGAGCCGATGACGATGTCCGACAGCGAAAGCAGCTCGCCCATGCCGCCGGAGAGCTGGCTGGCGTTGAGCAGCACGGTGATGCCCTTGTCGCGCGCTTTCTCCGCAATCGCGGCCTGCAGGGCGGGCTGACTGCCGTCGATGACCAGCATGCTGGCGTCTCTGAGCAACCCGGCAGGAAGGTCGCGCGGAGAGAGCGGGGTGACGTTGCCGCGCGAGCGCAAGATCTTGCGCCGACGGGACAGCTCGTCGACTTGCAGTACCGAAACCGCGGATACCCTGTCCTTCTCGACGCTGAGCAGCGAGGTGTCGACACGCAGGTTCTGCATGCCGCGCAGGATGAAATGGCCGTGCTCGTCGTCGCCGATGCGGCCGAAGAAGCGCGTGCGCCTGCCCATCGCGGCCAGCGTGGCGAGGATGTTGGCGGCCGAGCCGCCGCCTTGCATGCTGAAGACCGAGGCGTCGACCAGGCGTTGGTCGATGCGCGGGCACACGAACAGCAGATCGACGGAGGCGAGCCCGACCCCTACCACCACTTTCGGCGGGCCGGTTTGCGCCAAAGAGGCCTTGGCGGGCAAGGCCTTGCTGGCGGGAGAGCCTGGCTTGCGGGCGGTTCGCTTGGGGGCCACGCCCTCATGGTAGCACCGGCACGCCGGTTTGTGGTTTTTCGGCCTTTTCCTGCTGGGCCGACGCGGGCAGGAGCGGCCGGCCCAGCGCCCGCTGGGCCGGGATGTAGCGTTCGAGGGCGGCCACGGCCTTGGCGCAGTTTGCGTTGGCGAAGTAGGAGCGACCGAGGTAGTAGAGCAGTTCGGGCCGCCGCCTGACGAAGTCCGTGTCGTCGGCCAGCGGTTTCAGCTCGTCGATGGCGTCGCCGTAGAACTCGGCCTTGTAGTCGAGAAAGCCGGTGAGCAGCGCGAAGTCCTTGCCCAGCTTGGCGCCCCAGGTTTCCTCGGGCCAGTCCTCGATGACCTTGAAGGCGCTGGCGTACTTGTTCTTCTCGACCTGTGCCGCCACGTCCCGGTATTCGTCTCGGACACGACTGGCGATATCGGGCGGCAGCCCCGGCGGCAGGACGGGTGGGGTCAGTCCCTCGTCCGGGGCCAGCGGGATCTCGGGGTCGCGATCCTCGCGCGTGGCCACCAGGTCGAGCAGTAGCCGGGTGTGCGCCACGTCCGGGGTCGGAGGTTCTTGGCCCAGCTCCGCGGCCTCGGCCCGGCTCTGCCACAGCTTGGCCTCGCGCGACTTGCCGTGCGCGAGCAGGCTGCGCGCCAGGCGGGCCATGTCGGAGACCCGGCTCTCGCCGTCGAAGCCACGCGCGACGCCGGTCAGGTGGCCATAGGGCCACATGGGGCCGTAGACCTTGGCCAGGTAGGGGTCGTAGGCCTGATAGCGCAAGAGATCCCGCGGGGCCGCGAACTCGATGAGCGCGTTGTCGTCCGTGTTGACCTGCGCACCGGCGACGAAGGAATGCAGCTCCTCGTCGCCCAACAGCAGGAAGGCGGGCACGTCGTGCGGCGAAGCGAGACCGGCGCGCTTGGCCTCGGCGGCCGTGACGGGATCGACGAAGGCGCGCTTGAGCTTGGCGAGGTCCAGCTCGATGGGTTTGCGGCTGGCCAGCAGGATGGTGTCCGACGAGAGATCCTCGGCGGCGAAGACCATGACGTGGGGGAACTCGTCGGCCAGGGTGCGGTAGATGGCCTTGATGTTCCAGGGCGCCATTTCGTAGAGCTGCGCCCACTGGCAGAAGATGCCTTCCTCGGCCAGACGCGATTTGACGGACTGGAAGTACTCGCGCGTGAACAGGTTGGACACGCCCGTGATCCAGGGGTTGGAGGGCTGGCTGATGATGACGTCGTAGCGATCACGGCGCTGGGTGAGGAAGTTGCGGCCGTCGCCCACGATGGCCCGGACCTTGGGGTTTTCCGTGGGGCGGTGATTGACGTCGTCGAAGAAGTGGGCGGCCTCGTAGACGGCGGGCTCGAGCTCGACGACCTCCAGGCTGGCGATGGGGTACTGGGTGGCGGCGCCGGCCGTGACGCCCGAGCCATAGCCGATGAGCGCGACCTTGGGCGGGTGGTCGCGGTCGTAGAGCAAGAGCGGCAAAAGGCCGACGCTGATCTGGGTCGGCATGTCGGCGTCGTTGCTGGCGTCGACCTTGCCGTTGTTCTTCATCGAGAAGACCTTGCCCCACCGATCGACCGACACCGTCGTGGCGATGCCGTCCTTGTAGTAGACGAGCTTCGGCACCTGCCACTTCTTGCGTTGGTGGCGGTGCTCGACCATGTCGATGTAGTCGCGGGCCATCGAGATGCGGAAGAAGCCGATGGAGAAATTCGTCAGATTCCAGCGCGGCAGGGCCAGGGCGAACAGCGCCATGGCGACTGCGGCAGCCATGCCGGCCAGCCGGCGCGGCCGCGGCAAGGCGGGCGCCACGGCGAAGAGCAGAACGGCCAGCGCGAGATCCGTGACCGCGGCCAGGTAGATGCCGCGCTGCAGGCCGAGCCCGGGGAGAATGACGAAGCCCGAGAGGAACGAGCCCAAGATGGCGCCCACGGTGTTGAGCGCGTAGGCGAAACCCACGTCGCGCCCAACGGTGCCGAGATCGCCGGTCACCACGCGCACGGTGATGGGGAAAATGGCGCCCATGAGAAAAGTCGAGGGCAACACGGTCAGGCAGGCCAGGACGAACTGGGAGGTGAGCACGGCGTCGGGGCTGACCAGGGTCGACGAGAGCAGGTAGGTGAAGACGAAGGGCAGACGATCGGTGATGAGGTAGGACAAGCCGATGCAGGCCACGATGCCGAGGTGGGTGAGCGCCAGGCTGCGCACCGGTTCGCGAAAACGCAGCACCAGGCGGCCGAAGGCCGCCGAACCGGTGCCGAGGCCGATGAGAAAGGCCAGCAGGATGATGGTGAAGGAAAAGACCGACGAGCCGATGATCACGGCCAAGGCGCGCGTCCAGAGCACCTGCAGGGTCATGGCCGTGGCGCCCGAAACCGCGAAGGAGAGCAGGACGGCGTTGCGGGCCAGCCGCGACAGCGGTGGCCGGGCGGCGGCCTTCGCCGTCGGCGATTCGGCCATGGCAGCGGCCGCCAACTCATCGAGCGAGCGTCGAGGCTCGGCCAGCCCGCGGGCACGGAGCAGTCGTTGCGCCACGAGAATCGCCGCGGCCAGCGAGAGGTCGAAGCTGGCCGCCACCAGGTTCGTGCGACGCACGCCGATGCCGGGCAGGAAGACGAAGCCGGCGAAAAACGAGCCGGCCACCGCGCCGAACAGGTTGACCGCATAGAGGGTGCCCAGGCGCAAGCTGACGCGGCCGAGCTCGAAGGGGCGCGACACGAAGTAGCGGGCCAGAATCGGCAGCGTCGCCCCCATCAGGGTCGTGGGCACGATGAGCAGCCCGGCCGAAGCCACGAAGCGCAGCAGGGAAAGCAGGGTATAGCGGTCGCCGAAGGCCGCCCACAACCACTGGTTGAGCCCCGGATAGAAGCCGATGAGCCAGGGCACCGCGAGGGCGTAAAGGCCGATGCCGGCCTCGGCCAAGGCGTAGGCGCGCACGGGGTCCTTGAGCCGGTCCGCCCATTTCCCGGCCAGAAACGAGCCGAGCCCGAGGCCGCCCATGTACGCGGTCAGCACGGTGGACACCGCCAGCGCGCTCGATCCGAAGACGAGGGTCAGCATGCGCGTCCACAGCAGCTCGAGGATGAGCCCCGAGGCGCCGGACAGGAAGAAGCAGGCAAGCACGACCGCTGGCATGCGCGACCACGTGCTTCTAACACGAGAGCAGTTGTTCCCGCGGTCGGCGAATGCTTGATGCTATAGTGACCAGGAGATGCGTTACGGCATCCTCTCGGACACGCACGCCAACATCGAAGCGCTTGAAGCGGTGCTGCGCGCCTTTGAGTCGGAGAGCATCGATCGCTTCATCTGCCTGGGCGACACCGTCGGGTACGGCGCCAGCCCCAACGAGGCGTGCAACCTGGTGCGCGCCACCGTGGCGCACACCGTGATCGGGAATCACGACGCCGCCGTGGCCGGCCGCATGGACTACTCCTACTACTACCACGCTGCCCGCCACGTGCTGGACAAGCACGCCCAGATACTCGATGCGCCCAACATGGCCTGGTTGCGGTCGTTGCCCTACGAGCACCGCGAGAACGACGTCCTGTTCTGCCATGGCTCGCCGATCAGCGTCGAGGATTTCGACTACATCTTCGCGCGCGACCAGGCCGCGCAGTGCCTCGGGATCTGGGACCGCCTGCCCCAGCTCACCCTCATCGGCCACTCGCACCTGTGCAAAGCCTTCGCCATCAACCCCAAGTACGAGGGTTCGCAAGAGGTGGTGACCCTGAAGTTCCAGCTACGCGACGGCTGGAAGTACATCATCAGCGTGGGTTCGGTCGGCCAGCCGCGCGATTTCGACCCGCGCGCCAGCTACACGGTTTTCGACACCGAGAGCAAGACCTTCGAATTCAAACGGGTCGACTACGACATCAAGACCGCCGCCAGCAAGATCCTGGCGTCGGACTTGGAGCCGAACTTCGGTACCAGGTTGTTCTTGGGGATCTGAGGTCGGGCGCAGAGGACTACGCCCCCACCCTGAAAGGGCTACCGTGGGAAGGTTCCGCCTCCCGTCGAGGCGCGATTGATCGCGGCCGCAGGCAACACCCTACCTATGGCGCCGCCACGTCGATGCCCGTGGCGCGCGTGAGGGCGGCGGCGGCCACGTTGTAGTCGTGGATGCTTTGCAGGAAGCGCATGCGCGCCTGGAAGAAGGCGAGGAGCGCATCCGCGAAACCCCTGGCCTCGGCCAATCCCACCGCGAGGTTCTGGGCCACGGCGGCGATCCACTGGCGCCCGGCCTTCTCCCCCTTCTGTACCACCTGTATGCGCTCTTCGGCCTCCTGAAGCTCGGTGTGGGCCTTCTCGACCTCGAAGGCGATGCCGGCCAAGGCCTCGCGGCGCTTCTGCTCGACCTCCTCGGCCTCGGCGCGCAGCTTGGCGGCGTAGGCGTTCTTCACTCCCAGGTCGAGCGGCATGCGGAACGCCGCCGCCAGGCCCGCGCTCAGGGTGTGGAAGGGGTTGTTGGCGAACGCGTTGTGGGGCGTGTCCACGCTGCTGGCGTAGGCATACGCCGCCGTGCCGATGAGCACGATGTCCGGGTACTGGCGCCGCCACTCGAAGTCGGCCAGGGCGCGCTTGGAGGCCACCAGGCTCTCCACCGCCTTGACTTCCGGCCGCGAGCGCAGGGCCGCGTCCTCGAATTCCGCCAGGGTGCGGGAGGGCACCTCCAGGGCCGCGAGATCTTCCTCGTCCACCTCGAGATCGGCCGGGGCATCCGGGCCGATGAGCGCGCGCAGGCCGCTTCGGGCTAGAGCCGCCCCGCGCTTTGCCTCCAGGATGCGGGCGTCGATCTCGGCGCGCATGGCGCGCAGGCGCAAGCGGTCGGTCACGGTCGCCTCGCCGCTGCCGTCCGCCAGCTCTTGGTCGATCTTCTTCTGCGCTTCCTCGAGGTAGCCCTTGCCTTCTTCGAGCGTAGCCAGCATTGCGCGCGCCAACTTGGCGCCCCAGTAGGCCTTGCGCACGTTGAGCTCGAGATCGGCGAGCAGACCGCCCTCCTTGCTCTGCGAGGCCTTCACGCCGGATTCGGCCGCCTCGACGCCGGCCGAGATCTTGCCGAAGGTGTAGATGGGCTGCACCAGCTTGATCTCGGTGCGCGTGAACACGCCGCGCGGGGTGATGGCGTTGAGAAAGCCCGACGCATCGTAACCGACGGCATCCGTGCGCACGCAGCTGTCTTCGTTGCGCCGGCCCTCATCGTCGTAGCAGCGAATGCGCGGCGCCTGCGCCACCAGCGAGCTGAGCTCGCCGGTGGGCATCCAGCTACGCTTGGCCGCCAGAAGTTGCGCCGCGATGCTGGCCGTGGCCTGCGCCGAGGCGGCCAGGCCGGGGTTGCCCTTTCTGGCCATGTCGAGGAGCTCGGCGAGCGTGTACGGCTTGGCCCCGGCCGACAGGGGCAAGCACAGGCCGAGGAGGAAGGAGATGGTTGCGTGGCGGGTTGTTTTCGTCATGGTGCCTGGACGAGTCCTTTCCGCAGAGCCAGCAGCATGATACCCCAAGCCCGGCCGCGGTTGGCGATGACGGGGGCGGTTTGCGCGCCTGGCGGCCGAGGCCGATGGCGTCGGCGCAGGCGCGACCGACACAGGAGCCGCCTGCTGGAACGCACCGTTTGGGTGGCGTATGACATCCCATGGAGGCAAACGAATGTCCAAGACGAGCGAGCTGCAGGCGCTGCGCGAAGACGCGGTTTTCGTCGACAGCGAAGACCGCGACTTCGCGTGCGCGACGGGGAACGACCGCGTGTCGTTCTTGCACCGGATCACCTCGGGCCGGATCGCCGGGGTTGCGGTGGGGCAGGGCGGCCGGACCCTGCTGCTCGACGCGCGCGGGCACGTGCTGTCGAGCCTGCTCGCGTTCGTGCGTGCCGAAAGCGTGCGTCTCGTCGTTGCGGCGGGACAGGGGGCGCACGTGGCGGCGGCTTTGGCCAAGTACGCCATCATGGACGACTTCCGGATTGCGCCCGAGGCGGAGCTGGCGTCGGTTGCGGTGCTCGGCCCCAAGGCCGCGTCGGCGGTGGCCGCGCTCGACATCGCGCCGCTCCCCGATCTCGCCGCGACGCCGCTCTTTGGCCATCGCGACGTCGTCTCCGAGCGCTTCGGTCCTCTCTGGCTGGCCCACGGTCGCAGGTGCGGCGCCGACGGACTCTGCGTGGCGGTCAACCGGGAGAGCCGCGACGGTCTCGTCCGGGCGTTGCTCGCGGCGGGCGCGAGGCGGCTGTCGGCGGACGTCGCCGAGGCCGCGCGCATCGCCGCGCTCGAGCCCGCCGCCGGCAAGGAGATCAAACCCGATCGCTTCCCGGTCGAGGTCGGCCTGGGCGGAGCCCTCGACCACGGCAAGGGCTGCTACGTGGGGCAAGAGACCATCGTGCGCATGCGCGACCGGGGCGCGGTTCGGAAACGCCTGGTGCTGTTGCGCCTCGCGGGCGAGGACACGCCCGGCGTCGGGGACGCCGTCGCGGCCCAAGGCCAGCTTGCCGCCGGTCAGATCACGAGCGCCGGCTGCCTGCCCGGCGAGGCGCCGGTGGCGCTCGCCATCCTGGCCAGCGCCGTTCCCGTGGGCGCCACGGTCCAGGTGCAGCACGCGGGCGCCGCTCTGCCCGCGCAAGTCGCGGCCGAAGCCCCACCGTGGGGATAGGGGGAAAACCGCGGAGAACACGGAGCTGGAGGGGAAGATGTCTCCGGATCCGAGCCCTTTCCTCTCGTCCGTCTCTGTTCCCTGTGTGCTCTCTGTGGTCAACCCCGCGTCGTCTCGGCGCGCATCGACCACAGGACGCCGGAGACGGTGATGACGCTGCCGATGGCGCCGCGCGGACTTAGCGGCTCGCCGAAGAAGAAGATCCCTCCGGCCATGGCCAGCACGACCGTGGTCTGCTGTGTGATGCCCAGGCTGACCGCGGTCAGTTTTCCCAGGGACGAGGTCATCAAGACCTGCCCGCCCACGCTGAGCAGGCCACAGACCACGAGCAGAAGCCACTGCTGGGCGTTGGGCTCGATCCAAGTACCGTAGGGCGGCAGCACCGTGGGGAGGGTGGCGAGCAGGCCGAGCACCGTGAACGAAGCGAAGACCGTCCAACTGCTCTCGCCTTCCGTGCCGTCGGCGCTCTCCCGGCGGGTGGCCCGAACCGAAGTGATGGCCATGCCGGCGAGCACGGCCGAGAGGGTGGCCAGAAGCTCCCAGCCGCCCAGGCGCCACCCGTGGCCCTGACCGCTCGCGACCAGGGCTACGCCGACGACGGTCATGGCCACGGCCGCAGCGGTCTGCTTGTGCGGCCGCTCGCGCAGCAAGAGCCACGCGAAAAGCATCGACCACACGGGCGAGGTGTTGTTAAGCAGCGTGGCAATGCCCACGCCGATCTTCTCGATGCTGACGAAATAGAGCAGCGCGGCCGTGCTGCCGAACACGCCGCGCGAGAGCAGCCAGCCCCAGCGCTGGGGTCGAAGCCCGGATCTGAGGATCGGCAGCAGCAGCAGGACGACGACAACGCCGACGGCGAATCGCACCATCGCGATCTGCGTTCCCGGGAAGCTGCGCGAAAGCAAACGCGCCACCATGCCCATGGTGGCGAAGAACCCCGTGGCGGCCAGGGCGACCAGGGAGGCGTTGTGGGTGCCGGAGCGGGGATCGGCTTTCATGGCTGGATCGTGATGCTTCCATAGCTCATCCCCCAGGGAGTCCGCCAGCTTTGCCGGCGGCGTGCTACGGCGTCGCCGCCAGCGTGCCGCCGATTTGCAGAATCACGCCGCCTTCGCTGCCCGCCCGGTCGGCGTCGACCACGAGGTAGTACTTGCCCGCAGGCAGGCTGCGTCGGTAGCTGCCCATGGCGGTGCCCTTGGTGGCCGTACAGTCGACGGGGATGTTGGCCTCGCAGGGCAGGGCGACCGTGTCGGCCTCGTAGAGCGCGAAGACGTGGTCGCCGACCTGGGCCCAATCGATGGTCAGATCCGTGTCTCCGGGCAACTCGAAGCTCACCACCGAATCCTCGCCGCCCATGCCGCTCGTGCAACTCTTGCTCTGATCGTCGCCCGCGCCGGACGTCTGCACCGCGACCGCGGAACTGGAGCCGTCGAGGGGGAGTAGCCCCAGGTTCTTGTCGGGCCGGCAACGCAGGCTGCGGCAGGTCTCGTCGGTCGTGCACTTGCGGTCGTCGCAGTCGATGGCGCCATCTTGGTCGTCGTCGATGCCGTTGTTGCAGATCTCGGGGGCGTCTTCCGCCACGCCGCGCAGGGTTAGGCTCATGGTGCCTTCGTCACCACTCGCGAAGGCGCTTATGAGGACGTAGTGAACACCGGGCTGCAGGCTCGGGAAGCCGAAGTTGCAGCCACCGGGATCGTTGATCGGGTCGGAGCAGTTGGTGATATGGGCGTCGCACGCATCGAGCGGACCGGTCTGCGTCGAGATCTCGATGACATGGTCGCCGGTCTGCGTGCAGCGGAACTCGAGGGTCATGGGCGCAAGCAGGTTCACGCGATAGGCCCGGCCGCGGCCGTCGCCCTTGCCGCATTCGGACCGGTAGACCTTCGTGGCCGTGGTCAGATCGACAGCGACGCTCACCCTGGTGCCGACGTCGATGTCGCCCAGATCCTCGTCGGGCATGCACAGCGGGGCCGCGCACCTCGGCAGGTTGTAGCAGTCGGGGTCGGCGCAGTCGACCAGTTGGTCGCCGTCGTCGTCGACGTTGTTGTCGCAGATTTCGACCCCGCGCGTGGGGTAGGCCGTGAGCGTGAGCGAAAGGCTGCCTTCTTCGCCGGCCGCCAGCGCCTTGAAGATGAGCACGTAGTCTCCCGGCGCGAAGGTTTTCCAGTTGTAGCGTGCGTGATACTCGCCATTCAAGTCGTTGCAGCCGCCGCGGCGGCTGTCGCACGCTTTGCCGGGCTCCGGCCAGTAGAAGAGCGCATAGGCATGGTCGCCCGAGTACTGCCAGATATCGAGATTGAGGTTCAGGGTTTCCTTGGTGGAGAACTTGACGACAACGTCGTTGCCGTCCGAAAGCCCGGCGCAGTCCGGGTGGTAGCGGTTCTGCCCCTTGGTGGTGTCGATGTTCGCCGATTTCGCCTCGCCGCCCACCACGATGGTGCCCAGGGTGATGTCCGGCAAACAAAGGTTGCAACTGGGGGCGGTGGCGCAGTCCAGGTCGGCGCAGTCCATGGCGCCGTCGCCGTCGTCGTCGATGCCGTTGTTGCAGATTTCGGCCGTGCCAGGCTGGCCGGTGGACAGGGTGACCGTGGCCGCACCCGCCGTGCCCGGGTAGGATTGCACCACCACCCAGTAGCTGCCGGGAGCCAACCCGACATAGCCATGGGTCGCCGTCGTCTTGTCCTTGACGTTGAGACAGTCCACGGGATTGGCGTCGCAGGCCTGCCCGACACCGGCCTGGAACAAGGCCACGACGTGCGCCGCGCCCGTGCCCTGGCTGAAATCGAGCCTCACGTCGGTGGCGACCGCCAGGCTGAAACCGCCCACGCGCGCCACGCCGCCCGGCGGGGCGCAGGTGGCGAAGCTGGCCGTCGCGTCCGTGGTCGCCATGGCCCGCGTCACGCTGGCGCCGGACGGGGCGATGGCGCCGAAGTCCACGTCCGGGACGCACGCCGCGAGCAAGCAGGCCGGGAAGGTCTTGCACTGGGGATCCGTGCAATCGACGAGGCCGTCGCCGTTGTCGTCTTTGCCGTTGTCGCAGATCTCGGCGCCTGGCACGGGCGCGCAGATCGGGTCCGCGACGCAGTCCGGGTCTTCGCAGTCGATCTGGCCGTCGCCGTCGTCGTCCAGGTTGTTGTTGCAGATCTCCTTGCCCGGCACCGTGCAGGCCTTGTCGCCGAAACAGGCGGGATCCTCGCAGTCGGCAAAGCCGTTGCCGTCGTCGTCGATGCCGTTGTCGCAGGTTTCCTTCTTGCGGTCGATGCACGCGGGGTCGCTCATGCAGGCCTTGTCGAAGCAGTCGGCAAAGCCGTTGCAGTCGTCGTCGATGCCGTTGCCGCACAACTCGATCGGACCGCAGGCATCGCGTTTGCCGTCGCCGATTCCGTCCGACCGAGCATCGCGTTTGCCGCCGGCGCCCCCGTCGCGCGGCCCATCGCCGTTGCTGTCACGGCGGGCGTCGCCCGCCGGTTCGCCACCCCCGACGCCATCCCGTTTGCCGTCCCGGCCGCCAGCGGCATCCCCTTCGCGGGCGCCGTCCGCGAGCGTGCCCCCTGCGCCGTCGCGCTTGCCGTCGGCGATGGCGTCGCGCTTGCCATCGGCGGCAGCGTCTCGAGCGCCGGAGCCGGTATTGCAGTTGGGGTCGTCGGCCGGGCAAGACTTGTGCGGGCTCAGCATGCGCGAGCGGAAGCAGCCGCCGGACAGCAGAGCCGCGGCCGTGACGGTCGCCAAGACGAGCGAGCGTGACGCAAAGCAAGCCAGGACGGCTGGAGGGAAAACGCGCAAGGTCCGGATCCTCCGGCCAATCCTCCCCGAAAAGGCTCCGGTTGTCACCCTCGCGATCGCGTCACGCACCGGGCCGAGTGACGGGAGCTACACCATCGGAGTCCGTCGATTCCGAGCTGGGCTCGCCCTCGGGCGCTGGGTCCTGGGGCGCGGCATCGGCCGCCGGAGCGGTCTCGCCGGGTTGGGGATGCGAATGGCGCAGCATCTCGCGCGCGGCCTCGCGCGCGGCCTGCACCTGGACTAGCTTGCAGGCGCCGCACAGGGTGGGCGCGGCCCAGTTCCCGAGATGGGTCTGGAGTTGGCTCTCGGGCGGCCAGAAGATCGGCGTGCCGCACTGGGTACACGGGATCTCCTGAGTCTTGCGATTGGCCAGGAACTCGGCGCAGGCCGCGCAACGGCGCTCGGGCGGCTGGATCTCGCGCCGCCGCTTGCGCTTGTTTTTCTTGGGCTTTCCATCGGCCGGGGCGACAGCGGGCGGGGGCGCCGCAGTATCGTCTTCGGCGGTGCCGGCCCGCGGTTCCATCGGTGCCGCGTCGGCGCCGGTTTCGGGGTTGACGTTCTCCGCGACCGCGGGCGCCGCAGCCTCGCCCTGGGGCTCGATGTCCTTGAGCTTGGGGCGCACGCCGGCGGCGAGCTGCTGCTCGCGCGTCCAGGTGAAGGTACCGGGGCAGTTCTCGGTTCGGCAGGGAATCTCGCGATCCTCGAGATCGCCGAGATCCTTCTCGCAGTCGGGGCACAGGCGCGGGTAGGGATCGCCGCTCTTGCCGCGCACCGCGCGCGCGAGTTGCGCTCCGCGCTTGTCTATCCACGTGCCCTTGCAGCCTGCGCGTCGGCACGGTCGCTCGATGTCCTTGAGGGTTCCCCACAGCTCGAAGCAGCGCTGACACATGTGGGACGGCGCCTTGGGTGGCGGCTTGTCGGCCACGCAGGCGTCGAGTTGGTCGTAGCGCGACCAGGTCCAGGTGTTCTTGCAGCCCGAGGTGCGGCAGCGGATCTCGCGGTCCACCAGCCTGCCGAAGTTCGCCCGGCACACGTCGCACATGCGGCGGGGCGGCTCGTTGGGTTTGCCGGCGGCGAAGGCGGCGATCTGCTCGTCGGCCTTCCACACCCACTTGCGCGTGCACCCGTTGATGCCGCAGTTGATCTCGCGGTCTCTGATCCGTTGCGCGACAGCCGCGCAAGGCTCGCACATCGGGCCGGTCAGGGTCACGGCTCCCGGCTTGGGCGGCTCGGGTGTCGCCTCGGGCTGCCCTTGCGCCAGGAGCTGCTGTTGCCTGGTCAGAAGCGCGGTGCGCGTGCAGCCGGGAACGGCGCAAGGGATCTGCTTGTCTTCCAGGGAATCGAGCAGGGCCTGGCAGGCCGCGCACAGCTGCTTGGGCGCGGGTTTCTCGCTGGCAAAGGCTTCGAGCTGGGCGGCGGCCGTCCAGATCCAGGTCCCGTTGCAGCCGGGCCGGTCGCAACGGCGTTCGACGTCGCGCACCCGGCGCGCCTTCTCGCGGCAGGGCTCGCACATGCCCTCGGACGCCGGATCGCCGTCGCCGCGGCCGAGACCCAACACCTTGCTCGAAAGCTGGATATAGGTTCGCGTGCACCCCGGCACACGGCAGGGCAATGACTTGGCGCCCAATCGATCCGCGAGCGTGAATGTTCCGGCTGCCATGCGAAGTTTCGTATCGTGGCAACAACGCTGGGACAAGGCAAGTGGCAATTCCGTGCGCCGGCACGATTTGGAACGAGGCGAAAAAGAATTCGAGTTGACGCCGAGAGCCTGCTCTCTATTCTTGGGCGCTCCCCATGCAGATAACGATTGAAGACATCTCCCCGGTGGAAAAGCGCGTCGACTTCGAAGTGCCATGGCCCGACGTCGCTGCCCGGCTGGACCGGGCCTATGACAAGCTTCGCCGCGAGGCCCGGCTCAAGGGTTTTCGTCCGGGGAAGGTGCCGCGTCAGGTCGTCGTGCAGTTGTACAAGCACCGGGTCGAGGAAGACGTGGCGCGCGAGTCGGCGGAGTTCGCCATCGGCCAGGCCGTCCGCGAGAAGCAGATCGAGCCCATCGCGCCGCCCACCGTCGACAAGTTGGAGCTGCGGCACGGCGAGC
This sequence comes from Deltaproteobacteria bacterium, assembly GCA_016935975.1. Lineage (GTDB taxonomy): Bacteria > Myxococcota_A > Polyangia > Fen-1088 > Fen-1088 > Fen-1118. The sequence continues at coordinate 27,142 of JAFGPX010000200.1, forward strand.
CGCTCAAGTTCTCGGCGCGGGTCGAGGTGCGCTCGCAAGTCACGCCCAAGGACTACATGGGAGTGCGCGTGGCGCGGCGACCGGCCAAGGTCAGCGAAGAGCAGATCGACAAGGAGCTGGAAGGCTACCGGCGCCGCTTCACCCAGTTCAAGCCGGTCGAAAACCGCCAGACGACGGCGGCCGACGACGTCGTGACCGCGGAAGTGCACGGCCGGATTGGCGAGCACAAGGTCAAGACACGCACGGTTCAGGTCGATCTTTCCGACGAGAACGCTGGCGGTCTGCCCGGCCTGGCCGAGCGTTTGCGGGGGGTGCCGCTCGATGCCCAAGCCCTGGAGGTGAAGTACCAAGTGCCGGCCGACTCGCCGGTCAAGAGCCTGGCCGGCAGGGATGTCAGCCTGCGCGTGACCATCAAGGAGGTGCGCAGCCGCAAAGTGCCTGCCCTCGACGACGAGCTGGCCAAGGACACCGGCGAGGCCGACACCCTGGCCGACTTGCGCAACAAGGTGCGCGGGCGGTTGCTCGAGGCCGAGAACCAGCGCATCAAGCGCGAGATGGGGCAAGCCTTGATCGAGGCAATCGTCAAGGCCAATCCCTTTGCGGTCGCGCCTTCGCTCGTCGAGCGCTACGCCGCGGACATCGTGTACCGGACCAAGATGCAACTGGCCATGATGGGCCTCGATCTCGAAGCGGGCGGCTTCGACGACGAGGCCATGCTCAAGGAAGTGCGCGGGGACGCCGAGGCCGAGGCCAAGGGCGGCATTCTGGTGCAGGCCATCGGCGAGCGCGAGGGCGTCGAGGCCAGCGAGGGCGACGTGCAGAAGCGCATCGCCGAGCTGGCCGCCGCTCGAGGCGAAAGCAGCAAGAAGCTGCGCGCCGAGCTGGAAAACAACGGGCGCATCGCGGGCGTCAAGTCCCAAATCGTTCACGAGAAGACGGTTGCCATGTTGCTGGCGCAAGCTAAGATCGTCGACGAAGACCCGGACAGAATGATCATCACGCCAGAGCAGGCGGGCAAAGAGCGGCTCATCGTCACACCGGAGGAGGCCGCCGCCGAGGCGGCCCAACGCAGGAAAGGGAAGTGAAATCGATGCGAGACTCCAAACGTGCGTCGGCGGAAGCGCCCCTTGTCGGCAACTTCATCATCCCCACCGTCATCGAGCAGACCCACCGGGGCGAGCGAGGCTGGGACATCTTCTCGCGCCTGCTCAAGGATCGCATCATCTTCCTCGGCACCGCGGTCGACGATCAGATCGCCAACATCATCATCGCGCAGCTTCTGTTCCTGGAGTCGGAGGACCCGGACAAGGACATCATGCTCTACATCAACTCGCCCGGCGGCATGGTCACCGCGGGCATGGCCATCTACGACACCATGCAGTATGTGCGCCCCGACGTGGCCACTTTCTGCATGGGCCAGGCGGCCTCGATGGGCGCGTTCCTGCTGGCGGCCGGGGCCAAGGGCAAGCGCTACAGCTTGCCGCACTCGCGCATCCTGATTCACCAGCCGCTCGGCGGATTCTCGGGTCAGGCCACGGACGTGGACATCCACGCGCGCGAGATCCTGCGCAC
>JAFGPX010000201.1 GCA_016935975.1 Deltaproteobacteria bacterium
CGGCGGCCAGGCGTAAGACGTCGACCGGCGCCACGGTCTGCAACGGCCCAGCGCTTTGCCCCGGGGGCTCATCGAGGACGCAGCCAGCCTTCGACCGCGCGCGCGTGGCGGCCACGCGGGAACTCGTCGGCGTACGCCTTGGCCGCGCGACGTGCCGCGGCGGCGTTCCCGGCGCGCGCCCAAGCCTCGACCAGCCGCGCGCGCGCGTCCTCGCGCAAACCCCGGGGAATGCCCAGGGCCAGCGCCCTCGCGAACGCCTCGGCCGCGGCCTGGGGCCGCCCCAGCGAATCGAGCTCGAGGCGACCCAGGGCGAAGGCGGCCAGCGGCGCCTGCGCGTCGCCCGCGAAGTCGGCGAGGATACGCGTAAGCGGCGCGACTGCCTCGGCCGGATGCCCGGACAAGCGGGCCACGTCGGCCAGCGCCAGCAGATCGTTGACCCCGAGCCGCTTCGACTCCTGCCGCAGGCCATCCGTGCCCAGCATGGCGAAAGCCTCCCCATGCCGGCCGCGCCGAGCCAGTTCGCGCCACGGGTTGCCCGAACGAGGCGGAGCCTCGGCATGACCGCTTGGCCGGGTGACGGTGGCGGCCTGCGCATGGTCCTCGGACAAAGCGGCGGCTTCTTCCTCCGGTGCCGTGGCCGCGAGCTGGCCCACGATGCGCGGCGGCGACCGCGGCGCATCCTCGACAATCTCGAGGGTCTGGCCGGCCAGCAGCCTCCGCGCGCGATCCGGAACCCGCTCGCCGCGCACGAGCACCACCCCGCGGCTGACCACCACACGCAGCCGGCCTGGTCCGCGCTCACAGGCAAACGCCGTTCCCAGCACCTCGACGGTGGCCATGCCGCACTCGACCGTCCAACGCCGCGAGCCGCCCGGCCGCACCTCGAAGTCCGCCCTGCCCCGCGCGACCATGGCCGAGAACGCCACGCCCGAGCTGGCCAGCGGCTCGAGGCGCGCGCCCGGAGCGAGCCGGATGCGCGAGCCGTCGGACAGCGCGAGATCCTTGGCCACGGGCCCCGCAGCCACGGCGATTAGGGCACTGCCGTCGGCCAGCAGGAGCGGGCCGGGCGCGCGATGAAAGAAGAGCAACGCCCCGGCCGCGGTGGCCGCGGCTGCCGCCATGGCCAGCGGCATGGCCCAGCGGCGGCGGCACGCCGGCGAGCGCGCGTCGATTCCTTGCGCGATCCGCCGAAGAACACCCTCGTGCACGGGATCACGCAGATGGTCCTTCAAGGGAAGCGGCAACCGAATCATGACAGATCCTCCGGGAGGGATACGTGACGCTCCACCCGCGCGTCCGCGGCCGCGATCCGACGTTTGACCGTCGCCAGCGAGCAGCCGCACGCGGACGCCACCTCGGCGAGCGGCAAGCCCTCGACCCGACGGAGCATCCAGGCGATACGCTGGTCGGCCGGCATGCGCCAGAGCATGCGGTCGAGCAACGCGAGATCCGCGCGCTCGTCCGGGCGCAGCTCGGACGAGGCCAGCGCCGCGAGAGTCGCGTCGTCGGGCTTGCGCTCCAGGCCCAAGACACCCAGCAACCGGGCGCGCCGCAGACGCCGCCGCACCAGGCTGACCGCGATGCGGGCCAGCCAGGCGCGCACGGCCGCCGGCTCGCGCAGAGTACCGAGTCTCTCGAAGCCGATCACGAAGGTGTCCTGGACGACTTCCTCGCCGTCGCTGCGGCTCGCCAGGAGCCGGATGCCGATGGCCAACAAGTAGCGCGCGTGCCGCCGGTAGAGCACGTCCCGACTCCAGCGATCCCCTTCCCGCGCGCGCAGAACGAGCTCGGCATCGCCGATCGCGTCTGCGGCCGGAAACCAGAGCGGCTGCGCGCCAAGAAGAGCCATCCATGACAAGATACCCGAGGAAGGCCAAATGGCTCGCGTCCGCGCGGCACTTTGCGCAGAAAAGCCCGCTTTGCCGGCCGCGTGGAGGTGGCATGGATCACAGCGCGCGGACTTGGCCCTTCGCTGTCCGCGCGCCGCTCCTCGCCGAGGGCAACGTGGCGGCCGCCTACGGCTGGTAGCTCGGTAGCTCCAGGACGTACGCGTCGACCGTGGCGCCGTTGCCCCAGTCGCTCGCAAAGAGCACGCGCGTTCCGCTCGGGCTGGGCACGGCGTGGGCCTCGGCCCAGTAGGATTCGGCGAGCTTCGTATTGCTCTTGCCCCAACTCCGGTGGCGACCCGCGCGGCAGACCGCGCCCGTCACCGTGTTGGCGATGGTGATTTCGAGGTCGAGCAGGCCCTTGCCCGAGGTGTCGCCGAACGTCGAGACCACGACCCAGCCGGGATTGAGGTAGGCAAGGCCCGACAGGTGCGTCGTCGGCGGATACGGGTAGCCCGTCTTCGGTCCGATGACGACCTTCGATTTTCCCGTCGTCATGTCGAAGGTCACGAGCGAGCCGATGTCGGTGTTGCCGGCCGGCCCGTCGTCGTAGACGACGCCGTTCCAGGTGTCCTCGCCCGTGGGCCAGATCCCCAGCGAGGAGTGGCCGTACGGCTCGGCGAGATCGAGCGTGCGCACGACGGCAAGCGATGCATCGGTCACTCGCCCGCTGTCGCCGAGCCACCCGAGCGTGCCGCTCGGGGAGATCTGCGCCGGATTCTCCGCATAGGTCTGGCGCGCGATGACGGTGTTGGTGGGCACGTCGTAGATGAACGACTGATCGCCGCACCCGAGGCCGATGCGCGCCGAGTCGAACGACATGAACATCGGATCGCTGCCGCCGCTGGCGTTGCCGGTGCAGAACGAAAAGGTCGCGAGCGTCTCCTTTCTGGCGGCCACAACGTGGTAACGGATGAAGTCCTTGCGGTCGACGTAGAAGAGAACGTCCGGATCGGAGGTGTGCCAGTAGACTTGCTCCAGGTCGGCCGGGCTGATGTCGTCGAGTGGGCGGAGCGGCTCGTAGGTCTTGCCGTCGTAGAGCTCGTGCCCGCGGTTCACGTTGTAGAGAAGGAGGAGCGACTCGTCGGCGTTCCACGCCGCCACCGTCGAGTACAGGGGGCGGATTGCCGGATTCGAGCCGCTCGCCGCCACGGCCGTGATGCGCCGGATCGTCGTGCCGAACTCGGCATCCGTGACGGTTGCGCCGGCCGCCGGCTTGGACAAGGCGGTCATCGGGCGCGCCGCCTTGTCGGAAACCAGGCCGGCGCAAAGATCGACGTTGCGCGGTGGCGGCCGTGACGCTCCGCCCGCGCCGCCCGCCGCCGTCGCGCCCCCCGCACCCAACGCACCGCCCGCTCCCGCGGCATCGGGGGTGCCTGCGGCTCCACCCGTGCCGGCAGCCGCGGTTGCGTCGCCGTTGGCTCCCGTGCCGGACGAGCCGCACGCGCCCAGAGCGAGCAACAAGCAGAAACGTCCGCGTTGCCCCATCGCTCGGGATCGTCGCGCGCCCGGCGGCCGTGTCAATCGGAATATCGGCGAACGACCGAACGTGGATTTCGCGACTCCCGAGGATCTCGATTCGCCGGCAGGCCTAAAGCGCCGAACGGTTTGACTCCCGTCGTGAAATCGCGGATTTGCGTCGCGTCCCTTCGTTGCTCGTCGGTCAAATACGTC
>JAFGPX010000202.1 GCA_016935975.1 Deltaproteobacteria bacterium
CCGAACGCGATTGGCCCGTATCATCAAGGCGAAGGGAATCGGGGCTCTGGTGACGAATGACGCCGCGTTCGCTCGGATCGCTGGCTCACGCTTCTTGAAGATTGGCTCCACGTGGCTCTTCTGGGCGGCGAGGGCCATGCAGTAGACGAACGCGTTGTTGGTCTCGCGGTCGGGGCGCATGAGGAAGCGGCGCTCGGAGCAGCGCCTGGTGACGAGGTAGGTCCATTGAAACCATCTTACGTAGCATCGCAAAACGGTCTTGCCCGATTTACGATCGGTCGTAAAATGGTCAACAGGCCGATGACGCCATGCGAAGGGTCTACGACGCCATCCTGAACGACCACCTGGCGCGACAGCGCCAGATGGCGTTCGTCTCGGGGCCGCGACAGGCGGGCAAGACCACGGCGTGCCGTCGGGTGTCGCCCGAGCCTGCCTACCTCAACTGGGACGACCTCGGTCACCGCCGCATCATCCTCGCGGGCCCCGAGGCCATCGCTGCCCACGCGGGCGCGGACCGGCTGCAGGAGAGCCCTCCGGTCGTGTTGTTGGACGAGATCCACAAGCACGCGCGCTGGAAGGGATTGCTCAAGGGCCTGTTCGATACCTGGGAAGGGCGACTGCGCGTGCTGGTCACGGGCAGCTCCCGGCTCGACGTCTACCGCCGCGGTGGCGATAGCCTGATGGGGCGATACCTCCTCTATCACCTCCATCCGCTGTCCGTCGCGGAGATCCTCGAGCCATCGTTGCCGACCGGCGAGACGCGACCGCCGCGAGAGCTCCCCCACGTCGAATGGACCGCCCTCTGCGACCACGGCGGTTTTCCCGAGCCCTTCTTGAAGCGCGATCCGGCCTTCAGCCTGCTCTGGCGACAGCTCCGACGACAGCAACTCCTGCGCGAAGATCTCCGAGACCTCACCCGCGTCGTGGAGATCGACCGGCTGCACGCCTTGGCGGACATCCTGGCCGAGCGTTCGGGCAACCAGACGACGCTATCCAGATTGGCGAACGACGTCCATGCAGCGGTGGACACGGTAAGACGCTGGGTACCCCTGCTCGAATCGCTGCACCACTGTTTCGTGCTGGCACCCTACTTCGCCCGCATCGCCAACGCCATCCGCAAGGAGCCCAAGGTGTACTGGTGGGATTGGTCGGACGTCGACGATCCCGGCCAGCGCTTCGAGACCATGGTAGCCACCCACCTCCTCAAGGCGGTGGACGGCTGGACGGATCTGGGGCTCGGCACCTTCCGCCTGTTCTACGTGCGGGACAAGCTCCAGCGCGAGGTCGACTTCCTGGTCACCCGCAACCGCAAGCCCTGGATGCTGGTCGAGGCCAAGACCAGCGACACCAAGCTCTCGCCTTCGCTCGCCTACTACCATCAGAAGCTGGGAACGTCCCACGCCTTCCAGATCGTGCGGGAGCTGCCCTTCGAGGCCGCGGACTGCTTCGCTCGCCACGATCCCGTCGTCGTCCCCGCGCGCACCCTGCTGTCGCAATTGCTTTGAGGGGCAAGGCGGCAGGCAAGGCCGCACAGGTTGAGGCCTGGCCGGTCATCCCCTCAATCCTCCAGGCTCGACAGATCGCCTTCCGGCAGGCCGAGGTAGCGGGCGCCCAGCAGTCGGCGCATGATCTTTCCGCTCTTGGTCCTGGGCAGCGAGGAGACGAAAACGATGTCCCGCGGCGCCCCGTAGGTCGAAACCCGGTTGGAGACGGCGATGCGCAGCTCGACGCCGAGCCGCGTGCTCGGCTGGACTCCTGGCCGCAGGACCACGAAGGCCACGACCTTCTCGAACATGATGTCGTCGGGCGCGGCAATGGCCCCGGACGCCGCCACCTCGGGGCGTTCCAGAAGCGCGCTCTCGACCTCGAAGGGGCGGACCAGGTGCCCGGCGGTGTTGATGACGTCGTCGGCGCGCCCCGCGAACCAGAAGTAGCCGTCGGCGTCGCGATGGACGCGATCACCCGAGTCGTAGTAGCCGCCGCTGAACTTGGCGGCCGTCGCCTCGGGCTGCTCGAGGTAGCCCAGGAACATGGAGGGCCAGCCGCGCCGGATGCAGAGACGGCCCACCTGTCCGTCGGGCACGACCGCCCCCTGGTCGTCGAGGATGGCGGCCTCGATGCCCTCGACCGGCTGGCCGTGTAGGTGCGTGCAGTTGACGTAGAATCCGTTGTCGGACAGTCCGCACATGCGATTCGATGAAGGAGGAATGGCGCACTGAACCGCCTATGCGCAAAGTCATGAATCGCCCGAGTCCTTGGTTGCTCGCCAGCATCTTCGCCTGCGGCTGCGGGAATCCCGAGCTGGTCGCGGGGCGCTGGGTGGACCTGCAACAGACCGACTCGCACGCGGTGCTTCGCAATCTCGCCGCGTCCTCCGACGGGAGGGTCTTCGTGGCCACCCGCCCGGGGGTGCTCCGCTCGCGGGACAGGCTCGGCTTCGAGAGGCTGGGCGAGGGCTGGGACGTCGCCCTGGTGGCCGTCGATCGCCAGGACCACGTCTACGCCGCAGTCGAGCAATACGAGCAGTCGCCCGAGCCCCTGCGCATCTCCTTCGACGGCGGCGACACCTGGGCGGCCGGCACCGTGCCCGCAGGGATCACGGTCAAGGGTATCGTCGCCGATCCCTCCGCGTCCGGACGAGTCTACCTGGTCGGCGACGACAGCGTCGGCCAGGGAAACCTCTATCGCTCGGACGACGGCGGCGCCAATTTCGCGAGGATCTCCGACTGGGGCGGGGTGCTGGCGGTGGACGGTGACGGGGCCATCTACCTCGCGAGGTACGACGGTCTGTGGCGCTCTGACGACCAAGGCGTGACCTTCCTGCTCCAGTCCGCCGAGCCGGCCGGCGCCAACCTCTCCCCCCGCTTCGTCCTCACCGATCCCGGGAACGCCGGCCATCTCATCGTCGGCACCCAAGACGGGCTGTACACCACGACCGACGGCGGGGCGACCTGGAGCCGGACCGACCCGGGCGTGACGTCCTCCAGCTGCTCGGTCATCTATCAGAACGCGGCGCGGGTTCCCGGGTCGCCGAGCGAGATCTACATGGCGGTGAACGCCGCCGGTATCTACCACAGCGCCGACAACGGGCTCACCTGGGAGGCGAAAAACAACGGGCTTACCGGCGAGTGCATCAACCCCTTGGGCATCGGCGTCGTCGCCGGCACGGACGTGGTGGTCTACGCGACCATCCTCGGCACGGGCCGCGACGCCATCTTTGCCTTTCTCGCCGAGTAGGCCATGGACACGAGAGTCGTCGAGGTGCTCTGCTACAGCGGCCACGCCGCCGATACGGAGCCGCGGGCGGTGGCCGTCGACGGGCGCAGGTGGGAGGTGGTGGCCGTCGAGCGCCGGGGGCGGGAGCCCGACGCGCGCTTCTTCTTCGTGCGCATCTCGGACGGGACGAGGTACATTCTGCGGCAGGATGTGGCGACCGGTGTCTGGACGATCAAGGGCGGGTAGGACCCAGGCTCACGGGCACCTCTTTGCCAGACGATCTCCGTCACAGACGGACTCCCACTTGGAGGAGCGTGAGCTGTAGCCGAGATGAACGGCGATGCCGATGGGCCAGGCGGGCGCGGAGTAGGTGTGAAGCGTGTAGCTGCAGTACTTGCCATCGATCTTGGGGAGGATCGGGGAGAAACGCGGCTCATGCCGAGCTCGGCACAAACCGGCGTTTCTCCCCGATCCTCTCCAGCCTGCTCGTCGCGCGAGCTGGCGGCCGCCATTCCCGCCAGCCGTGCGCCCCTCCGCGGGCAGTCATGAACCGTCGGATTGACATCGGCTTTTGTGTGCACGTGACCCATGGGTGGGGGTAGAACCTCGGCGCTCACGCCGCCATGCCTCTCCATCGGACCGCTCTCTTCACCCTGAGGTCACTGCTCTCGGAACGTGCCGCCACTCGGGTGGAGATCGAGGCGTTTCGTGACGCTCGCCTGCGGGAGCTGATCCGCCACGCGTGGGAGCGCGTCCCCTACTACCGTGGTCTCTTCGAACGGCACGGCATCACCCCACGCGACATCCGCGGGGTCGCCGACTTGGCCGCGCTTCCCCTCACCTCGAAGCGGGATCTGCAGGGGCTGTCTCCGGAGGACGTCACCGCGCGTGGGGTGAACGCCGCCAAGCTGATCACGCACCCAACGAGCGGTTCGACGGGACAGCCGCTCGCCGTCCGGCGCACCTGGCGGGAAGAGCGCCTCCTCAACGCGTTTCGCCGACGGGCCGTGCGCACCTACGGCCGGCGGGCGATGGATCGCGTCGCCTATGTCGGTATTCCGGTCGCTCTCGACCCGCGCAACGACCGGCTGCCGCAGCGCCTGCTTCGCCGCGTCGGCCTTCCACGATTCACCGTGGTCGACTGCCTGCAGCCGATCCCGACCATCGTTCGGCGTCTGTGCGAGCTGCGTCCGGAGGTCCTAAGCGGCGTGGCCGGTGCGCTCTGGCGCGTGGCTCTGGCTGCCGGTGCTGCGGAGCGCGCACGCTTGCGCCCGCGCTTCGTGCACGTGGGCGGTGAGGTGCTGCTGCCCGCCATGCGCCGCCAGATCTCCGAAGCCTTTGGTGCCCCTGTCTACGACATCTACGGCAGTCACGAGTTCAACATCCTGGCGTGGCAGTGCAGGCAGAGCTCCGAGTTCCACGTCTGTGACGACCTGCTCATCCTCGAGGTCGTGCGCGATGGCCGCCCCGTCGCTCCCGGCCAGCGGGGCGAGGTCGTGGCCACGAGCCTGCATTCCTTCGCCATGCCGTTCATCCGCTTTCGCTTGGGCGACGTCGCTACCCAGGGCGAGAGCACGTGCGCGTGCGGCTGCCCCTTCTCCACGATCCGGTCGATTGCCGGCCGCATGAACGACTACCTCTCCCTCCCCGACGGCAGGCTGGTGCATCCGGCCGAGATCCTCGGCATCGTGGTGAGGAACGCGTCTTGGCTGGGGGAGTATCGGATGGTTCAGGAGCGCTTGGACCGCGTCCTCTTGCGAGCTGTGCCGTTGGTCCCGCCGTCGTCCGATCAAATCGCCCATTTGTGCCACGTCGTATCAGGCTTTCTCGGTCCCGCGGTGCATTTCGAGCTGACTCTGCTGGAAGAGCTTCCCCTCGAACCGAGCGGCAAGACGCGGGTTGCCCGTTCGCTGGTGGGCTCGATCTACGATGGCGTGGAGTGGTCCTCGCCGTTCTGAGCCAGGCGGCGCACGTCGGCACAGGCCCATGTTGCTTGACACCTGCCGACGGCCCACGCGATTCTGACTTCCCGCCCAGGCTGGCGGGGGAGCCGCCAGGACCCTAGATGCCATTCCGTGAAACCACTGCCGCCGATCTCGCTTCGGGCACCGTTGGTTTTGGCATCGATGTCACGACCAACTGCAACCTGGACTGCGTGACCTGCTACTACCTCGATAGTGTGCCCAATCGGCCGCCGACAGCGGAGACACACCTTTCCGTACAGCGCTTCGAATGGGCCATGGATCAGGCCGCGGCCGTGGGGTTCCGAGAGGTCTACCTCCTGGGGGGCGAGCCCACGCTTCACCCGCAGATCCTAGAGATGCTCGCAAGCTCCAAGTGTCGGTCGTTCGAGCATGTGCTGCTGGTCACCAACGGTCTGGCGTTGGCTGACCGCGATTTCTGTCGACGCGTAGCCGACAGCGGCGCCAACGTCGCCGTGCAGCGGCATGCCATCGGCGACGGTGAGGGAGCGCGCCGGGTGCAGGATGTCCTCGCCGGACGTCCAGATACGCTCACGCAGGTCAATCAGGCCTTCGCCAATCTCGAGGAGATGTTCCATCCCGCGCGGGTTGCGGTCCAGTGTTGTCTGACCCGGCCGGTGGTGGAGAGCGGACAGATCTACGATATCTATCGCTACGCGAAGCAGCGCGGTTTCGAGTACGTTTTCGAGTGCACCAAGGCATCCCACCGCTTCGCGCGCGGCAATCCACTCGATCTGACTCCCGTGGAGCTGACCGGGGTCTACGAACGCCTCCAGCGCATCGAAACCGAGGAGTATGGCGCGGGACCACGCGCGCTGACCCCACAAGCCTTCGGCAAGACCTGCCACATGCCCGAGAACGGCGTTCACTGCCTGATCGACGGCACCATCGTGCCGTGCGTGGGCCAGCCTTTCCCCTTGGGACGGATTTTCTCGCCGCGCGACACATCGCTTGCCGCCATCCTCGACTCGCCCGAGCGGAGGTTCTTTCGCGAACCGAGCGAGCGCCTGTACGGGCACTGCCGGAGCTGTCGCTATCTCGATGAATGCACGGGCGGGTGTCGCGGCGACGCTTTCTTTCTCACTGGCTGCTTCAGCGCGAGCGCGGTCCAGTGCCCCCAGCTGACCGCCTACGCGCGGAAGCTGTCCTTGGGCGATTTCGTCCCTCCAACCTGCCGGAATTGCCGCTTCGAGAGGGAGCCACATTGCGGTCCTAGACCCGATGCTGACCGGGCTCTCGCGCGTTACCTGGGGACGCTCTATCAGGATGAGCCCGCCCGCTGAGGAGGATGGCGTGAAAGACGCACGCGGCGGCGGGGCGTGGCCAGCGCCGGCCATCGCCGCCTACCGCGCTCGGCTCGGCCAGCGTGTCCCGCTCTCCTTTGGCCAGTACCGCCTCTGGTACCTGCAGCAGCTCTACCGCGACGACGTGATGTACAACCTCCCCCACTGCTTTCGAGTGGACGGCCCGCTCGACCTGGACGTCTTGCGGCGAGCCCTGTGCTTGCTTACCGAGCGCCACGAGCCACTCCGCACGCGCGTCCTGGCGACCGCCCAAGGTGTCCCTTTCCAGCACGTCGAGCAAGAGCCCCGTGTCGACTTCGAGTCCGCCGACATGAACCAGCCCACCGAGCAGGCCACAGCCGCCGTGGATCGTCTCGTGCAAGCCGTCGCCTTGACCCCCTTCGAGCTGCACCGGGCGCCGCTGTTGCGAACCCGTTGCTACCGTGTCGGCGCCGATGCGTGGATCCTGTTGTTCGTGCAGCACCATATCAGCACGGACCACTTCTCCTGGGCGCCATTTTTCGCCGAGCTCGGCGCGGCCTACACGGCTATGCAGGCGGGAGCCGCGCCGGCCTTGCCCCCCTTGCCGTTGCGCTACGGTGATTTCTCAATCCGCCAATGGCGGGAGCTGCCAGAAGGGAAGATCGAGCAGGCGCAAGCGTACTGGCGCCACTTCTTCCCGCCCGATGTGAGCGCTCTTCGACGGGCGGGCCCCGATCCCGACGCTAGCAGCGCCGCCCCGGTTCGCTACGGCCTGCATGGCCAGTCCTTCTCCTCCGCGGTCGTCGGCCCTTGCCAGAAAGCCGCCACCGGACAAGGACGTACCCTCTTTGCGGTCGTGCTCACCGCCATCGTCCTGCTCGTGCACAAGCTCTACGGGGATCCACGGGTCCTGGTTTGTTTCGCGACAGCCAATCGTAGAAGCCCCGAGGTCAAGCCCCTGATCGGTTGTTTCTTCACCAACATCATCCTCCAGCTGGACGCTGGCGCCCACGACGACCTGGCGATCATGCTTCGCCACGTCGGAGACGAGATGGCGCGCACGTGGCAGCTTCAGACTCTGCCCTTCGAGCTATTCGCCGGGGATCTGGGGCTGGCCGCGACCGCGCAACGCCGGCCCCCCTATAGCGTCTATGTGAGCTACCGCAATGCCCCGATGAACACCGAGCTGCGGCTGCCGGGCGTCCGCATTCTGCCCATCGAGGTAGGGACCGGACGGAACACCCGCGAAGACATCGTTTTCGACTTCTGGGAGGGAGACTCGCAGGGCAGGCCGAGCCTGGACCTCAAGTGGCACTATCGCACCGACCGCTTCACCTCGCGGGCGGTCGCGGAAGCATCGTCGTATTTGGATTCACTCCTCCACCGTTTCGGGACCGACGTCGTCGCACGGTCGTAGGGATGGATGCGCTCTGCGACGAAACGGGCGCAAGGGTGCATGCGAGAAACGACAGCACGCCAGCGGTGAGCCACCCGTCGCACACAAAGTGGCGCCCGTCCTGTGCCAGAACTGGCGAGGGTGGCAGCCAGCAGGCAACGAATGGCGGCCAGGTTCACGTTCGGCGTGATGGACGAGCGTCCTCGCCGTGCCAGCTCGAGCAGAAATCCTTCGACGTCGCCGGCCGCGATTTCTGCCGGCATCTTGCCCACCTGGGTCAGGAAGCCGCGGGCGCAGCGGCTGAAGGTGCGGACCGTATTGGACCGCAGCCCTCGCAGCTCCATGTGCTTCTTCCTTCGCTCCACGGTGTTCTGGACATCGCAAATCTCGGACATGGGGAACCTCCTTGGCTTGGGGAAAAGCCAAGAGTCGCCTGTCACCGACCGGCGAACACCATCGAGATCGTGCCCGTCGATGTCAGCTCCCCGCACGCCGAAGCCCGCCTCACCCCCACGCCCGCCAAGCAGCACGGCCGCCAAGCTGCCGCGCCAGCGGCTTCGTCCAATCTCGGTTATCGGACAACCTGAGCGTCGATGGGGCGATGCGAGAATTGCCCTTGAACGGACTACCGGCACAGCCAAGCGGGGTGCTCGTTTCGCCGGTCTCTGCGGCGGCCCCGAGTTTCGCCACGCCCACGCCGAGCTGCTCGCGGAGTTGGAGCGGCTGGCGGCGGAGGCCGTGCGTACACGAGCACCCTAATTCCGGGATGCAAACAAGTCCCGTTCAGCCTGAAGCTACGAATTCGAAGCAGACAAGGTGGAGATCTTCGGACTTGATAGCATTCGCAGCCAGCCCGGTACCTGGCGTTGGCCCTGCGGTGGTTGAGGTAAGGGCCAAGACGCCGTCCAAGAGCTGTGCCACATCTCGCTGATTCTCGAAAGCCTTCAGGAACTTTCTCAGGCGTTTCACGGCTGCGCCCACCATCGGTCGACCGAGAAGACGTAGGGCTGCCACGGCTCGATCTCGGTCCACGCCAGGGTCATTCATGTGGGCTTGCACCTGAACCGACGCCTGTTGCTGGACGGGGTCGAGTGGTCGCGGCGCCGAGTCGAGCGATGCTTGATCGCGATCTCCCTGAACGATGTCGTCGACCACACGCTTCTGCAGGTCGAAGACTTGACCACGCAAATCGGGATCTACCACGCGTGGCGTGCCTTCCTCACAGGCAATCAGTCCAGCGATGGCATGACGGTTGTCCGTGACGCGCTCCTCGACAAGGTCTACATATCGCCACAGATGACGCCGCGGACTGATCCCGTCGCGGGTTCGAAAGTAGAAGAAGGCCCCTTTCGCTTTCCTGCGAAGAAGCCCCGAATGAATCCCGTCGGGGAGATCCTCCAGCATCTGTCGGCCGCCGGCCTCTAGGAGGATGCGGAGCTGTTGGGCGAGAAGCTCGCTGCTTGCCAATTCGCTGCGCGCCTCCTCTTCGTCGATCACGCTGCCATCCTGCCTCTCGATTCTGCGGAGGGTGTTGAAGTTCCGTGGGTTGACCGCTTCGCCCAGAATGCTGGCGTCATGAAGCCCCAGCCGATCGATGCCCGCGATCTTCTCGCTCAGATTCTCAACCACGTGGAGCAGGCGCTCCAGGCCGGCATCGGGGAACATGTTGTAGATCCACAAGGTATCGAAAGGGCTGCCGATGCGGTCGATGCGGCCCGCCCGTTGCACCATGCGCATGGGATTCCAGTGCAGGTCGTAGTTGAGGAGATACCCGCAGTCCTGCAGGTTCTGCCCCTCGGAGAGCACGTCCGTGGAGAGAAGAACCTGAATTTCCTTCTCGCTCCCAGCCAGTTCCTCACGGCCGTTGGACTTTGGCGAGAACTCGCGAACCAGACGCGACCTCTCCTCCGGGTCCGCCGAGCTGTCCATCCGCCTGATGTGCCCAGGGCCGAAACGCCGCTGGAAGGCGGACGCTTCCTTGCTTTCAGGATGACCCAGTTGCCGGTACAGATAGCGGGCCGTGTCCTTGAAGTAGGTGAAGACGATCACCTTCTTGTCCCGTAACTCCCCGCACAGAAGCTCTTTCAACATGGCCAGCTTCGCGTCTTCCTTGGGCCCGATGTCCTTGACTCGCTCCCATATGCGAGTGAGCACGTCCTTGTCGTGCTCGAGGGCGTCGTGGATCCGGCGCAGGTCGTAGTCCGCCGTTTTGACCTGCTCCATCTCGGCCAGAACGCCCTGTGCCTCCTCGCTCGCGTCGATTTCGTCGGCGCGGGAGACGGGCATGGCGTCGTCCTCCTCGTCCTCGGTAGAGAGATAGGCGAGCGCCCGGCGGAAGTCCGAGCTGCGCAAGAGCTTGCCTTCGAGGAGATAGGATTCGAAAGTCCGCAAGAACTCGAGCGCGCGCCTCACGCTGATGCGAAAGGCCTGCACGCTGGACTCGAAGCGCTTGAGGTACCGGCTGCGGAATATGCCGACCAGGGCCTGCTCGCGCCCGACCTCGAGCTCGTCGCGCGCCACTCCGGCCTTCTTGTAGGCCTCGAGGTTGTAGGGAGCCAGGTTCAGGCTCTCGACCCCGGTCACGACGTCCGCGTAGATCCCGGCGTAGGTCCTCTCCAGGTCGTAGCGGACCGTCCTCAGCTTCCGCTCGGGGAAGTGAATCCTCTCACCTCGAATCGTCGCCTCGGGATAGGCCCGCCGGATGAACGGACGCGTCCTCCGAATCACGACTTCCTCAAGCAAATTGAAGACGGCGGATATCCCGCCGCTCCGGCTGTCTCGGCGGGCCTGCAGGAAGTAGCGGTAGAGGTCTCCGATCCCACAGCCAACGAAATGGCCACGATCCCCGATGGTCATCAAGGCGATCTGATTGTGCAGGTCGAACAGGTCGTTGTTGATCGGTGTCGCGGTCAGCAGGATGACTTTCTTCCGCTCCCCGGCTCGGCCGCGGCCGCCTGAGGCGGCCAGCACCTGCTCGAGGTTCAAGTAGCGCTGGGCGTTCCGGTTGCGGAAGTTGTGGGACTCGTCGATGAGGACCACGTCCGTATCCCCCCATTCCTCGACCGCGAAGGTTTCTCGCCCGAGCTCCTCCTGCGAGAGCACTCGCGCCGGGATGCTGGCGCTGGTCAGCTCGCGCTCCCAGAGGTCCCGCAAGCTCGCGGGGCAGACCACGATCGCCTTCATCCGCTGGTGATACGCGTAGTCCTCGAGCAGCTTCTTCCCGATCCAGGTCTTGCCCAACCCAACCGAATCCGCGACCATCACGCCGTGGTGCCGCAGCAGGATCTTGCGCGCCTTCCTGACCGCGTCCTCCTGGAATTCCGCCAGTTCGACCGCCGATCGGGTAGCGGCCGGAATCGCGCCCTCCTCCAAGTCTTCTTTGAAATACTCGTAGAGCGCCTTCATGTAGACCTGGAACGGCGTGTACTCGACGCCGCCGATCTTCGAGGCATCGAGCAGATTGATCAGGTCCTGCTTGAAATCCCTCGCCTCCCGCCATTGGCGCGTGTACCAGCGCTCGAGATCGATGATAGCCCGGGCTCCGACCTCGCTCTTGATCAGGCGGCGACCAAGGTCAGCAACTCGTTCTCTCGTTCGTGTGTCGGAAAGCCATTGCACCGCCCGGGCCGCCTCAGCATCCGTGCCCTCGGACTCGTCGAGGAGAACCTTGTGGGACACATTGAGCTCCCGATTCGACGTCAGCCCGGGGGCCGTGAAGTTCGAGGAGCCGGCGATGGCGGTCACGGGACGAAAGCGGTCGAAGAGCGCCTGCTGGCCGGGCCGGTCCGCATAGAAGAGCCAGCACTTCGCATGTAGAAACCCCTGGTCGGCCATCCGCACCTGCACCTTCTCGCGCCGGAGAAAGGCAATCAGGCGCTCGACCAGGAGCAAGGTTTTCTCCTCGAAGGCCAATCCTTCGAGATCGCCGCGTAGCACTACTGGTTGGAAAAGTTGCCAGTCCGGTCGGAAATCGGCGACATCATGGGGATGGAATAC